>NZ_JALNTS010000029.1:0-435 GCF_023161725.1 Vibrio sp. 1CM24A
CGCCTTTCATCGCCTCTGACTGCCAAGGCATCCACCGTGTACGCTTAGTCACTTAACCATACAACCCGAAAGGGTCTTAGTGTATGGCAACTAACCAAGGTTTTTGGTTGTCATCAAGAAGGGTTAATTCTTAATGACTGTTTGCCGGACTCAATTGTGATTCAAACAAGTTTGAATCGAATACAAGACACTTGAATGTGTTTGTTGTGTTTATCTAATGAAAGATAAACATTGAGAACTTTTAAATTTGATTGAATTACTCGTAAGTAAATCAATCAGTCAGCTTTCCAAATTGTTAAAGAGCTTGATTCAATAAATTGAACCATTTTTAAAAACACTTAAATAAATGTGCTTAAAGATGGTATCCCGTAGGGGAGTCGAACCCCTGTTACCGCCGTGAAAGGGCGGTGTCCTAGGCCTCTAGACGAACGGGAC
>NZ_JALNTS010000003.1:0-518059 GCF_023161725.1 Vibrio sp. 1CM24A
AGCGCTATTAACGCTACCCCCTTCCTCACAACTGAAAGTACTTTACAACCCGAAGGCCTTCTTCATACACGCGGCATGGCTGCATCAGGCTTTCGCCCATTGTGCAATATTCCCCACTGCTGCCTCCCGTAGGAGTCTGGACCGTGTCTCAGTTCCAGTGTGGCTGATCATCCTCTCAGACCAGCTAGGGATCGTCGCCTTGGTGAGCCATTACCTCACCAACTAGCTAATCCCACCTAGGCATATCTTGACGCGAGAGGCCCGAAGGTCCCCCTCTTTGGCCCGTAGGCATTATGCGGTATTAGCCATCGTTTCCAATGGTTATCCCCCACATCAAGGCAATTTCCTAGGCATTACTCACCCGTCCGCCGCTCGACGCCCATTAACGCACCCGAAGGATTGTTAGTGTCGTTTCCGCTCGACTTGCATGTGTTAGGCCTGCCGCCAGCGTTCAATCTGAGCCATGATCAAACTCTTCAATTTAAAGTTTTGATTACCTAAATTAATAGGTGTGACTCAACGAATACTGACTTCAAAACTAATATTCATGTAAACATGAACATGTAATTTTAAAGCTATTACCATTCCAACAGAATGGTAATGAATTGACTGTGCCGAATAACTACAAGTAGTTAAACGTATTGGTCACTCAGTTCATTGAAATCAATTTTGATTCCGAAGAATCTGTTTTATCTAACGATAAAACGTTTTGATATTCATCAACGAGTGCCCACACAGATTGATAGGTTTAAATTGTTAAAGAGCTTTGCTTATCGAAACTTTCTTTTTACAAAGAAACCCTTGAAAGCGGACGTGAATTCTAGCGATTTAATCTTAAGTGTCAAACACTTTTTAAAATTAATTTGTTTCGAACTTTCCGTCTTACTGATTACCGCTGAAGCCTTGTGGCGTCTGCCGTGTCAGTGAGGCGGCATTATAGAGATCATCGAAAACATGGCAACCCCTTTTTTGATAAAAATTCAAAAAAGTTGCTTAAGTGTCTACTTTTACGTCAAAAGCTTCTTTTACCGGTCAAAGCTCATACAATTACAAGCATATCACTTAAAATTTCGCGACTAGGTCTTTCGAAAATTCCTCTATATCTAGATCAATACTCCATTTATCACTCAGTTCTACGATGTTATCTAGCGACTGTTGAACCGTTTTTATCGTCAATGTGTTGTTGTCTAGGTCGTATACCTGTTTTTGCGTGGTGTAGTAGAAGTAAAGGATGGTCAGCGCGTCTCGGTCGCCTTGCTCAGCTTTGGGTTGAATACGCTTTAGCTTACGATAGATTTGATTATGGATTTGCTTAAGGTTCCATACATAAAGTGCTTCTTTGAAGTAATCATGCCCTTTTACACGGCTCGCGATAAATACATTCAATGCGACTGATAAGATCACACCTAATACGTTCAAGTGGAAATTACCTGTCGATTCGCCTGCGATTGATTGTCCTGAACCGAATAGGTCAATCAGTATGGTTCCGAATACAATGGCGAACACAGCGAGTGACCCAACTAACGACACCAGCAACAGGTTCATCTTCTTTCTATATTCTTCTTTATTAATCTTCTGTAACTTCATCGACTACTTCCTTCTGCAAGCCACCTAATAATTTGCGCATACTATCTATGTAAACATTGGTTCGCTTCAACCCTTACCGTCTTGTAATGTGGTCATTCTCTATTTAATACTCAAAGTTCGCGGGTTGGTGCTAAGCGCAACTCCATTTGACTTCATTAATAGAAAAGAGTTACATACCGCCACAATTTTGGTTATTCATCAATTCATGTTGATAAAGTCCGTTTCGCTTTATCACATACTGACAAGGTACATTCC
This sequence comes from Vibrio sp. 1CM24A, assembly GCF_023161725.1. Taxonomy (NCBI): domain Bacteria; kingdom Pseudomonadati; phylum Pseudomonadota; class Gammaproteobacteria; order Vibrionales; family Vibrionaceae; genus Vibrio; species Vibrio sp. 1CM24A. The sequence goes on from NZ_JALNTS010000003.1 coordinate 1,843, forward strand.
ATGCGTTCATTTGTATTACGCGCTCGCGCAGCCCCTACAGAGAGCAAACTTATCTTAGAAGGTGTTGGGCAAGACGCTCATACTGAGATTCTGGCTCATACTCTTATGAACACGATCTTCGTTGCTCAATCTCATCGTGAGAATGTCACCGTGCACCTTGTATTAGAAAGTACTAAAGACTTCTCACGTACGATCACTTTCAATTCAAATGAAATCACCAACATTGGCGGCTTTCATGAATCGGCATTGTTATCAGCGGTAGTAAGAGCAGTTGACGCTTCTCAAGGTATGACCAAAGAGCAGATTCGTCAGGTTGAACCGGGGATCGTCGTTCGCACTATGAGCTTTGAAAAATTAGTGAAAGAACTGGCTGAAGACCACCAGCTATACATGATGGATAAGAAGGGTGACTTTATCCGTGATGCAGAGATTGCTGAAAACCCATGTTTCCTTCTGACTGACCACATCCCAATGCCGAAGAAAAGCTACAACAGTTTAAAGCGCTTAGGAACAGAAAAGATCAGCTTAGGCCCGAACATGCTGTTTGCTTCTCAGTGTGTTGTGTTGATCAATAATGAGCTGGATATTCGCGGTTTCTAGCCCGATGAGACACACCCATAATTAGCAAAGCCCGGTTATTCGCCGGGCTTTTGATTTTTGGGTTACCGATATTTGCTTTGCTCAACTTATTGCAAACTTGCCTCGTCACATCAGGTCTCGCATTAACGTCTCATACTGCTCAGACACCAACACAACCAAATGATTAAGTTCTTTTGCATCTTCCTCTGCCAGTAAAAGTTGCCAATCCGTCTGTTGACCACTTTCATCTCGCCCAAGCACTTTGATATTCCCTTGTTCGAGCTCAAACGATAAATGACTAAAATCCGTATCGTGATGTTCATGAGACTCTAAAATTTCAAACTCTAGATTCCCTGTTGGCTTTACCTGAATGTGTGCATGAAAATGCTGCTGATTCTGTAACTCATACTCCCTGTGTATTGCAAACATACTCCCTCCTATCAACCTTAATCTAAGCTCGAAAGCGATCTGTTATAAATTACCGGCTCCTTAGGTCGTAACCCTTAGACAGCAAGTATCTATACAAAGTGTAGGCATTAGATTTTAGCGCTAGGGCAAAATCAGCCTGCTGTTTGATACTAGACAAAATAACGACGAGTATTGTGACACTTAGATTGATATTTCTTGACGGTCGTAACCTATCTCAACATCTCCAAAAAACCACAAAGCATGCAATTTATAAAACTTGCGCCTCGTTCCATTTCTGCCCGTTGTTGGTCTGACCTTTACCAATTAATGGAGATTCCGCTCCAAGCTTATGATTCTACAGTTATACTTCCGATAATTTCGGTGAATTATTTTAAGGGAATATATGTCAATTTTTACCGTATTCTTCTGTGGTACAGGATCAAACTCAGAAGACAACAATCATAAAAACTACGTTTCAGGTGAGTTGATTTCTACGTTAGCGAAGAATACGACTGGCAGAGACATGATTGACTACATCCAAGTGGATGGCGTTGGCAGTGGGAATCAAAACGAATGGTTGAAGCAAGGCAAAGATGACACGTACTCCGGAGTTAAAGGAACGTTGCTAGGCAAAGGTATCGACAGCAACATGCGCCATGTGCTGAATATCTTGCGGGGAAGCCAACAAGATAAGAATGACTACATGAAGCGAGCCAAAGGGCTGCTTAGTGAATCTCGCCCAGAAAAGTCCGCTTGGCCTTTCGCAACCAACCAAAAATATCAGGATTGGTTGAAAGACTCACAAGCACTGGCAGCCGATCTCAAACAAGGTATCGCGGCTCGCCAGCAGAACATAGCGATTGAACGCCAAACTAAGCCCATTAGCCAAGTTAACATCGTAGGCTGGAGTCGTGGTGGTGTGAGTTGCTTTGAATTGGCGAACCGAATGCTCAAAGATCCCAAGCTTAGCCATATTCCCGTCAACATCTTTGCGTGTGACCCTGTGCCCGGCGGGATGAACGCATTCAAGGATTACAAATTACTGGGCAAAAACGTCAAACAAATCGTATGTGTTTTTGCTGAAGACGAACGTTCATTGGCTTTCAAAGCGAGAATGCCTCGCTTATCCCCTTCTACTCAATATTACACCACCTACATGCCCGGCCGACACGGCACTTTGGTAGGGAATGCGAATACTTCCGGCGGAAGCAAAGGCGCGGGATTACTTACCGGCCCAGGACTGGTGACAAGAGATTTCATGGAAAAGGTATTAACCGGTTGGGGCACGCAGCTTAAACCAAGTACGACATTGAACTTCTCTCGACAACGCATTATCGAACTGTACGAGCAAATGCGCAGTCATGAAGCGTATTTCAATAAAATGCACGGTATGACTTACACGGCTAAGAACCGACTACTATGGACGAGCAAAGATAGAATCGGCCAGCAGAGAGAACGTCGTTATGGTATTCCGATGTATCGTTTTCAGTTTCCCGGCATAACCAACAACTACGGCGATGCAATTAATCGGCACCACTGCGATGTGTTAGCTACCAACGCTTTCGCTGCACACGGTACTTCTGCCACGCTACCAAACCCAGTCTGATATTCCTATTTGATAAGCAGTTAAACAAAAAAAGAGCTCAACTAAGTGAGCTCTTTTTATTAACTATCTCTTGGTATCTGGGGAGTTATCCTAGAATCAAGCCTGATTAACCAAAGATGAAGCTGTATAGGAAGCCTGCACCCATCGCCATGCTTAGGATAACGAATAGGAATGCTGCAATCATTTGGTTCTTGAAGATTGATTTAAGCAGGATAACTTCCGTCAAACTTGCACCTGCACTACCAATGATCAATGCCATAACTGAACCCAACGCCATGCCTTTCTGTACTAGAGCTGCACTTAGTGGGATTACCGCTTCAGCACGAATGTACAGTGGAATACCAATCACGGCAGCTACTGGAATCGCATACCACATACCTTCACCAGCGTACTGTGCAATAAGGTCTGTAGGAATGAAGCCGTAGATGAATGAACCAATCGCGATACCCATCATTAGGTAAGGGAAAACTTGTTTAAAGTCTTTCCAAGTTGAGAACCAAATTCTCATCCAACGGCTAGGTTCTTTCTTCTCTACGATTTCAGCTGTTGCGCTTCCATCCGCTGAACAACATGAAACCGTGACTTGTGGCTCTTCTTTTTTAGAATCGCAGCAAGATGTCTCTTTCGCCATTACGGGTGCAGGTTCGCCGCATGCACTTGTACCACATGAAGACTCCGCTTTAGCCGGTGCTGCTTTCTTAGGAGCAGAGTCACCACAGCTAGTGCCACAGCTTGAAGCTGAACCTGTTGATTCATACGCTTCAGGTTTTACGTAACGCTCAAAGCCAAGCTTCTCAAGTGCATAACCAGCCACTACAGACACCGTCATTGCTACAAGGAAGTAGAACACCGCGACTTGCCAGCCGAACGTAATCACGAACAAACCAATGATCACCGGGTTCAATAGTGGGCTACCAAATAGGAACACCATCATTGGACCGAAACCCGCTCTTGCACGCAGCAATCCTTTTAGGAAAGGAATGGTCGAACATGAACAGAAAGGTGTAATTGCGCCCAATAGTGCTGCAACCACATAGCCCTTACCATTACGTGAGCTCAGGATAGATTGAATCTTTTCTGGTGTAAGGAACTCTTGAAGAATCCCAACAATGTAGCTGATCGCTAAGAAAAGGATAATTAGCTCTACTGCTAAGAAAGCGAACATATCAAGTGCGTCTTTTAGCATTGTTAACATTTCATTGCTCATAATTAACTCCAAACTGGATTGAAGGTCGGGCTCTATGAGAAAAGTAACCAACCCTTAATTTCGAATATTCTCGAATTATAGAAATAAACAGCTCCAGATCAAGCTTTATTTCGACAAAAATCGAAATGATTTTCGAAAACACAATTTTTCAATGACTTACACAGACACCGTTTTTAAATTTGAATTCGATATACATTTCGACTAACATCGAAATTAAATCTTGAGGAGTTAATATGAACTTAGAAGTCGTTGCGAAAGCACTTAAAGAGTTGGGGCACCCTATTCGCCTAACCATTTATAAGAGTGTCGTTAAAGCTGGCTACCAAGGCATTGCAGTTGGCGGCCTACAAGAAGAGCTAGGCATTCCCGGTTCTACCTTGTCTCACCACATATCAAGCTTGGCGTCTGCGGGCCTAATCAGCCAAAGACGAGAAGGAAGAACTCTATTCTGCGTGGCGGAGTATGAATGCCTAGAAGGTGTGATTGATTTCTTACAAGACGAGTGTTGCGTAAATGAACAGTGCAACTGATGCACATTTGAACGGGGCACCTTTGAAGCTCGAACAAGTCTGGGCCGAGTATCAGCAAGCATTAAAGTCATTCCTGCATTCAAAGGTCAACAACTCTGCGGATGTAGACGACTTGCTCCAAGATATCTTGATTAAGACCTATCAGAACTTAGACAAGGTACAAGATGCGAGCAGTGTTAAGGCTTGGCTGTTCCAGTTAGCCAACAACACCATTATCGACTTCTACCGTAAGCATGCACGCCAACAACGCGATAGCCAAATTGATGCTGAAGATCTGTGGTTTACCGATTTAGACCACGACTCTGAATTTAAGCAGATGCTTTCATTGTGTATTGAACCTTTTATTCAGGCATTGCCAGAACAAAGTTCATCGCTACTGCTTGCGGTCGACATCAAAGGTCAAAGCCAGAAAGAGATCGCAGAAGCGCAGAATGTCAGTTACTCAACGGTTAAATCCCGCGTGCAAAAAAGCCGTGCTGATCTTAAGAACCTGTTTGAAGAGTGTTGTAACTTGTCCCTGGATCAACAAGGCAATGTGATTGATTGCGAGCTAAAGCCGAACGCCAACTGCGGCAAGTGTTAATCGTTACATCGAATCCGTTATTTCAATAGAACAAAGCCAGCAATTGATGCTGGCTTTGTTGTTTTCATAATCTGCGAATCGAGTGCTTGGGCGAACCGAACTATGCTGCTTCCGCTTTTACCACAGGTTGATAGCGCCCCGGTTTATGATTCATTGCTAGAATCAAGTTGGTGACTATCGCACCAAGCACAGACAGAAGAACCAATGACACATCAACAATGAACAGAGAAAGCACAACAATCGTGCAGTCTAATGCCATCTGAACCTTACCTGCTCGAATTCCAAAACGTTCTTGTAAGAACAATGCCAGAATGTTGAAGCCACCTAAGCTCATCTTGTGACGGAAAATCACCAACATGCCGGTACCAATCAAGCCACCACCAAGTAAAGCTGCATACAATGCATGAATTTCGGCAATTTGAATCACGTGATACAAGTGATCCACAGCGAACGAAACAATCGAAACAGCGATAAACGTATTGATGGTGAAGCGCCAGCCCATACGAGCAACCGACAAAATATAGAAAGGTAAGTTAAGTGCGAAGAACACTTGGCCAAAGCTCAAATCTGTTACTTTGGTAATGAAGATCGCTAGACCAGCCGTGCCTCCGGTGAGCAAACCGACTTGGTTGAAAAAGATAACGCCGAGTGAAACCAGTGCGCTACCTAAGATCAGTGCCAGTAAGTTTTCGCGAAGGTTATGATCTTTATCCATGTGAATGACTCTCCCTGAATCTTTTAACATCGCGTTTCAGTAGTCTTGAAACGATTTATGTCCAAATTTACGATGTTTGACAGATAAGTCGAGTGAACGAGCAATGTTGCTTAGTGATTAGTTTGTATATTAGTTTTTACATCTTTGTGAAAACCGCTATTAAACATATAGTTATAAACCTAAATTTGGGCTTTCATTCTTAATTAGATAGTTGTTTGTATTAACCAACGAGCTTCAAGTTTTCTTATTTATTGAACACGTTTTGTCCCAATTCCAATCAAGCGATAATCTATGCATAAAACGCATAGACTACATCACAAATGGTCATTTGATACATAACCTACTCATCACTATGATGCGCGACTTCTTACAACATTGAGCGCATGTCAACACCGTATGTTTTCACAATCTCTTTTTGCCCAACTGGCCAGAATGACGCTATTTCTCGTCATTAGTTTGGTTATTGTGCATCACAGTCAGCCATTGATTGATCTCCTGGCTCAGCATGCCGTGAGCAGTGGCTGCCACCAGCAGTCAGCGCATGAGCATTCTGGGCACGAACATCACCATGAGATGACTGACCAACACATGTCAGCGCAAGACCACTCACATCACCACCATTAATTTAAGAGTATTAGAATGAGTATTTTCCGTTTTCCTTTACTGGTATGGCTTGGGATAGGCACACTTATTATCAGTCTAGGGATCAGACAATCATTCGGCATTTTCATGATGCCAATTTCAGAGCATTTCGGTACAGGTCGCGAGTTTTTCAGCTTTGCGATTGCGCTACAAAACCTATTATTCGGCGTGTTCCAACCTTTTGTTGGTATGGCCGCTGACAAATGGGGAGCAAGACGCATCATTATCGCAGGTGCATGTGCTTACGGTTTGGGTTTACTTCTTACCTCAATTTCTACCGAATCGAGCATGCTTTACGTTTCATTGGGTGCACTCGTTGGCCTTGGCTTAAGTGCGACAAGTTATGTGATCGTGCTTGGCGCAGTGGCGAAAGTTGTGCCAGCAGAACACGCGGCTAAAGCGTTTGGATTAACCACGGCTGCAGGTTCATTTGGTATGTTCGCTGTGATTCCGGGCGCACAATACATGCTGAACGAGTTTGATTGGCAAAGTGCGATGCAAGTGTTTGGCGTACTGTGTTGTTTGATGATCTCTTTTGCGCTGTTCATGCGAGCGCCTAAAGCAGCCTCAAACAAACAAGCGCAAGCTGAAGAGAACCAAACACTGAAAGAAGCACTGTCTGAAGCGTTTGCTCACAAAGGTTACTGGTTGATTCACGCGGGCTTCTTCGTGTGCGGTTTCCACGTAATGTTTATCGCAACGCACTTACCGAGCTATTTAGCAGATAAAGACCTGCCAGCGAGCAGCGCTGCGATGGCACTGGCTTACGTTGGCATCTTCAACATCTTCGGGTCTTACTTCTGGGGTGTGATGGGCGACAAGTTCAGCAAACGCCACGTTATGTCTGCACTGTACTTAGTGCGTACTGTGGTTATAGGTGCGTTTGTTACTCTGCCTGTGACTGAGTCAACTGCGGCTATCTTCGGTGCGGCCATTGGATTCTGTTGGTTAGGTACGGTTCCGCTAACGTCTGGTTTAGTTCGTCAGATCTTCGGTGCCCGTTACCTATCAACGTTGTACGGCTTGGTGTTCTTTACTCACCAAGTGGGTAGCTTCTTAGGCGCTTGGGTTGGTGGTCGTATTTACGATTACTACGGTTCTTACGAGCCAATCTGGTGGTCAACGGTGGTACTGGCATTTGCAGCAGCACTTATCCATTTACCAATCAATGACAAGCCGATTGAGCGACTGAAATTGGCAATGGCTTAACGTTTTATGCTGACTCCCCCACTAGCGTAAACAACAAGTCGTTCCAATAAAGCGAGTGAGTATTGAAAGGAAGCATCCTGAGATACTCACTCGCTTTTTTGTTGGTCGCGATAATAGAAATTATAACTAGCGAAACTGGCATAAACCTCACTGAATAATAAGACTATTGTTTTGGTTTTCATTTATAGTATCCACCCGCTCCTTTAAAACTAATCCGCAGGCTTATGGAATACATAGATCAGACTGTCCTTATCGCAATGGCACTCATTTTTGTCGGCTCGTTTGTGCAAACCGCAATCGGCTTTGGTTTGGCCATTGTTGCAGCCCCACTGCTGTTTTTGGTCTCTCCAGATTATGTACCTGCGCCTATCTGTTTAATCGGTCTGTTTATCTCGTTATTCAACGCTTTTAAACATCGAGCAAATATCTCTATTGGTGGATTAAAAATCGCATTGCTGGGCCGTATTCCGGGGTCACTGGCAGGTGGTGCTTTGTTGGTGATGGTTTCAACGAGCGTGTTGTCACTATGGTTGGGCTTATTGGTAGTATTTGCCGTGATTGTTAGCCTACTGCCCTTTAGACTCGAACCAACCCCAACCAAGATGGGTATTGCGGGGTTCTTCTCTGGGTTCTTTGGCACCAGTTCGGGTATTGGTGGTCCTCCGATGGCACTACTACTGCAACACCAAGATGCCAATCAGCTTCGTGGTAACCTTTCTGCGTTTTTCGTGTTTAGTTCGATCATCTCGTTACTGGTACAGATCCCGATTGGCTTCTTCACCATGCACCATTTGATCATTACCATCCCTTTGCTGCCTGCGGCTTGGTTGGGTTACAAAGTGGCATTGATGACGACACAAAGCATCCCTAAAGAGAAGATACGCATTGGTTCATTACTGCTATGTTCTATCAGTGGCTTTACAGCAATCTGGCAGGGGTTAGCTGGCTAGTTATTAGCGATAAAAACGGGAAGAAAAAATCTTCGAAAACCAACACAGATCAAACACCCAATAGATAAAAGGACGCTCTATGACTTACGACGAATTCAATGCATTCTGCGAGTCACTGCCTGCAACCAGTTATGTGATGCAGTGGAATAACTCTCACGTTTGGAAAGTGGGTGGCAAGGTGTTTGCGATTGGTGGTTGGGGACCGAAAGATGAGCCTGCTTTTATCTTCAAGGCGTCCGATCAGAATTTCGACTTTCTCAAAGAAGAGCCAGGCTATAAACCCGCACCCTACTTTGCTTCTCGTGGCATGAAGTGGATTCAGCTTTTTGAGAGCACACCAGAAAGGGATGAGGAACTAAGATACTACCTAACTGAGTCACACCGAATTGTGTCCTTAGGTCTAACCAAAAAGAAACAAGCAGAACTCGGGCTCAATCAGTAGCCAGAATCTCTGCTTGTTAATTATAGATTTATGCTCGTCTTAAAAACTTAGGCAATAAAGGTTCTATCTTTTGCGTTGGAATCAGTGGCACCAATAAATAAATTAAACCCGCAAAGGCGATAGACGCCGCCAAATCTTCAGGTCGATGCATGCCAAGCCAAACACGGCTATAGGCGACACCACCAGCCCAAACCAACAAACCGCCGACTAGATAAAAGCGTTTCGCCTCTAGGAACAATCCGCCAAAGAATGCCAAACACACACCGACAAAGATCATGTGTCCAGATGGGAAAGAGTAGTCCGTTTCGCCAAGCCAATGACGCGTTCGCCACTCGCTGACCTTATCTTGCACAGATTCAATCGCGGCATTTTTTTCTACCAAAGGCAGCTCATAAAATAGCTCTGGCATTTCAACCACTTCCTGCGTTACCAAATACTCAGAATAAGGACGCGGGCTCTCTGTTGAATGCTTTAAGAAGGTCTTCGCTGCAAAGCTAAGCACCAACAACAGGCCGAGTTGCAAACAAAGGCTGACTAACTTAGCTTTAGAAAACTTCATCGTGAGCAAGACTAAAGACAAAACAGCGAGCGTCACCAAGAATCCTTGATTGCCTGCCGAGTAAGTCACGAACGTCATAAAAGCACCGTAGAAAGGCAGAACCGCGCTTCCAAGGTCGAAGTCAGATCCAAAGATCAAAAAAGGCACTAGAGAATACAAGCTTAAAACGAGCAGTAATAAGCCTTTGGATTTGTTAGAGAACAGAGAAGTCATGGCTAAGATCTTTGAGATAAAGTGGTCGGATGCTATCGCAGCTTAGCATCGCCAATATCAATTTTATGTCAAAACGGTCAGTAAGCCGTCATGGTGTAACAATAATCGATTAAAGGGCCTCTTAAGTATTGAGCTGATGAACTGTCACGCCATCACCAATAATCCAGACCATCCACTTGTGTACATATAGACATCAAAACCCACTAAACATAGCCTGCGCCCGACTAAACACCACACGCTAAGGTCTGCCGATAAAGTGAACACTTACCGGATTATAAGGCCAGAATCTGAAAAACTTTGCTGTCAGTCCTTTAAATCCACTATCGAAAGGATTACCATCTGGTCTGCTTTCAAAGCAAAACAAATTATTAATTTTTATTCTCAGGGCGGGGCGAAATTCCCCACCGGCGGTATGTCCTTAGCAAAATCTAAAGATAAGCCCGCGAGCGCTCGATTCGTCGAGGTCAGCAGATCTGGTGAGATGCCAGAGCCGACGGTTATAGTCCGGATGAGAGAGAATGGAAACACACTCGTTTAAGTTGGAAAGGCGCACCTATCTATTGGGTTGATGCCTCCAACTCAGACGGGTGCATTTCGTTTTGGATAAAACCATAATGAGCTAATACCAATCACAGTAAATAAATGATCAGAGATAGCGCAGGAAAAACGCTTGAGAACAAGGCAAAATTTTTCGATAAGTAGTTATTCTACAGTCAAAAATTTCTAACGCCGTTATCAAGGGTTTTAACCAGCTAGAATGACCAGTTGTTTACTACGATTGGTACAAGCTACTTGTAATGAGTAGGCTTTGTTGTGCTCGGTTGAGATCCCTCATACAGCCCTGATTCTGGTGATATTTTAGGAGTTTAACCATGAATCAGTCTTCACTACTTGCCGAATTTGGCGAACCAATCACTCGCGTTGAAAACGCACTGCAAGCTCTGCGCGAAGGTCGTGGCGTACTTCTACTTGACGATGAAGATCGTGAAAACGAAGGCGACATTATCTACTCAGTAGAACACCTAACCAATGCTCAAATGGCGCTTATGATCCGCGAATGCAGCGGCATTGTGTGCTTGTGTCTAACCGACGAGCAAGCAAACCAACTTGAACTTCCACCTATGGTTGTTGATAACAACAGCGCAAACCAAACTGCGTTTACCGTCACTATCGAAGCAAAAGTTGGCGTAACAACCGGTGTTTCTGCCGCTGACCGTGTAACAACGATCAAGACAGCTGCCAACCCAACAGCTAAGCCTACTGACCTAGCTCGCCCTGGCCACGTATTCCCATTACGTGCGCGTAAAGGTGGTGTACTTGCTCGCCGTGGTCACACAGAAGGTACTGTGGATCTTATGCAAATGGCTGGTCTTCAATCGGCAGGCGTATTATGTGAAGTAACCAACCCAGACGGCACAATGGCAAAAGCGCCAGAGATCGTTGCTTTCGGTAAACTACACAACATGCCAGTACTGACCATTGAAGATATGGTGATGTACCGCACTGAGTTCGACCTTAAGCTTGCGTAACGTTTAGTTTAGTCCGCAATGCTAAACACTTAGCACTTAAGCTAACGAAGCTCAGAAATGAATATTGAAAGGCCTCACTCTTACTGCTTTTTCTAGTTAAAAGCATATAAAGGGTGAGGCCTTCTTCATTTCCTACTCTGAAATCTAAGTTCCATCTCCCCACCGACGACTAACCTCTCAAAAAATCCTGCAAAACATGAGAAACATTCACTCGAATGGTGAAGTCATACACCATCATTGATCATCCATAATTACAGAGAAATCATAAGCAACTGAAATATAACACTTATTTATTTTGGCACGGTGTCTGCACTACCACTAAGTAGGTATACAAATATTAGGAGTTGAATATGTTTGTAGTTATTTCAGTGGGTTTATCCCTATTAGTACTTGCGGCCCTGTTTCATTTCTCAAGGAAGAGACAAACAGCGCTATCACACAGGTTTGAAACCTTAGTTCTGCTTAGAGAATTATTGTTGTTATCACGCAAACATCGCGCGGCAACGCATTACGCTCTGGCTTATCGATTATCTAGTGAGTCGATTCGTAAAGTGAACGAGATTTACGACAACATACTTGAGGTATCTGAGCTACTTCAATCTCATGTCTCGTTCGATAGTCGCCCTATGTACCGCATCTATCACCTTAAGCTCATTGCCATGCACAGTGACTGGCAAAACCGCAGCTTGGTGCGTAACCAATCGATTCATGGCAAAACAATTCGCCATAGCATGTTCTTGATGGATGAAGTGATGATCATCTGGCTGATTCAGTCTGAGCGAGAAGACATGAGCCGTGAGTATCACATGAATTGGCAACAGATCTTAGACTGCATGGAAATCCTGACCAAGTTACGCATGTGTATACCTGATATGGAGAAGCCTGAGGAGTATGCGAGATTCAAATTCTACGCATCTCAAACACACCGTAAACTCAACCAATTATCGATTATCTGTCCTATCAGCAGTGGGTCACCCATTTGCACACGTGCGATGCATGCACTCACCGAGATCGCATCAAGCACTGAAGCCACCCAACCAGCAGATAGCATGTACGAATTAACCAGTGATATTTCTAGCGTCGTATCGCAAGTTTACGACCAAGTATTATCCGACATTACTAGAAGCTTGTATCAGCCTTTACCAGACGTAAACGAAAAGGTGATAAATACCCGATTATCCGTGCATCATTACATGTAAAGACTTCGTGAGAGGAGAGCGTGCTGGAACTCTGAATTATTGAGTTCAAATCCGATATCACCTTTGATATCGGATTTTTGTATTTATGGGTTGTAGATTTATGCGGGTAAGCATTTATGCCACTTCAAACATCGCCAGACTTGATATCGCTAGACCAAGCTTCTGCTGCAAAATCAATGAACTGACGAACAACTGGCAGCTGATAACTACGAGACAAATACACCGCCCAAAGCACACTACTCGGTGAAACAAAATCATCCAAAACTCGTGTCAATTTACCATCCGATATCAATGGATTCGCTAAGTCACAAGGTAAGCGAACAATCCCTTTTCCATGCTGTGCGGCGCGAGTTAATACTCCAACATCGTTAGCCTTAATGGTGCCAGACACCTCAACCGAATAGTGCTGGTTATCCTTAACGAAATCCCACTTAGAAACACTCAAATGGCGAAAGCAGTTATGCTGTCGAAGTGCTTCGACCGTTTGAGGTTCACCATGTTTGTCTAGGTAGACTTGAGAGGCACACACCACTGAATCAATTTCCATTAGCTTTCGAGCAATCAAGCTATCGTCAGGTTGATCAGTATAGCGAAGGGCAATATCGATTCTTTCATCTACCAGCTGCGCAAAACGGTCTGAGGCAAACAACTCGACCGTGATATTAGGATGACGCTCAGTAAACTGTTCAACCACATCCAACAACATGTTTTGAGTTAAGCCAATCGGCGCTGCAATTCGAATTACCCCTGAAAGATCGTCGGTTTGATTAAGTGCAGTGACTTCTAGCTCTGCGGTTTCATGGAGAATTTTTTCGCAACGTTGCAACGCAATCTCTCCTGCCGCAGTCAAACTTACCTTACGAGTGGTCCTGTGCAGTAGCCTTTGTTTTAGCCACCCTTCGATCTCTTGAACATGACGTGAAACCTGCAACCGGCTCATATCTAAGTGCTCTGCTGCTTGAGTGAAGCTGGCACAATTCGCAACTTCGACAAAGCTACGCATTGCCGTCAACCTATCCATCACGCTCTCCTTGAACTACTTGCTAGCTAATCAAATCTTATTAGATCACCATATAGATACAATCTACATCATTTTACGATATTTATCGCAATCTAGTGAGCTATTAGACTGCAATGGCTGTCGAGAAAACGACTCAATAAATTAGATAATTGGAGAGACATTATGAAAATTGCAGTATTAGGCGCATCTGGTTGGATTGGTAGTCACATTGCTCAAGAAGCTCAATCTCGTGGTCACGACGTGGTTGCAGTCGTAAGAGATGCAAGCCGTGTAGAAATAAACAATGTTGAGGTTCGTTCATTTGATTTACAAGATGAAGCAGCAAGCCTTGCAACCGCACTATCCGGCGTTGATGCAGTAATCACTTCGATTGGCGGACGTGCTTTGGGTAATCACGACATCGTAAAAAATACTGCGACTAAATTGTTAGCCGCATTACCAAGCCTTGGTATCGAGCGCCTACTTTGGGTTGGCGGTGCAGGTTCATTAGAAGTGGCGCCAAACGTACCGTTAGTGACCGTTCCTGACTTCCCAGCAGATTACAAAAACGAAGCGCTAGCACAAGGTGAAGCTCTTGAAGTGTTCAAACAGTCTAACAGCAAGGTTAACTGGACGTTCATTAGCCCAGCGGCAGAAATCTTCCCGGGCGAGAAACTGTCGACCTACCGCACAGGTGGTGATCAACTGCTCACCGACGAAGATGGCAACAGCAAAATATCAGTCAGCGATTACGCGATTGCGATGATTGATGAGCTCGAATCTGGTAAGTTCCCACGCCAACGTATTGGTGTTGCTTACTAGTCAATTCATAAAAACTAAAAAAGCCGCTTGTTCAAAACAATGCGGCTTTCTCATCTTTATATTGAGCATTCCTTTAATCCAATGGCAAGTGACCTGTTTTCACTAGGATGACTGTCTCTTCTTCCACATAAGGGAAATGCTCACTCATGTGAGGGCTGCGCATCCATGTGTGTTTCGGGTACTCGCCGTGTTCATCTTTGAAAGTTCCAGACAATACAAAGATCTCTTCACCACCAAAGTGACGATGTGGCTGAAAGCGTTCTCCGACAGGCCACTTCACTAAAGCGACATGTTCGTGCTCAAACTCGTGCAGTGGCATGACTTGTAAGCCACCAATGCCCGTAAGCCATTCTGTTTCTAGTGTATTAATACGGACTTGAGTTAAGTCTCTCGCATCAAACTGATTAAGCTTAACCAAGATCGTGCAGCCGTCTTTACTCGATGGCGAGTGCGCGCTGCCCGGCGGATTACGGATATAAGTGCCCGCTGGGAAATCTCCGGTTTCATCGGAAAAGACACCCTCTAAAACGAAGATCTCTTCACCTTGTGGATGCGGGTGCTCAGAAAACGAAGATTCAGGATCGTACTTCACCACACTGGTCGTGTGACCTGATTCTTTCTCTTCTCTTTCTAACGGCTTGCGCCATACCCCTTTGGCAGGGCTCCCGACCCAATCTAGTGGTTCGGTTTCTATAACCAGTCTCTTTGAAAAGTCCATGTTGAACATAGTGGCGACCTTACTCTTGTTATCGTTTTAATTATTATTGTCTTTCTAGCTTCTATTCTACGCGAATACTCATCAAGGAGGCCATCTCGTTGCTATTTACCTACGCGACAGCCACCTAAAGAGAATCCTGATTAATTGCGACCAGCGATTACACCACCATCAACATCCCAAATTGCGCCTGTTACCCAATCGGCACTATCTGATAGTAAGAAAGAGATGCTGTTTGCGATGTCTTTCGGCAAACCTACGCGACCAATAGGGTGGAATGCGTTGAAGCCTTCTAGCGCTTGATCTACTTCTTCCGGCTTAATGAAAGATTCGTAAATCGGTGTTTTAACTACTGCTGGAGAAACCGCATTCACGCGAATGTTGTGGTCCGCCAGTTCCATCGCCATGTGCTGTGTTAATGCGTGCAAGCCAGCTTTTGCCATTGAGTACGCAGACGATGGTGTCGCTTTGATTGCTTGCTTACCCCACATAGAACCAACGTTAACCACACTGCCGCCGCCGTTCTTGATCATCAACTTGCTAATCGCTTGAGTGATGAAGAAAGTCGCTTTATTAAGCTGCATGTATTGGTCGTAATCAGATTCTTGGTGCTCAATAAACGCTTTAGGGTTGAAGTAGCCAGCCGCATTAACAAGGTAACCAATACCCTCTTCGATAGACTCTAGATGCGCGATAAGATTCGATACACTTACATCATCATAAAGGTTAGCTTGCCAACCAGAAGCGTGGCCTAATGATTGAAGTTCTGACACCGCTTTATCTAACTTAGTTGGGTTATTGCCGACAACCAACACATGGATGTTTTGAGCGACTAACTGCTTCGCTGTTTCAAAGCCCATGCCGCTTGTGCCACCGATTACTACTGCAATACCATTTTTAGTGAAGTTCATTTTGTTATCTCCTAAGTCATGTGAACGTGGTAATCTTAGGCTTTGAACTAACACTATGAATAGTAAGTACAAATCGGTTAGGTAGGTACTTATTGGTACATCTTTATGAAAAATCAGGAAAACTTTTTTTCAAGAAAATCAGCACCAGAGCGTTCCGCTCGTATGGTCGAAACCATCTACGGCTGTAAATGGTCGCTAACGGTTTACCAATTACTGGCAAGTGGCATTAATCGCCCCGGTGAAATGGTGCGCTCGGTCGAAGGATTATCGACCAAGGTACTGAATGAATGTTTGAAGCGAAATGTGGAGTTCGGGATTCTATATAAGCAAATGTTCAACGAACTCCCACCAAGAGTTGAGTATCAAGTGACACCCTTTGGTGAGAAGTTTTTACTGATTCTGGATCAGCTGGAAAGCCTACAAAACGAAATCGACGAGATGTAAGCCCAAACCAGTCAAACGAATAGCAGACACAGCAAGCACGTTTAACTCACTGGCATTTGCTCAAAGCGACCTTTTACGAAATCAATGAAGGTTCGAATTCGACTTGGTTGATAGCGGTCTCGATGGTAGATCGCTGAAAAGTCCACTTTAGGTACTACCCACTCATCAAACACCTGCTCTAGTTGTCCGTCATTGAGTTCTTGTAAGCAATAGATAGTGGGAACTCGAATAATCCCGTTACCCGACTTCGCACCCTGCACCAACACTCGGCCATTTTTACATTGCAGCCTGCCCGTCACATGCACATCGACCGTTTTCTTGGTGTCGTCCAACGCTTGAAAGCTCCACTTACGCACCGAGCCTGTTAAGCAATCATGATGGATAAGATCCTTAGGGTGATTAGGTTTTCCTTTACGAACGAAATACTCAGGGCTCGCCAGTGTTCCCATCTCAATGTCCAATAGCTTCCTTGCGATAAAGCCCGCGTCTTCTAAGCTTCCCATGCGAAAAGCGATATCGAAAGCATCTTCAATCAGATCCACTCGGTTGCTACTGAAATCAAGGCTAATGCTGATGTCTGGGTAGAGCTGCATGAACTCATTGACCAGATCAGCGATGATCACCTCACCCAAATAACCGCCAACACAGTTTACTTTTATGTCGCCGCGCACTTCTTCGACATCGTCCACAGCAGCAATCAAGGCTTGGTCTATATTATCTAAGGCTTGTTCGCATCTCGCGTAAAGATCTTGCCCTGCGTGAGTCAGCCTCAAGGTTCGTGTGGTGCGGATAAACAGCGTCACGCCCATCTGCTTTTCTAAACTACTCACTTGGCGTGACACGTGGGAGCGAGACACATCAAGCTCCTCCGCCGCTTTAGTGAAGTTACCTAAACGAGCGATCAGCACGAAAGAACGAATATCAGACAGGTTAATTTGATTGAGCATGGCCGCCAGCTTACTAGTGAGGTTATGAGATACACGCTTTATTGTTGCACCACAGCAACAGTGTTTCAAGTAAAGCGCTATATATCAACAATGCTATTTTCCTTAATATACCTCCATCGCAACGAAGCAAGGCAACAAGCACTTGATTCGAATGCACTTAAACAATACGTCGTAGCCAACCGACGCAATAAAAGTACAGAGGAAACAAAATGAAAAAACTAATCGTAATTACAGGTGCAAGCTCTGGCATTGGTGAAGCAATCGCTCGTCGTCTAAGCGATGAAGGTCACCCTCTGCTACTTTTAGCTCGTCGTATTGACCGCCTTGAAGCGCTGAACCTACCAAACTCACTGTCAGTAAAAGTAGACGTAACAGACAAAGCATCTTTTGATGCAGCAATCGCACAAGGTGAAGAGAAATTCGGCCCTGTAGATGCGCTTATCAACAACGCTGGTGCAATGCTTCTTGGTCAAATCGATACTCAAGACGCACAAGAGTGGAAGACAATGTTCGATGTGAACGTGATTGGTCTTCTAAACGGCATGCAGTCTGTACTTGCTCCGATGATGGAACGCAACACAGGTACTATCATCAACATCAGCTCTATCGCGGGTAAGAAAACATTCCCAAGCCACGCAGCTTACTGTGGTACTAAGTTCGCGGTACACGCTATTTCTGAGAACGTTCGTGAAGAAGTGGCGGCTTCAAATGTTCGTGTTACCACTATCGCACCGGGTGCTGTAGAAACAGAACTTCTGTCTCACACAACATCTCAAGAGATCAAAGACGGTTACGATTCTTGGAAAGAAGACATGGGCGGCGTATTGGCAGCTGACGACATTGCTCGCGCTGTATCATTCGCTTACCAACAACCACAGAACGTATGTATCCGTGAGATTGCTCTAGCACCAACTAAGCAACAGCCATAGGTCTTTGCTATCGCTACTAAATAAGCGATGAACTAAAAAGCGCCACTACTTAACAAGTCGTGGCGCCTTTGTTTTGATTCGAGCTAATTGCTAATAATAAGCTTGATTAAAACTCAACGCGGTAAACTGATGTGCTACCACTTACTTCATTGCCGACAGCGATAAAGTGGTTACCTGAACGTGTGAAATACTTGATTGATTCAGGGCCTAAATCCCCCGCTTTCGAGTTGTAAGTATCGTTGTCGCAATCACCGTCTTCATCAACCTTAGTGCACACTGGTTGTGTAAAATCTCGGTTGTTCAAGTAGCTGATGAAAGTTGCGTTTTTAGGCTGTGTTACGTCGTAAACCATGATGCCACCTTGGCGCTCAAGACCAATAAAGGCATAGTACTTACCGTTAATCTCAGCCACTTCGATAGCCTCAGGTTCTACCCCTTTATCATCACTGCGATCGTCACCACTTTGGTTGTTATCATTGGTGCTGTTGAAGTTTGCAGGATCTTGCTCAAGTACGATTCGAGCGAAATCATCGCCGCTATCAAACACTAATTCGCCTGACTCATCCCAGATAGAGAAAGAACGGCTGCCGAATGCTTGAACCTTTTGGTCAGCAGCGAGTGTCCCTTGTGGCTTAATCACTTTAAGACGTGCAAGTTGCTTGTTGTCTTTCAACGCTCCAGCCAATGGGTGGTTAGCGTCAACATCTAACTTCTTGCCGCGTACTTCATCGACATAAGCAATACAAAAGTCTTTTTCTGTAGTGTAGTTTTCGGTGCCTTGATAATCGTCACCGTCCCACTCAAAACCTTTCTCATCACACATTTCTTGCGTGGTCTTGATGCCATACTCACGACCATCACCTTCGTTCGCAGTCACAATGTAGGTGTTGCCCTCAACACTGTAGCTAGTGATGCTATCTGGCATGTAAAGGCCTTCTAACATTGCGTAGCTTTGTAGATTACCGATATTTTTGTCTTTGTTTGACGCATCTAGCTTAGCGTTATCCCAAAGCTTTCCGCCTAGTCCAAGAATCGCATCCACTTGTGCACTCGCCACATCAATCGCGGCCAACGCGTTGTTTTCTTGCAGGGCTACGTAGAGCTTTCCGTTATCAGCAAACGTTAGGTATTCCGGTTCAAGATCTTGAGCAACGGTTGCATTCGGCGCAGAGATTCGAACCTTGTCGCTCAGCTCTGCATGACGAGGCTGACCTTGATTAAATGCCTTGAAATCAATTTGAGTGACTGTCGCTTGCAACGGACCATTGGTTAAATCAACCAGCGTTACTGTACCTTCAGGATCAATGCTGTAATCCGCATTCGGCTCACCTTCATTTGCAGAGGCAATGTAGCGACCATCTTTCGAGAAGCTCACCATGTCCGGTAGTGCACCAGCCGTATAAGTAGTGATCAGCTCTAATGTGTCTGAACGATAAAGTGCAATGATGCCGTTTTTTTGCTTGTCGGCATTTTCAATCGCGACGGCCACTAACCCTTGATGAGTCGACACACTGTTCGCTGCACCAATATCAATACCAGAAGCTGCAGCCGCTGATTGAAGATCAATAGAACCCGAAGAGGTTGGTTCGCTAGCCGAGTTCATTGATAACACATCAACCTTCTGAGCTTGAGCGTTAACCACATAAAGCTTGTCGGTACATGAATCGTAGCTGACGATTTCGGCTGCAGAAGTATCAAACGGGGCGTCAGCAATAGCACGGCCAACTAGGCTGATTCCCGTTACCTCAGTATTGGAAGCGCTTGGCTGTTCGATGGATTGACATTGAAGGCTAAAAGCATCAAGTGACGTTTGAGATGGCGTAGCTGTCGTTGGTGATGTTGATTGAGAACAGCCTACTAGAGCAGAACTTACCGCGATAGGCAGTAATAGTGTCAGCTTATTAAATTTACGATTCATATATCCTCCATGATTTGAATCGCGATCATAGAAGACTTTGATGACACTTATCTTTCTCTTTTATTAACAATAAATGATGACAATAGGTTTCTTTCACTCATAACAACAGAGAGTTAAGGCGAGCACTCTATTAACAAGTAAGCAAAAAAAAGCGCCCAAGCTGGCTGATGCTTGAGCGCCTTTAGTAAACTGAATAGGGAGATTAGAAGTTGTAACCACCACCGATCATGAATACCCATGGGTCGATATCAACATCTGTTGAGTATTGTGTTGTTGTTCCACCCACTGTTTGTTTGTACTTAGCTGTTGTACCAATATCTGCATACCAAACTGACGCATTTAAGAACCAATCTTCATTGATCATGTAATCAATACCGATGTTAGCCGCCAAGCCCCAAGAATCGTCAAGAGATAGGTCACTTAAGCCTGCACTTTTACCCGTGCCATTCAAACTTTCATCGAAAAATACCGTGTAGTTGATACCCGCACCCACATAAGGACGGAAGTCGCTGTTCGCTTGGCCGAAGTAGTATTGAACCATAAACGTTGGCGGAAGGTGTTTAGTGTCAGCAACTTTACCTAAGCCATTAACAGAAATATTGTGTGAGAATGGGCTCGCTGCAAGTACTTCAAAACTGATGTTGTCAGTAAACATGTAGCCAAAAGTCAGGCCAAGTTGAGTATCTGAATCTACTGAAAACTCAAGGTCTGAGTTGTCTAGAACCGCACCACTGCTATCGTTTGGAGAAACTGTTGCTGCACCTGCACGGATGATGAAATCACCTTCTTTATGAGCAAGAACGTTGGTTGACATAAGAGCCGCAATAACCGCAATACCACATACTGTTTTTTTCATTATAATTTCCTTTTGGGGGCTTAATCTTTATTGGTGAATGAGTAATCATTTCTTATTTTGCGTGCAAGGTAGCATAGAATAACCCTACTTTATTGATGGAAATCAATTTGTGAAAAGTTGTGATTATTTGTGTAAATTTATATCGACCCGATCACTTTATTCCTTCATTTTATTGACAGTTTTGTAATGCAACTTTTCCGTGCGTCATTTTGTTAATTCAATCCGTCACTTTGCCCGTAACTCTTCGGATCAAAATAGAGCAAGCCAATATCTCGAACGCTTCATTTTGGTGCAGAGCAACAAGAATCAATCTCGCCTCGTATAATATTCAATGAGTTACATTTGGCTTAGTGCTTGCAAGTCTATGTTCATAATCATAAATACATTGAGGTTCTGATCATGCAAGACACTCTAACAATCGTTCTGGCCGGCGGTGTTGGCTCTCGGCTTTCCCCTCTCACTGATAACCGTGCAAAACCTGCGGTACCCTTTGGTGGCAAATATCGAATCATCGATTTCACTCTCGCGAACTGCTTGCACTCCGGGCTACGCCAAATTTTGGTGCTGACTCAGTACAAGTCTCACTCTTTGCAAAAACATTTGAGAGATGGTTGGTCGGTGCTTAACCCCGAGCTCGGCGAATACATCACCAATGTTCCCCCACAAATGCGAACCGGTGATAGCTGGTACAGCGGTACTGCCGATGCGATTTATCAAAACTTGTATCTGCTTTCTCGTAGTGAAGCCAAGCATGTGGTGGTGTTATCCGGTGACCATATCTATCGCATGGATTACGCGCCAATGCTTAAGCAGCACAAAAAGAACGAGGCCGACCTAACCGTGGCGTGCATGGAGGTTTCGATTGACGAAGCCAAAGAGTTTGGTGTGATGGAGATAGATGAATCTCTAGAGATCAATAACTTTACCGAGAAGCCACGTTACCCTGCATGTGTACCTGGTAGGCCAACTCGAAGCATGGCTTCAATGGGTATTTACGTCTTTGATAAAGAGGTACTAACACAAGCGCTACTGGCGGACGCCGAAGATCCGAACTCAAGCCACGATTTTGGTAAAGACATTATTCCTAAGTTGGTCGGCAACAACAGCGTTTACGCGTATAAGTTTGGTGATGAAGAAGGCCGAGTGACCCAAGATGCGTACTGGAGAGATGTGGGTACTATCGACTCTTATTACCAGTCCAACATGGACTTGTTAAAGCCAGCCTCTCCTATCGATTTATACCAACCGGATTGGGCGATTCGCACCTATGACCAACAACTGCCACCAGCGCGAACCATCGCTTCTGTAGAGGGGAACCAAGGGATATTCATCAACTCGATGATCGCGAATGGGGTAGTGATTGAAGGTGGTTCGGCGCAAAACTCTATCTTCTTCCCTAAAGTGAAAGTCAGTAATGCCGCGATTGTGATTGATAGTATTCTGTTTGAAGATGTTGAGATTGGAAAAAATTGCCACATACAAAACTGCATCATCGATAAGAACGTTAAAGTACCAGATGGAACCCAGATCGGTGTTGATAGCCTTGCCGATGCGAAACGCTTCCACATATCAAAACAAGGCGTGATTGTGGTGCCCTCTTCTTATCAGTTTGAAGAGTGATACTCCCTCTAGCGTAGCTTCTTATTAAACGACAAAAGGCAGCGAATTCGCTGCCTTATTATTTACTCACACGGCTTCAGTTAAGCTTAACTGTCCATGCATTCGATTAAACAGAACCTTAGAAAGGCCCTAGCTCGATCATTTGAGCAATCACAACGGAAACCAAAGCACCCACCGACCAGAACAAAAACAGCGGTAAGAAGAAACGAACCCACTTGGTGTAAGGTACTTTTGCTATAGCCAATACCGCCAACAAGCCACCATTGGTTGGGTAAATATAGTTAGAGATACCATCACCCAATTGAGAAGCCAGTGCCGCCACTTGACGAGTCACTTCACCAATATCAGCCAACGGAATAATGATTGGCATGGTGATCACCGCTTGGCCGCTGCCAGACGGAATGAACAGGTTGATCGCAGCCTGCGAGAAGTAGATCCCTGCTGCTGCCACAAGTTTAGAGCTACCAGAAATGATCTGTGCAAGATAGAAGATAATAGAATCAACAATCTTCGCATCTTCCATAATGGTCAACACTGAACGAGCGAAAAAGATGATCAGTACCGCGACCAATACGTCGCTAACACCTTTGGTCCAGTATTCACAAATCTTGTTGGGAGATAAACCCGCCACCAAACCCGGAATGATCGCCATCGCCACGAATGCACCTGCAATCTCAGTGAAGCCGAAACCCATCGTCAACGTGCCGAAGATCATGTACGCGAACACGCCCAAGAACGCGATGCCCGCAAGCTTTTCACGTGTGGTCAGTGTTTTCGCTTCAACGTTAGATTCGTAGTGGTAACCCGTACCGTGCAACAAGCCTTTGGTCGGGTCTTGCTTAACTTTACGTGCGTAGTTAAGTACATACCAAGCACCCGTTAGCAACATGAACATACCAACAATAAAGCGGTACCACATGCCCGAATACATAGGCAGTTCAGCAATAGTGTGTGCGATACCCGTAAAGAATGGGTTAGCCAAAGCGGCAGCGAAACCGGCACAACTTGCCAGTAAAACAACACCAAGTGCCGTAATCGCGTCATAGCCAAGCTTGATACAGATCGGGATCATCAAAGAGATAAAGATGACATCAAGTTCACGCATACCGGTGAAGGTAACGTTGAAGAAGATCGCCGTCATGATCACAGGTGCAATCACGTACAAGCCCTGCTTCTTTAGCTTAGTGGTTAGCGCAACTACGGATGCGTCTAACAGACCCATATGCTTGATAATGCCAAAAGCACCACCCACAAATACCACAACGCCCATCACGCCAGAAGCGGATTTGAAGCCTTTAAAAAATGATTCGAAAAAAGTGGCTAATGTTGTTGGGTTGCTGGTCAATTGTGTGTAGCTGTCTGGGTCGATAACCGTGCGGCCATTCATGACCACTCGCTCGAATTCACCAGCAGGGATGAAGTAAGTTGCGATTGCAGCAACGATCACCATGATAACCAAAGATAGAAACGGGTGGTTTACTTCTTTCTCTGTCGGCGCTGTGTTACCAGCTTGAGATGTAGGTACGGATGTGGATACCGTAGTCGTCATATAGACTCCTTATTTGTCAGCAACTAAGGTTCACTTAGCCGCCGAGAGGGATTTTTGGAAAAACGAAACCCTTCACGCTGAACTAAGTTCGCGCTAATTTAGGCTGTTTCAAAAAGGCCTTTGATAGATGGTGCTCTCAAATGTACATAGTGAAGTAGTGAGTACTACTCTCTTTGCGTCCGAGCAAAATGCAGATGTTCAGCCAAGTCAGGCTAAACTGAATGAGGTCATTACAAGCAGGTAAACAGAAAAGTCTGTTTTGGTAATGCGTTTTTTATCAATTACAAAGACAAGCGGCGCATATTAGCACAACGAGTCATGAATTGTCAGAAAAGTGTGAGTTTCGTCATGTTTTGGTGAGCAACAAAAAAGCGCCCACTAATAAGCAAGGCGCTTTTCTGCAATCGAATCGAGTTACTTAGGTGCTAATTCGTAGTTTTCTTGCATCTCATGAGGGGCAATCCCGTACTCATAATCCGCTAAGTAGCCATCCTTATAGACCTTCATTCCCTTCTCATCCCAGCTCACTTTGATCATCGCCGTGTTGCCATCTTCACTGCCTAACAGCTCCAGCATTTCTGCATCAATCTTAATGGCTTTGATGGTTTTAATACGCTTAAACGGCTTAAATTCAGTGGTCGAGGTTGGCAAAGAACCGTAGCTGCTGATCCACGTCTCTTTAGGTACTAGCCATTGGTTGAAAACATCATCAACAATCGCTTTCGGCATGCTTGCGATAACAACAGAATCTGTCATTACGTTGTTTGTCTCTAGGCTGTAACCGCCCTTTCCATCCGAAACATAAGTAGGAAAATCAATGCCAATTTCAGACTCAGCTGGTAAACGGCCTAAGGTGACCGACTTCTTAACGTACAGTTCTGCCGTTTCAAATTGCTGCATGATCTCAGGGACCTTCTGAAATTCAACTGGGGCAGCAAAGGCATTGAAAGCGAAAGAAAGGGAAGCTGCAATTGCAGCGAATTTAACAGGCATTTTCATGATAACGGATCCAAATAGAAGATGGCTGTTAGAGTATCCCGTACTAACAAATACCTCAATAAACTACAGCGTCTTATATTGGTAATTGTGATATTGAGTGACGAAATCATAAATAGTTACTTTGCCCTTTTCTCCTTAGCTCTACCCTCCTAGTTTCGCTGTTCGGCAGTTCCAACCTAAAAAAACTTAGTCATTTTTACCGTACTGTCAGCCTTATGTCAGTGGCGCAAAATGGTAAGTCCTATCGTTGAACAAACCTAAAATGAGACTTCGATCATCATTTTGAGGTTCTCATGAAGGCTATTTACATCATTGCTGTCGCGTTGCTGCTGAGCAGTTCCTTAGCAAACGCAAATGTGCACAAGTGGAAAAATACCGAATTTCAGACCTACTCCGACAAAACACAGGTCAGGTTCTTATTGGTAAACCGTTACACCAAACAAGCGGATTACTACCTGCGAATTGATGACAAAGAGTTTCCAAACAAGATCCAATTGGATGCAAACCAAGAGATAGAGCTGGATATCAATGTTAAGACGCCAGCTGCTCAAATAACCAAGAAGAAGATTTGTACGCGCATGGTGACGGATTCCCCGAACAGCTACGAAGTATGCACAAACCTTAAATTCAAGCGGTATTAACGGTATTCAAACTGTATTAACGACATTCAAGCGGTATCAATTATGCGTAGAACAATCAAAGCATTACTTAGCGTTTTATTTGCTGTCGCTTCATTGGCCATTGCTTCACTGACAAGCCCGGCATTGGCAAACCCAATACCGAGTGTGTCTAACCCTTCAGGTACCGACCGAGTTCGAACCTCTGAAGGGGCTTCGTGTGAGCAAGCGATTTCCACAGGTAAAACCGTTCAGTTCGGAACCTATGGATCAACCGGCAATGAAGATAGCGACAGCTATTACAACAATTATTACTACCAAAATCAGGATGAGGCAGGCGTATACGCGGCTGTGACATTCCAATTTGGTGGTGAGGATCGAGTTGACTGTCGTCGACTCTACGAGTTCGAGCTCCGTGAGCGAGAACGTTTAGAAGAGCTAGCTCAAGCGGAACATGAGCTAAAGCTATTACAAATCGAAGCAGAGAAATATCGCCTGCTGAAGATGAAACAAAGCAATACCACTTTTTCGGAGTAAAAATGCTTAATAGAAAACCACTACTTGGCCTAGCTGCCATGTCTGTATTTTCCACTGGTTCGGCGTTTGCCATACCACCTGACCATCAAGATGACAAAACAGGTGATGTTGTATTCTCAGCATCTGTCGAGTCTCAATGTGGGATAGAAGCAACAGAAGACCAAGCCGACTTGGCTTTTGGCGAAAGTTACAATGAATCTCACGCGACTGTAAAGTTAGTCAGCAACAGAAACGGAATCAAAGTTCGAGCAGAAGAGATCAAAATCGAATCGTTTAACGGCCAAATTCAAAAAGGCGATGTGTTTTTCCAGTCAACGGGGACAACAGAGCTAGACCAATCTGCAGTTAGTTGGGAATCGGGTGTAGACATCACTCGGGATCAAATTCGTGAAGATAACAATATGAATCTTTTCGCTCGTGTTGCGGTTGATGAAAGCAATCTCGATGCTAGTGATGATTACGAAGTAAAAACAAAATGGAAGATTGAGTGTAACTAACCCATCATCTCTCCCACGGTAAGCCCTTTAATCATGAGGGCTTACTGACCCAGAGGCACTATGAAAACTCTAGTTTTATTCTTGGCGATATTGTTTATCGCGCCCTATGCCGTGAGCACCGGGTTTGATAGGAAAGAAGTCGAACATTTCAATCAAATGTGCGTCGATGGCTCAGACAACCACCAGCGCCGAATCTTTGATGCGTTGTCGAATTCTGAATACATCGATTGGTCGAGCATCGAGTTAATCGACACCGAAAGTCGCGTTAACTACACCGAGACTACCGTCGAAATTAAGCAAACTGAGCGTGTCACGTGCGATCTTATTGTCGAATACAAATATCATCATGCCGATATTGTACTGAGCTCAAGCTATCAGGTATCTCTCAAAGATAAGCAAACCATCAGTAATGTGGCTGTTACTGAACAAGCGGTCACGGACTTTATTGTCCGCGTTATGGTGAACTAACATGCTACGATTTATTGTCGCGTTCACTTTAATCAGCTTATCCAGCTGTACATTGGCATCCAATAATCACTCTACATTAAGCTTTAAAAAGCATGTGAGAGAACGCTGCGGTTTAGAAGTGATCAATAACCAAGGTGAGATGAGTTTTGGTCGAGAATACGATGGCAGAGCCATCACGCTCAAGCTGGAGTCCAATCGCAAAGATTCTCGATTATTGCTCAAACTGCAACATATTGACCTAGGCTCTATTGATGAGTCTCGCATTTCAGAACTTGCGCGATTCAAAGTCGAAACCCCGGTTCGCTATGAAGGAGACATTAATTATTGGCGTCAGGGCGTCGAATTTCCTGTCGATCAACTGGCATCCAATAAAGAAGTCGATATTCGAGCACGTATTACCATACCCGAGTCCCAACTCACGGCTGGAGAGTTTCACTTCAATATGGAGTGGGCAGTTGAGTGTCTATAAATTAGTAACTTAAGCTGAGTTTTTAATCAAAGAAGAAAAAAGTGAGTGGGCTGGAAAGAAAATCAATGGAGTGACAAGTTCGGAATTATAAAACCGATAAAGAGAGATTCACTGGGAATTCGCTGTAGGTTAGCGCAAATTATCAAGGATGGAGTTTTTTTGAACATGTCTTTAAAACACGAAACATAATATGCGATCAGTTCATCGGACTTTCAAGGGAGTAACAAGAGAATATTTGATAACACTGAAGTCAATCACACATGTGCTAATTCTCAGTTGGTTAATCTATCCGATGTTTGCTACGTTTAAATGACACAGTCATTGGAAAGGTATGATTTATGAAAATAAATGTTCAAACACATCATGTATCAATTAACGACGAGTCACGCAAAGACATCGAAGGTAAATTCGAGAAGATATCTAACCATTTCCCATCACTGATTAGCTGCGACATCATCATTACTAAAGAGCACGGTCAACATCAGGTTGAAGTATTCACTAACTACGAAGGTGTACGAGTAAACGCAAAAGCTACAGATGACGTTATGTACCCAGCTATCGCTGCAGCACTTAAGAAACTTGAAGCGGGCCTAAGTAACCGTAAGGGACAATTGAAAGCCGACCTACACGAGAAACCAACAAGCACGAAGCCAGAGATTGCTTCGGACATCATCCAAGAGATGAAATTGGTATAAATCGATAAGTAGTTATAGCGAAATAACTAATACACACTTATTAAGAATTTCAAAGCCAGCACATGTTGCTGGCTTTTTCGATCTTACAGCCAAGCCCCCCTTCCTTCTTTACCGCCTTTAGAATTCAGCTCAACCCCACATCATTTTTAACGCCCTTAAGTTCTTAGCAGCTATAACAATCACTTGTGGTATTTGATACAGTTATAAGCAGAAATTTAGACTACAACGGAATGTTTATTATGAAGAAAATCGCGTTGATACTTTTCCTTGCCACTCAACTAATGGCTTGTACAGAAGTGGGCAGTGAAGCTTGGTGTGCCGATATGAAAGAAAAGCCTAAAGGCGACTGGACGGCTAATGAAGCGGGCGATTTTGCTAAACACTGTATTTTCTAGGCACGTTGTATTTAGCAATTCAGTACACCCCACTCAATGAAGCAAGTGAGCAGTTGCAGTATGGTTTACTTATCTCTGTAAAACGGTACAAACAAAAAATCGCATAAGTTAACGCTTATGCGATTTTTGTATGGAGAGACTCCTAGCTAATTTGTTAGGAGCTAAAGAATAATCATCCCATCTCGATAAGTCAGAGCTGGAGAAACATCTTGGCCAAGTAATACCGGGCCATCGAGGTCGACGACTTCAGATTGAACCGCAATAGGCAGAGCTGCACGCATCGCCAGCGATGTACCAAGCATACAACCCGACATCAGAGTAAACCCGAGCCTTTGGGCTTCTTTTGCAAGTACCAATGCTTCAGTCAGGCCGCCCGTTTTATCGAGTTTGATGTTGACCATTTCATACTTACCCAACAACGATGAGAGCTGTGAGGTAGTATGACAACTTTCATCAGCACACAGTGGTATCGGGTGCTTGATGTGCGCCAGTGAGGCATCGTGCTGTTGGGGTAACGGCTGTTCGATCATCGCAATATCAAACTCAGTTAGTTGATTAAACAACTCTTCGAGATTCAATCCTGTCCATGCTTCATTCGCATCCAATACAATTTGAACATCTGCCGCGGCTTCTCGTACCGCGCGAACACGCTCTACCACTTGTTCGCCATCAAGCTTCACTTTCAGAAGTTTCGCACCATTCGCGACATAGTCTCGAGCCTGAGTCGCCATGCTTTCTGGCGCACCAATCGATACAGTCATTGCAGTCACGATTTGAGCAGGCAACTCAAACAAGCTATTTGGGAAAATCTGGTCATTCTGCTGCGCTTCAAAATCCCAAAGCGCACAATCGACCGCATTTCGCGCTGCCCCTCCGGTCAATAAAGACTGAAGATGATCTCTTAGCTCTGCCGGATCGGTAACACCTCGTTCAAACATGGCTTCAAGTGCGCTAGACGCTTGTTGAATTTGCGCTAACACAGACTCCGATGACTCGCCGTATCGTGGGTAAGGCGTGCATTCGCCCTGAGCTCGTTTGCCATCATGTTCAATGTAAACACGAACAACGTGACACTCAGTACGACTGCCACGAGAGATGCGAAAAGGCGTTTGCATCGCGATAGTAATGGGTTCTGCTGTAATCTTCATAATTTCACTCGGTTGATGTTCGCTTTAACAAATGGAAACGTAGAAATGATGAAGTCGTTAAAGTGAATGTCGCAAATGATCAGTAATGTGTTGTACACCAAAGCGCACTGGATCTGTCACCGGCACTTGATAGAGTGTGGTCCATTCTTGGCACAATGTCTCAGCCTCTTCAATGCTAATCGCCGACGTGTTCAAGCAGATACCCACCAGCTTCGCGTCTGGATTGGTCAACCGCGCTGCTTGCAAGTTAGCTTCAATGGTCTGTTCTATGCTTGGTAATTGAGCATGAGGAAGGTTGCGAATATGTGGTCGCCCAACTTCATGACACAGCACTAAGGCATCAGCTTGCGCGCCATGCAACAAACCCAAGCTCACGCCTGCAAAAGAAGGGTTGAACAAAGAACCCTGCCCTTCAATGATGTCCCAATCGTGGTCGGTAAAATCAGGGCTAATCGCTTCAACTGCGCCAGAAATAAAATCCGCAACCACAGCATCAATCGAAATACCGCTGCCTTCAATCAAGATACCGGTCTGCCCTGTCGCTTTGAATTGAGCGGATGTACCTGACTCTTTAAGCGACTTTTCGATAGCTAAAGCTGAAAACATTTTGCCGACTGAGCAATCTGTTCCGACAGTAAGCAGGCGCTTACCTTGACGAGGCTTACCGTTACCAACATTAAGAACACCGTCAAAATGGCGTACATCATGAAGCTTAGTCAATCCTTGTTGCTGCATGTCAGCAAGCGGTGAAAATTCACTCAATCGTTGGTGCATGCCAGATGCAATCTCAAATCCCATTTCTGCAGCGGCCATAATGGTTGACTGCCAAGAATCAGGAATTACACCACCCGGATTTGCGGTGCCAATCACCAGCGTCTTCGCACCCTGTGCTTGCGCCTCTTGCAAGGTCATGTCCGTTAAGCCCAGTGAAACGGTATCACCCGTTAAACGCAATTGACCCAGGCAGATCTCTGGTCGCCATTGGTGAATACCACGAGCTGTTTTTGCAGCGAGTGGGTCAGTAACATCCCCAAGAAAAAGAAGATAAGGTTGAGCGATCGACATGAGTATTCCTAATTAATAAGTCCTTGTATGGATTTACTTTAATTAGGAATTAGATATCTGCCGAATACCTATTTATGGCGAGCCTATAACCTTAAGTTATAGGGTGAGTATGGCTCTTCAATGAAGCGATAAATTGCTTAACGGAAATCGACTGAGGGGTGTGCTCTGCGCAAAGCATCGATACCGAAAATTGGATGTCTGGTTGAAGTGGCGACACACAAACCGAGTCGTCATTTTGATATTGCTCTGCCGTCCACGGATCAACAATCGCAAAACCTGCTTGGTGCTTCACCAGTTCTGCCGCTGCGCTATACCCACGTACAGATATCGGATGGTGGTAATGCTCATCTCGCGCAATAAGGCTTTGATGTAACAGCAGGCCTAATGGATCACGGCTATCAAGCCCGATGATTGGCAGCGGATAATTGATCAGATCATCAAGGGTTAATTCAGTAGGTAACTGATCAACCGTATTGGAAGGAACCAAAACCTTAAGTGATTCAGTTAATAGCGTTTCACTTAATATCGCAGGCGGTGCTTCATCGCCAAAAGCAATCGCAATATCTAGTTCATGCTTGAGTAAACCTTCACACAACTCATCACGGTTGGCTGTCAGTAACTCAAAAGAGAGTTCTTGCTCGCGAGACATTTGAGCGATAACCGGAGTCAGCAATTTAGTCGCCAGAATAGGTGGCGCGCCAATGCGTAAATGCTGATGGCCTTGCTTGACTTTGTTGGTCAAAGAACGAAATTGACCCAGTTGCTGATAAACCTTTTCCGCTTCTGGCAGCAAGGTTTTCGCTTCAACCGTTGGTACCAATCGCCCTTTAACTCGTTCGAATAAACCAAACCCAAGCTGTTGCTCGGAGTGCGCCAGAATACGGGTCACGTTTGGTTGCGACACATGCAGATTGCGCGCAGCCCCAGATACGGTTCCGGTCTGCATAATGGCGTAGAAGACTTCCAACTGTCTTAGGTTCACATTGATGTCCTTATGGTTCACGAAATAGATCTAGGGCTTGGCCTTTCTTGTATTAGCTAAGGTGTTTGTCGGTCTAGCTAGCTTTTTGCGTGAGTTTATTTTAATAACTCTTCTATCGTTGGTTGAAGTACCTCTGCCCAAACTTGGTAAGCTTTAGCATTCAAATGTAGGTCATCACACGAGTACTCATTCGACAGAAGCTGATTAGGTGACAATACTGAATTCACATCTAAGAACGCAATGCCTTGCTGGGAACAGTACTCGCTTAGCTTGCGATTGAGCAGTTCAACCGACGGATTCAAACCTTGCAGTTTAGAGCCAACATAAAGCGTTGATTGCACCAAGATTCGAATATCATTTTCTTGCCACACCTTAAGCATATCAATGTAGTTCTGGTAGATATGGTCGACATCATAACCCTGAGCTAAATCGTTTATCCCTGCCATAAAGCACACCAGCTTTGGCTTCACATTCAACGTGGTATCCATACGGCGTAACATGCCCGTTGTTGTATCGCCCGCTAAGCCGCGATTGACCATCGAGATATCTCGGAAAATATCCGTCCACGGTGCCCACTCGGTGATCGAATCACCAAACATCACTAAGTCTGCATTTGGAGAAAAATGGCGGTGATTATCTGATGTCATGATGTACCGGCTCATACTGTGGCCTCGTTGCTGAATCTCAGACTGAAGAGCGACTGCCTTGAGGGTTTCGCTATCTGGTGTAGTGCTATCGAATTGAGCCAACAACCCTTCGATATGAGGCTTAAAAGGGCTAAGACGAGTGCTCAATTGATGATGTTCTTTAAGGGAAGATAACCTCTCTAGTAATGCATACAGAGAGCGGTTTTGACCAACTTCTTGGAATAACTGATAGAGATCGAGGACAGGGTGTTGCTGTAACGCGGCAAGTAATTTCTTGTCTTCCATGGTGTTATCTAACCCTTCAATTATCTGATGATGAACTCAAGATAATATCCGATTGCTTACGGGATAGATAACACTAGAAGCAGATCGTTACTTTTACTAGAAGTAAATAGTTGCTTTTATTTGATTAATAGATGATTACGATTATCGCGGCTCTTTTTAATCAGCTCGTTGCTCTCATCCATTTCATCTGACTTAGCAAGGCGATCATAAAGCAGCACGTTAACTGTCGCAGCCAAGTTCATGCAACCAACCGTTGGTACGTACACGACGTGATCTGCTCTGTCGGCGACATCTTGAGAAATAGAACCGTCTTCAGGGCCAAAGATATAGATAGCATTTTCTGGATGTTTAAAACGCGGCAGTGGTGTTGCACCTTCAGCGAGTTCTACACAAACAATTTTCGTTTCTGAATCAAGGTTATCCAAAAACGACTCGACACCCGTTAGTGGGATAGTACGCGCAGCACTCTTGGTATCGGTGTGAAATTTAGCGGCTTTTTCGTAGCGTTGCCCTGTGTATTTAACTTCGTCGACTTGGTAACAACCAGCCGCGCGCATAACAGCACCAACGTTTGTCGGGCTCTTTGGATTAGTTAAACCAATAGTCACATGGCTTTTGTTCATGAATCTTTCTCACTTAACGAATAGACATAGCAGGGTGCTACAAAACGTCGCATTCTACCAAAGCAGCGGCAAATTCAAAAGCATCGTAACAAACCACTCTTTTTGTCATTAAGCCCCTAGTTGCAAGGCTTCTAACATCAAAAATCTAACCGCCATCATGTTTATAAAACAAAAACATTTCTGGATAACAATTCAACAACAAGTCCATTTACATTTTAAAACCACATTAATAATGTGTTGAAAATTGCACGAGATAATCACACAGGAAGCGTGACATGACCCTAACCATCAAGAACCGCCTTTATATTCTCTCTTTCATTCCGTTGCTACTAATGGCAATCGGCATGATGAGCGTGACGTATATGAAGAGCACCGAGCTAACCGCACAGCAAGTTGAATCGACGCGTAGCAATATGATGGCGATGAAAGAAAAGGAACTCAAAGCGTATCTACAAATGGCCTACTCTTCGATCAGCCCATTTTTGGATAGAGGTGCAACATTAGAAGAAGCTTTACCAACATTAAGAACATTAGAATATGGCGAGTCTGGCTATATTTTTGGTTATGACTCGAAAGGTGTGCGAGTCGTTGTCGGGCAAAATAACGATGGTATTGGTAAAAACTACTACGACCTGCAAGACAAAAAAGGCAACTACCTTATTCGTGACCTGATCAAGAACTCAAAGCTTGGTGAATTCACCACCTACTACTTTCCAAAACTTGGTCAGTCTGAAGCCCTACCGAAACTGAGCTACTCGATATTCGTTCCCCAGTGGGACTTGATGCTGGGCACAGGCTTCTATACTGACGACATCGATGCAGTAATCGCAGAGATGAAAGAGAGCTCAAATGCCGCGTTACAAAGCTCATTGACAGCCATCGCAATTTTCTGTGGTTTGATTGCCCTAGTAGTTGCTGTGTTTGCCGTTGCCGTCAACCGCACTATCATGCAACCACTCGAGCAGTTTGACCGTTCAATCAGCGCATTTGCGAGTGGCGAAGCCGATTTAACCGCTCGAATGGAAACATTTAAAGCACCCGAGTTCACAAAACTCAGCGAGAACTTCAATGCCTTTGTAGCAAGCCTGCAAACCATCATTCGCAGCGTAAGTGATGTCGGGCAACAAGTCGTAGCCGAGACATCTAGCATGTCTTCTCGCGCTGCGCAGGTCGACGAGATTGCTACAGGGCAACGTGAAGAGACAGAACAAGTTGCAACAGCGATGACTGAGATGACCACAACGGCGCAAGAGATCTCTAGCAACGCTAGCCAAGCGGCGGATTCAGCGAAGCTTGCAGAGGGCAATGCCAAAGAAGCGCAACAGATCGTAAACGCAGCTGCAGACTCGGTAGCAGGCCTAGCGAGCGAAGTATCAGAAGCGAACACCGTGGTGTCTCGTTTAGAAGGCGATGTACAGAATATTTCCTCTTCGTTGGCGGTCATCCAAGACATTGCCGAGCAAACTAACCTACTCGCGTTGAATGCCGCGATTGAAGCTGCACGTGCAGGCGAACAAGGGCGTGGGTTTGCTGTGGTTGCCGATGAGGTTCGTAAACTGGCAAGCCGTACTCAAGAAAGCACTGGCGACATTCACAAGATGATAGAGCAACTTAAAGCTGCCTCAGATGCTGCTGTGAAAGCAATGGATTCAAGTCAAAACCGAAGTGCGCAAACCGTGGAAGAAGCGAATGCCGCAGCCGAAGCACTGGCGAAGATCCAAGCGTCGATTGATACCATCATGGACATGAACTCGCTTATTGCTACAGCCACTGAACAGCAAAATATTGTCGGCCAAGAGATATCTCAACGCATCGTGGTAATTTCTGACCAAAGCTCACAATCGGCCGAACTCGCGAATCAAAACCGTACAGGTAGCCAAAACCTCAACTGTCGTGCAAATGAGCTGTACCACTTAGTAGATCGTTTCACCGTCTAATACATTTTCGGTTTAGTAAGCCGTAATCAAACGCGACTTAACCCTAAAACACGTCGGGCTTCAGAATCTCTATTCTGAAGCCCGAACTTTTTGAGTTATTCAATTTTATAACCAACAGAAAAGTCCCCTCTCCCTCGCTATTCATCATAAATTTTAAGTACCTATTTTCAGAAGTTGGTTAAGCTTATTGAGTTGGTCTAAATCATCGATTCGAGTAGAGGGACGTTGGATGTTTAATTCAGATAAGAAGAAGGTTCGCGATTTATTGATAGCCACTCGCTTTGGCGTATCGGCTTCGGAGATGAAAACCATTATTGGTGTAGAGCAGAACAAAGCGATGAAGTGTATTGTTCAGCTCAAGCAAGAAGGCGAAGACATTCGAACACTTGGCGAAGGCAGCAACCCAGAAGAGTTGGTTTTATATTCCATCGGAGAAATTGAACCATAAGCTCGCTAAGTTTTAGTTCGAGCTTCTAGACAGGAGTCGTTAAGAGGGCAATCTTGACACTTGGGTTTAGGGTTACAAAACTGCTGACCATGTTCGACTAACAAACCATGATAGTAGCCGTACCTTTTGGTATCCAGAGGGATTACGCTTTCCATCAAGGCTCGAAATTTTTCATACGATTTAGGTACATCGAGTCCATTACGAGTGAATATCCTTCTTGCGTAGGCATCAATCACAAAAGACGGTTTACCTATCGCATAAACCAGAATCGCGTCAGCCGTTTCACCACCAATTCCTTTGACTTCCAGTAGCTCTTTTCGCAGCTGATCTTTGTCCTGCTCACGAACCTCGGAAATATCGTATCTGTATTTCGAAAACCACTCAGTCACCGCCTTCAACTTAATGGCTTTTTGATTGTAGTAGCCACTCGAACGAATCTTTTGGGCGAGATCATCAAGATCCATCTGAGCGACTGACCTTGGGCCGCACTTATCGCCTAAGTTGATGAGTGCTTTCTCTGCATTCTTCCAGTTAGTGTTCTGAACCAGAATAGCGCCTAAAACTATCTCGTAAGGGTCTTCCCTTTGCCACCAATCAAAATCGCCATAGTGCTGCTCAAGAGTATTAAATACACCGAGTATCAGGTCACTTTGGTTAGTAAGATCCTGGCGGCCGACAGTCATAAACTAATCCAATTGCTCAGAAAGGAAGTCCACCAGCAGACGAACCTTTGAAGATAAGTTGCGGTTCTGAGGATAAAGCGCCCATATCCCTTCCTTGTCGTCTCGATAATCGGACAGCACCTCAACCAACTCACCAGAATCAAGGTCTTCACTCACGTAGTATTCAGGTAACTGCACCAAGCCAATGCTCTGCTTAGCGGCGTCTAACAAGGCTAAACCACTGTTGCACTTAATGCGTCCGTTAACACGAACTGAGCGAGGTCGGCCATTTTCTTTGAAACGCCAATGTTCAAATCCACCGACTAAACATTGGTGATTATTTAATTCAGACAATGTGTGCGGCTCGCCATAACGTTCAATGTATTCGGGGCTTGCACATACATAAAGTTGGCGTTGAGAGAGCTTCTTTGCCACAAGGCTTGAGTCTTCTAATCGGCCAAGACGAATCGCCACATCAACACCCGAATCGATAAGATCGAGTTTTTGATTAGTCAGCATCAGCTCAAGCTCTACTTGCGGGTGAAGCTTTAAGAATTGATGCAGTATTGGGGCGAGTTGGCGCTCACCATAGGTCACAGGCGCAGTGACTTTCAGTAAGCCTTTTGGCGTGGATTGCATCTGCGTGACCGCAAGCTCAGCAATTTCTAAGCCCTCGACCAGTAACTTACATTGTTGGTAATAGAGTTGCCCGGCTTCTGTAAGAGAAACCTTACGTGTCGTTCGATTGAGCAATTTCACTGCGAGTCGTTCTTCGAGGTTTGCTACTCTACGACTGATTTGAGCCACCGACGTAGCGAGTTTCTGCGCCGCACCAGTAAAGCTTTCACGCTCTGCCACTGCAACAAACTCACTTACCCCTTCCCAATTGGCCATGCCTTTACCTTATGCTGAACTTTGGTTACCCATACAGTGTATTGAAGTTAGATATCAGTGTCACCTTGCTTGATATGCGCTGTGCATTAATCTTCGGCATCTATAGTCATTCCCTTACAGAAACATATTTTTGTCCTAACATTAATCTCATCCCCTATTGCTAGGGTGAGAATCTCTAAAACACTAGTACAACAAGGTAAGGTATCCCTATGAAGAAATTAATCATACTTGCATCAACTCTTGTACTCAGCACCACAGCGTTTGCAGCAACTAAAACAACGATTCAAGAAACAACGCTAAAATCTGATACATTTGTTACTGAAGCGGAAGCATACGATGCAGGCACCAACCTTATGGATGAGTTAAGCGCAAAAACACCTTTTGAGCTTTCAAGAGAACTGCCACAGTTCCAACAGACAACCAAATACGATTCGTTCAAGATTGATGACGCGAACATGGAAGTGAAAAAAATCACTAACATGAACGGCGATATCCATTACCAAGCGAACGTAAAAGTTGACTACCGTTACACATACAAAGACGGTCGTAGCAGCTAAAACTGAATGATTGATTTGGTCTAAAAACCGATCACATAGTCAAAAGACTGATCACCTAGCCAAAAAGAAAGCCCGCACTCATAGAGTACGGGCTTTTTTGTCGTTCAACGCTGATTAATGGGACTCAATACGAGCAACCATTATCAGCTCATATTCGTCTGTCTAATTTTGAAAATTACACTTCAAACTGAGACACAAGGCTATCAA
This sequence comes from Vibrio sp. 1CM24A, assembly GCF_023161725.1. Taxonomy (NCBI): domain Bacteria; kingdom Pseudomonadati; phylum Pseudomonadota; class Gammaproteobacteria; order Vibrionales; family Vibrionaceae; genus Vibrio; species Vibrio sp. 1CM24A. The sequence continues at coordinate 40,057 of NZ_JALNTS010000003.1, forward strand.
GCGCTTCACACTGTTCGGCCAATGCCATGCATGCATTTTCTGCGCTGCTTGCCATCTCAACCATTTGCATAGTGCTTTCTGCGATGCGTTGAACATTCTTATTCACTTCTTCAGACACTTGAGACTGTTGCGAAGCCGCCGTAGCGATTTGTGTGTTCATGTCATTCATCTTACCGATTGAGTTTCGAATCTCACTCAATGAAGACGCTGCAGTTCCTGCTTGAACAATGGTTTTCTCGCCACTCACTTTGCTTTCAGTCATTACACCAACCGCGTGTTTAGCACCCACTTCTAAGCGTTCAATCATTGATTGGATTTCGCCAGTGCTGTCTTGAGTTTTACTCGCAAGCGCACGAACTTCATCAGCCACAACCGCAAAGCCACGACCTTGTTCACCCGCTCGTGCCGCTTCAATTGCCGCATTCAAAGCAAGTAGGTTGGTTTGTTCTGCAATGCCTTTGATCACGCCAAGGATTGAGGCGATGTTCTTCACGTCTGTGTCCAGTTCTTGAACCACACCACCCGCGTTCTCGATATCTTGCGCCAGGCGTTCAATCGAGGTCACGGTTAAACCAAGCGTGGTATCAGCCGATTCCACTTCATGGTTTGCAACGTTACTTGCGGTTGCCGCGTCTAATGCATTACCACTCACCACTTCACTGGTAGCTTGCATCTCATGAACCGCCGCAGCTACCACTTCACTTTCTCGCTGCTGATTTGAAGAGAACTCAGCAACACTCTGGGTTAACGATTTAATATTTTCCATTTCAGCGCGTACCGCATTCGAAGTAAAAATAACTTGTTCGACGGTGACATGGATCTTGCCAACAAACTGGTTGAAGGCAGAACTTAAACGAGCAATCTCATCATTACCTTCGACCTTCATACGTTGAGATAAGTTACCGTCTCCCGATGCGATCTCATTCATTGCTTTCTCTACGTTCTGGATTGGCTGAACGATAAAGCGATTTGATAACCACATCGCGAAAAGTGCAGCGAAAACAGCAACCGCCATACCCACTTCAATGATCAACTTACTCGATTCAATAGAGTCATCCGCTTGCTGGCGAAGCTCTTTCTGTTTCAGTTCGATCAGAGTTCGAATATCGCGCAGTTGCGTACGAATGATCGCAAACTCAGCATCGAGCGCTGTCGAGTAATCAATATTGTATTGGTCTGCGTTTGCCGGATCAGCGAACATTGGCTCGTGCAGTGCCACCCACTTGCTCATCGCGTTAACAAGCTTTGATAACTCGCCACGTGAAGATGGATCCAACACGCCCGCTTGATACAAGGTTTCGACACTTTGAAAACGAGGAACCGCTTTGTAAGCGTTGTCTTTAAATTCAAACTTTTGATACTCGATCGCTGCTTGGTCTTTGGCAAGTAACAGGCCTTGTGCCGAAGCGATAATCTGGTAGATATCTCGGTAGCCATCTTCTAGGTTATCTAGCACTGGCTGAACCACGTTATTGAGCTCGTTATTAATCGCAGCTTGAGCATTTGATCTGATAACGTTGAGCACAGTAACGGTAGAAAAAACAATCACAATCACCAACAGCGGGATCGCGATTTTACTCTTAATCGAAAGATTATTGATATTCATTGGGATTAATAACCACACTTAAAATAGGGATGCGCGCGCAATATACAGCACACATATGAAATCCCGCTAAGCTTTTGTGAGCCTCATCTCATAGCAAACGATACCGTAAATTAGTGTGATGATTTTTCAATCAAAAGTTAACTTTCGGCGACTAAAATACACTCTGATTTAGACTTATTTGCTGCTGATACGCGCAAATACTGGAGAAGTGTTAGAAATAACACCATAATGTAGGGCTCTAAAATAAGTAGGTAAGAACATGAAAATTTGTGGTGTTGAAATCAAAGGTAACGATGCAGTCATCTGTCTTCTTTCTCTATCAGATGGTGTATTTAACATTCCTGATTGCCGAGTTTCTAAAGTTTCAATTAGCGACGCAAACGACACACAGAATATGAAAGACTTTCAATTCTCTTTTGCAAAGTTAATGGAAGATTACCAAGTAGACAAAGTTGTGATTCGTCAACGCCAAACTAAAGGCAAATTTGCTGGCGGTGGCTTTGGTTTCAAACTAGAAGCAGCAATTCAACTGATCGACGGCCTAGACGTAGCCGTTGTATCGCCTGCTGACATCAAAGAGAGCCTTAAGCGTAACCCTCTAATGATGAAGTTCAAAGAAACTGGCCTTAAGCAATACCAAGAAGCACCGTTTACAACGGCATACGCTTGCTTGATGAAGCGCTAATCAAAAGTCGCTAGCCAATATTTGATACAGAAAGAGCCTGAATATTCAGGCTCTTTTTTGTTTCTAATAATCAGCTTTAAGTAGAGTGAGTTTTGGTATACAAACTACCGCTCTAACACTGTTCGTCTGCGAGCCTTAATCCATTCTGGCTTCCTCACCACCAAATAAACCGCAGCGGCAGACAAGGCGAAGCCCATCGCGCCATAGATGTCGAACGACTCACCGAAAATAAGCCAAGCTTGAATTGCTGTCGTCGGTGGCACGAGATAGAACACCGATGCCACACTTGAAGATGCGCCATGCTCTACCATGTAAAGCAGCAATAATATGGCAACACAAGACAAAACAACCACCAGCCAGATTAGAGTTAACGTAAATTCTACAGTCCAGTTCACTTGCATCGTTTCGTAACGCATTGCGAACGGCAGAAACAGCGCAGCAGAAGCCAAGTATTGCACCATCGCACCGCCGACCATATCGATCCCCTGACAAAAGCGCTTCTGATACAGAGTCCCGCAGGTAATGCCAACCAAAGAAACCAAACACAATAACGTTGCCAAGCCTTTTTGGTCGTCTGACTGCCATTCAATATTGCCCATCAACACCAAACTGATACCCGCAAAGCCGAGCGCTAACCCCAACCACTGTGCAAAATTAAAACGCTGCGAAGTACAGCTGATCATAATCAAGGCGGTAAGAATCGGTTGTAAGCCAACAAGTAGAGAGCTCAACCCGGCGGGCATACCCATATCAATCGCCAGATAGGTGCCACCAAGGTAGAAACCATGAATCAAGATGCCGACTACACTAGCGTGGAAGAATGCTCGACCACGAGGAATACGACGCTTAAGGATTGCAATCAAAACCAAGAACAGCGCCACGTTGGCTACCATCCTCAATGAAAGTAATGTTGCGGGTTCCGCGTATTCCACACCAAGACGCGCGCCGACAAAACCTGACGACCACAATATTACAAACACAAACGGAATCATTTTAATCAGCATTACAAACCTCTGGTCAACTCTTCATCAATGCTGTTACCTTAGTTGGGTACAGATAACTAATAAAGATACAGATATAACACTTTTAATGGTTACAGATTGAGAATGAGTAACGAGGGAGAAAAACGTGGAAGCAGAACTCAGCGGCAATAAATACCTTGCTACCGAACAACATATTAAGGCTCAGATCGATAAGGGACTCTTTCATCCAGACGATCGCCTTCCCTCAATCCGTCAACTAAGCGAACAGCTTGGCGTGAGTAAAAATACCGTTATTCGCGCCTACCAAGAACTGGAAGCGACAGGCTGGGTTTATTCAGTACCTAAATCTGGCTATCGCGTGAAAACACCGAACACCACCAGCTGGGATGCATCAAGCCAACCTCAAAAAGTCGATCTGTTGTCTGTCACCAAATCGGTACTCTCTCGTCCAAAAGGTCGTCTGAAACTATTGGCAGGCTCGGCACACCCGAACATCAACAACCCTGCGATTCGAAGCTTGTATGCCGAAATCGGTCGCCACAGTCGATTACAAACTCAATTGCCCGGTTATTACCAACTGCCTCCCGGCGACGAGAAATTAGTAAAGCAATTGTTAAAGATCACCTATGATCTTGGTGTACCTGCGGGATCGAAAGAGATTGCGATTACTCATGGTGCTCAACAGGCAATCAGTTTAGCACTACGTGCGCTCACCAAGCCCGGTGACATCGTGGCGGTCGAGTCGCCCTGTTATTTCGGTAATCTACTTTTACTTGAATCACTTGGCTTGCAAGCCCTTGAAATACCAAGCAGCGTCAGCCACGGAATCGACATTCCTTCGCTACAAAGTGCACTGGATCAATGGGAAGTGAAAACCTTACTGCTAACGCCAAACTTTACCAATCCAACGGGTTCACGGATGCCATTGGCGAATCGAAAGGCATTACTGGAGATAACCGGATCTTTGCCGATTATCGAAGACGATGTGTTCGGTAGCTTGGCATTCGACACACCAATCGCGAGCCTCAAAGAGCTTGATGACCAAGATAGAGTCATCTACGTCAACTCACTGTCTAAAACATTAGACTCACGCTTGCGAATCGGTTGGTTACTGTCTGGGCGCTACCAACCTTTGGTCGAAAAGTACCTTTTATGCGACAACATGGGCAGCTCAAACCTAATGCAATCGGCGGTGGGGCAATTCCTCACGACCGGCAAATACCGCAGTCACTTATCCAAAATGAAGCGGCTCTACCAAACCAATCAAAAGCAATTCCAAAGCCTGTTAATACAAGCACTAGATAGCCACCCACACCTTGTCGGGCAATACCACCTATCAAAACCGGAAGGCTCTTTTTTAAACTGGATAACATTGCCTGAGTCGGTCGATAGCTACGCAGTCTATCAAGACTGTTTAAAGCATAAGCTCGGGATCTTACCAGGAACAGTATTTGGCACCAACGACCAATATAAACATTGCCTGCGCTTCACTGTCGCCAATATTGAAGAGAGCAAAGAGTGGAAAGAAGGGGTTGTGACACTAGCGAAGATAATCGCTAAACACGTACGTTAGATATTTCCAATATTCGACTAATATTCTCAGTCCAGAGTTAATAGCTTTGACCTTACTAACATATTAAACATTAGAGATTCGCTACACTCGCAGCCTTTCTATGCTTGGCAGAATTAAACGTGGCAACAATAAAAGATGTAGCAGCACTTGCAGGGGTTTCAACAGCAACGGTTTCTCGTGTATTAAACCGAACCTGCTACGTTGAACCTATCACGCTAGAGCGCGTAGAACGTGCAGTAAAAGAGCTCAATTACCACAAAGATGCTCGCGCAACAGCCTTGGCAAGTAGAAGCAGCAATACGCTTGGATTATTGACGGGCAACCTTGCCGACCCATTTTTTGCGCTGGTCGCGAAGAGTGTCGAGGAAGTGGCTAGAACCAATGGCTATCAATTGGTCGTGGTAAGTGGCGGACACAATGCTCAGCGAGAAAAAGAAGGCCTCGACTTTCTTATCAGCCAAGGTTGTGAAGCTATGGTCATTCATTCAAAGATGCTCGATGACACCACATTGCTGCGTTACTCCGCTCAATTACCTGCAATGGTTTTACTCAACCGCACGATTGCTCAAATATCGAATCGCTCCGTATGGATAGATAATAAACTCGGAGCTCAAATATCAGTACAACACCTCATCGAGATGGGTCATCGAAAAATCGCCTATGTCTCGAGCGACCTTCCAATCCAAGACAGAACAGACCGTTTACAAGGCTACCAAGAAGCTATGAAAGCGGCCAATATCGAAATACAACCTAACTGGATCATCAACCAAAACTTTAGTGAATCAGGTGGTGAAGCGGCAGGTGACATATTGGTAAACCAATGCCCAGAGGTCACAGCCGCAGTCACCTTCAATGATGTCATGGCTGCAGGCTTAATGACGAGCTTGCAAGATCAAGGCATCTCGGTTCCCAACGATATTTCAGTCATCGGCTTTGATGATGTTTTGCTCGCTCGCTACCTTTACCCTCGGCTAACCACCATGCACAACCCTATCGACGAGATGTCAACTTATGCAGCTAACCTTGCCATAAAACTTAAAGCAGCAGGATACGCGCCTCCTAAGCAACATAAGTTCGAAGCGACACTGGTTGAAAGGCAAACGGTTAAGTCAATCAAGCACTAAAATGAGACAAAATGTGACCAAAATCTCATGTACACACCTCATGTAACCGCTTACATGAAAACAGCATTGAAGTCGCACTTCCGATTTCAGAGCACGCTTATTATCCATTCCGAACAAACCCTACATTCACCTGAGGACAACAAATATGAATAACTCAAAGCCTCTACCATCGTTCGGATTAGCATTAGCACCTATAGCCGTTATGTTTGCGCTGCTTGCTATTGGATACGGTGTTTTAGGACTTCGCATTGAAGTTCTGCTACTCATTTCTGCGACTTTCACTGCATGTATTGCTTGGAAGATGGGCTACAACTGGGATGACATCATCAACGCCATTGTTGAGAAACTCGCAAAAGCGATGCCTGTTATCTTGATATTAGTTTCGGTGGGCGGTCTTATCGCAAGCTGGATGATCAGTGGCACCATCCCTTACATGGTTTACTGGGGGCTTAAAGTCATCAGTGCTGAATACATACTCATTGCTGCCTTTTTTGTTACTTCTGTTGTCTCTGTATGTACTGGTACATCTTGGGGATCTGCGGGTACCGTTGGTGTTGCACTTATGGGCGTTGCGGCGGGTTTAGATGTGTCACTGGCTGCAGCTGCCGGCGCTGTTGTCTCTGGTGCATACTTTGGCGACAAGATCTCCCCTCTTTCTGATTCAACAAACTTTGCGCCTGTCGTTTCAGGCACCACATTGTACGAACATATTCAGCACATGCTTTACACAACGCTGCCTGGTTTTGTGATTGCTTCTGTTGTCTTTTTCTTCGCTGGCCAAAGTGCAGATATCGCGAACGTAGGTGAACCAGAAAAGGTCACTCAAATTCTTGCGGGACTGGATAGCCTATACAACTTCAATATCCTTTTGATCATCCCACCAGTAATGATCCTTTGGGGTGCGTTAACCAAAAAGCCTGTTCTGCCACTGATGTTAGGTGCGTCTGCCCTAGCGATTGTATTAGGTATGGTTCTACAAGGTTTCTCTCTTCAACAAGGTTTCCAAGCTTATGTCGACGGCTTCAATGTCGCTCTGTTTGAAGCGAAAGGTACAGCGATTGATGGACTAATTCCTGATGTGTCCAAGCTGCTAAACCGTGGTGGTTTGTTCTCAATGATGAGCACCATCCTACTGGTTTTCTGTGCGTTCTCTTTTGCAGGTGTTCTAAGCCTAACCGGTGCATTAAATGTGGTACTAGGTCGTTTCTTGCATATGATTCACTCAACAGGACAACTTATCGCATCAACTGTGATCGCGACGATTACAGTAGTTTTCACGACATCTGACGGCAAACTAGCCCTTCTTATTCCAGGTGAATTATTCCAAAACGCTTACCGTAAAATGGGGCTAGACACTAAAAACCTATCTAGAACCATCGAAGATGCAGGCACAATCATCGAACCACTGGTTCCTTGGACTGCTGCAGGTATTTACATGGCGAGTACGCTAGGTGTTGCAACGCTAGATTACCTACCTTGGGCAATCCAATGTTACACCGGTGTCGTTTTCGCTCTGATTTATGGCTTCACTGGGTTTGGTATTGCACGTGCAAAGCCTGAACAATCAGAAGACTCCGTAGAAACTTCTCTAGCTCACAGCACTAAGTAAGGCTCACATCCTATGAATTCTTTCGACAATACGATTAACCGCCGAAACACAGGATCGGTAAAGTGGGACTTTATGGAGCAGAAGCTTGGCTTAGAAGGCACCGACTTGCTACCTATGTGGGTGTCTGATTATGATTTTCAAGCACCTCAACAAGTATTAGAACGGTTAGCTCAAGATATTTCGCATGGTATTTTTGGTTACTCAGAACGTCAAGATGACTACTACCAAGCCGCGATCGATTGGTTTAAAAACCAACATCAAACACAAATCAAACGAGATTGGATTACAACGGTGCATGGCGTTTTGCCCGGTATTGCTATGGCGTTGCAAATGCTCACGCAAGTGAATGATCAAATCGTAATTCAAAGCCCGGGCTACGGTTCATTCCGTAAGATCATCGAACTAAATGATCGTAAGGTGTTGAACAATCCATTGATTGAATCAGAAGGTCATTACCAGCTTGATTTCGCACACTTGGAAGACTGCTTTGCGAGTGGCGCCAAAGTGTTGATTTTCTGCAACCCACACAACCCAACAGGCAGAGCATGGAGCGAGCAAGAAATAATGCAAGTTGCCAAGCTTTGCCAAAAATACGATGTGTGGCTAATCAGTGATGAAATTTGGAGTGACCTAGCACTCACACCGAATACATTCCATTCAACATTGAAACTACCAAGTTCGCTAACCAACAAACTTATTGTGGCGACTGCGGCCAGTAAGACTTTTGGCTTGTCATCATTGAGAATCTCTAACTTCATCATTCCCAATGCAGAATTGAAGGAGCAGTTTGTTCGCCGTTTAGATGCTCATGGTATGGATTGCTTCAACAACCTATCGATGTCAGCGGCAACCACTGCTTATCAAGAATGTGAGACTTGGTTAGAGGGCTTAAAGCAATACCTGCAAGACAACATAGAAACGCTAAACGGATTCTTAAAAACAGAGTTGCCTCATATTCGTTTCACAAAACCCGAAGCGACTTACCTTGCATGGCTTGATTGCCGAGCCATGAAACTAAGTGATACTGAGCTTGAGCAAAAACTCATTGCAGCCGGAATTGTACCGAGTATGGGGAGTGCCTTTGGCGAGGAAGGTTCAGGGTTTATTCGTTTGAACCTAGGGTGTCCTGCAGAAGTAATAGCAGACGCTTTGGTGCGACTTAAAGTAGCATTTAGTGAAGATAGGTAAGCAATAAGAAAACGTAACCCAATCAAAACAACAAAGCCCCACTCAACTGAGCGGGGCTTTCATAATTCTCATATCTTGAATTGCTTAAATACGATGGTTAGTTAAATGCGATTAACCTTGCCAAGCGAACTGTTCAAATACTTTGTCTACAGGCGTTTTAGCAACGTGGTTTACGTAGTTACTGATCACTTTCTGAGACAGGCCAAGAATCACTTCTAGCACTTGTTGCTGACCGTAGCCCGCTTCGAAAAATGCTGCCATTTCACTTTCAGGTACATTGCCGCGGTTACGTACCATGCTCAGCGTAAAATCATGCAGTGCTTGCAGCTTTTCAGTGGGTAGAGCTGTGCGATTACGCAGTGCTTCGGTGATTGCAGGATCAACCTTCATTGTATGTGCGATACCTGTGTGAGCTGGAACGCAGTAGTGGCACTCGTGTTCAACGTTGATGGTTTGCCAAACAACCGTTAGCTCTTCCGCATCGAAAGATGAGTCGCTAAACGCCTGATGAAGCTGAGTGTAAGCCTTAAGTGTGTTTGGAGATTCAGCCAACACACCAAACAAGCCCGGCACTCTGCCCATCTGCTTTTTAGCGCCTTCAAGAATAGGTTGGCTTTGCTCTGGCGCGGATTCTACTGAGTGAATTTTGAAGTTGCTCATGGCTCTATCCCTATCAATTTACGGTTCTAAAGTTATTCAATCACGGAGCAATTAATGAATGTTCTCCGTTGGTGTGAAAACAATATAGATCAAATAAGAACGATCGTTCAAGTATTATTTTGAACAGTCGTTCAAATTATACATTGAAGCCTGACGGATATCTTTTGTTCATAACAAGAAAGCCCAACAGGCAACACCTGATGGGCTCTCTCTTTTTCTCAATTTTTTGCAAGCGACTACCAATATTCGGGGTGAGACAAAGCTTCAACACAGCTCGACTTGCCACTTGTTACTTTGATTTCACCACCAGTCAACGATTGAGCTAACCAACCGTGAGAGAAACTCAATTCAAAGGGCGCTGGGACTTGCTCAACGGTAATTTGCCCAAAGCCCACTTTTGAATAGTAATCAGGATCACCGTACGTTACTGCAAGCTCAACACCCCGCTCTTTTAGAACCTGCAAACCGAAGTTAATCAGCTTTTGGCCAATACCGCGCTTTTGCACCTGAGTGCTCACCGCGACTGGCGAAAGCAAATATGCCTTGGTTTCATCATCAAATGAAAGCGGCGTAAAGATAATCGCGCCCACAATAGTGCTAACCGTATCCGACTCACTAAAATCGTCTTCAGCAACAAAGCAAAGTAGCTCTGTCGGAGCTGTAGTCGTTAAAAGATCGTAGGCAAGTTTACCCACTGTTTTACCTTCGTTCTCGCCTTCTGAATCCGTAAAGGTTTGAGTGAAAACTTGAGTGATCGTTTCGATTTCGTTTGAATTATATTGCCTAAATTTCATGGTGTTACTCACTTACTTTAATTTCTTGAGCACAAAGAACTGATAATCAAAATCACGTTGATCAGAAACTTTAGAAGGCTGTTGACCCAAACCGTTCTTTGATGTGCTGCTATCGAAAAATTGTTTAACTTCATTGTCGCAATCGACGAGCGCTTTTGAGTTCGGCATCGTTGCTTTAAGCGCTTCTATTCGCTTTTGAAAGGGCTGGTAATACGCAAGCCAACCAGCGACACTCATTGCAAAGTGATCCAAAACTTCATAACCCGCTGCTTTTGCCTGTTTAATACGCTCGGAAACCGTCGTCATGTCTGGGTACTCTTTCTGCCAGAACGCTTTGCTCGATTCGTTAGGTTGTTCGGTATTCCACACCAAATCATTAACGACCAATATGCCGTCATCCCTGAGTAAATTTCGCCACTGCTTTAGCGCCTTTTCAACACCCATGATGTAAGCGCTGCCTTCCGACCAAATTAGGTCAAACGACTTAGCTTCAAACGGCAGATCCATCATGCTCGCGCACACGGTTTGGACGTTGCTTTTTAAGCCAAGAGCCTGTGCTTGCTGAGTCAGAATATCTAAGCTCGGTTGATCATTATCTACCGCCGTTATGTGCACATCCGCTTGATGTTCTACTATGGCTTTCGCTAACACAGAGGTGGCAATGCCTTTACCACAACCGATCTCAAGCACATGTTTGGGAGAAACTGGAACTTGTGCCAGCGCCTCTAGAGTATCTTCCGCGGTTCCTGGCCCTAAACGCTGTAAACCCGCAAAGATCACCTCAAAATCCGCCATGTACTGGTCATGATCGTTCATGTCTTTTGAAAGCCATTTCAGTCGCAGTGCTTGCTTCTCATCAAAGCCTTGCTTAATGAGCCAATCGAGATGCGCATCAGGCGCCACCTTGTCCATCGATTCATGCCAATCTTGCAAACCACTCTCGCCTAACAGGGCCGATAAAAGATCTCTCGAACGCTGTTTCTGAGCGATCTCTTCATCCAATTGTTCGAGTCGGTTTTGTAACAAGGAGCGGTCAACCTTGGCATCCAAACACGCCTGACACTCCTTCAACGTCAGGCCACCCGCTTGTAACTGCTGCAACAACTTCACACGCTGCAAGTCGCGTTCGGAATAACTTCGATAACCATTACTGGTACGTTGATCTTCAATCAAACCCAACTTTCCATAGTACAAAAGCGTTGAACGACTCAGGCCAACGAGCTCCGCTAATTCAGATATGCGATACATGCACTTCTCCCTCATTTCTATTTATAAGATAAACTATGAAGCTGTAGTCAGGTCAACACTTACTAGATTATATTCGCGTATGGAATGTACCCAACAAATTTTTCGGACAATATAATAAACCGCGGCAGTTTAATAATTCTTAGAAATCTACCGGGTTACCTAAATAGAATTCAATTATTGCGCCCCCTTCCAGTGGATTTAACAAAAAATACACACAAATACGATAACGGAACAGCCAACTGTTAAGTGTTAAGTGTTAAGTGTTAAGTGTTACCATTCGGGTAAACGGTTGCTTCAAACGAACGTCTTAAGATCAAGATTCAATTTCAGAACAATTTAACCTCTAAAAAAGAAGCCAAGACCTCAAAAATGTGAAGCTCAGCACTTTATAAATTTACATTTTGAACCAAAATCACATTATGATTTAGATAAATCTAAATTACAGCGTGACATAGATCACCAAAAGTAAACTATCTGTATAACGATCGGTTTATGACAAGAAATACAAACAAGTGTGCAACATACAGGTTCAACTATATAGATACTCGAAAGTCAAATTTATGGCGATTTTCATTAATTACAAAATTGACTCATTTTTTTATAAAATTTACGCAATCAGTAGACAGAAAGCACACCCATATGGATGATAAACCAAAACAATAAAAAGATTGATGTGAATTATGTTAAAGCTAGAATCAAACAATAATAAAATTACTATTTACGACAGTGATGCATTTATCCAATTAGAGTTCTTATTTCAGCCTATTGTTGATTTAAAAACAAAAAAAATAAAACATCTTGAGATCTTGTCCAAGGTTTTGAGCGAATCAGGAGAAACCTACAATAATGAGGAGTTTTTTTCTAATGCTGATGATGAATTTATTAAGCTAGTATCTCTTCATCAATTGAAATACTGTTCTATCAAAAAGATAAGAGTACCTGTAACAATAAATCTAACTTTATCATGCTTAGAGGATCGCTCGTTTTTAAAGCAAGTCACAGAATTAAAACAAGTTAATTTTGGTATAGAAATAACTGAAATAAACTGTGATCTCCGTTCTCTCCGACTTAAGAATAATTTAAAATTTTTAAAGCGACACAATGTTAATTTATTTTTAGATGATTATTTCCATAAAAATGATGCTGCTAATCTAACTCTTGGTTTTATTGATTGGGACTACATAAAAATAGACAAGTCATTTCTATATTACAATTTTGACGATGTGAGATCGTTAGATCACCTTATGAGTGTAATCTCTCCTTATGCTAATAAGCGCCTTATTTTAGAAGGAGTAGAAACAGCTCTTCAACACGAAGCTTTAAGGAATTTCGATGTCTTAGTTCAAGGCTTTTACTACTCTCCACCACAAAGTTGGGATGAGATTAACAAATTACTTCTTCTGAATAAAAACAGTTCATATGATAAAAATAAGAAAATTACAGAGCAACATTAATCAAATGAAAACTGGGAGATTCGTATCTAGATCAAGGCACATTATCAAAATATATGGGTTCTATGGAGCTATATCCTATCCTGGAAATGTTGTCTTGGTAGAGGGTGAAAAGATACTGAATATTCCCGAAAATACGATAGTCAACTTTTCAACAAAAAAAGACCTATCCGACAATTTTTCCATATACCTTATAAAAACAAAGGTTATATGTGATGTGAATTTATACAATCAGATTTCACCTCACATAATTTCAATGCTAAGTATCATAGAAAATAGTGTTGAAGACGCTGACTTTTTATTTAGGTTAATAAACAAAGATGCAGAGAGAGTTTATAAGAAGTCAAAACGAGAAGAAGATAACTACCTATCAAACAAAGTTTACGATTTGATATCCAAAAACCCTCAAAATCATTGGACCGTTAACGAAATCTGTAGGCACCTGTACTTATCAAAAGCAACACTGGTAAGACGAGTCCAACAAGAAAATACGACACTGTCAGAGCTAATTCTTTCAGCAAGAATGCATAGGGCCGTGTGTCTAATGTTCAACAAAAGTTATAGCATAAAGCAAGTTGCCTACCTTACCGGCTTTTCTAGTACGTCATATTTCTGTAAAAAATTTAAGGATACTTACGGAAGCTCTCCTAAACAGTTTATGACTTTAATGCGTTAAACTTATTCGAAGGAAGAAAAGTACGCACTCGTTGTACTAGATATTCTCCCAATTCTAAGCAGATTAAATTTTTATAACACAAAATGTTCGGGAGCATCTACCACTTGAAACTGGTAAAGCTCTCTGAGCGTGTCTTTTAACCATAGAACGATCGGATTGTAGGCATTGCGTTTGTGCCAAATCATAGTGAATGGGATCAGCAGCTTATTGGCATTTTCTTCGTCTAACGGGATGGGTAAGCAGGTAAGATTGGGGTGAAGTTGCTCTGCATAGCGTCGGCAGTAGTTGGGCGCAACCGTCGTCATGTTGTGATTGGATTGAGCCGCCATAAACAGAGACTGCTCGAAGCCTGCAAGCGTAAGGGCAATGTTTCGGTCTAGTTGCAGATCAGTAAGCACTTCATCCAGTGCCCACGTTTCGCTTTTTTCCCACACAATATTGATATGAGGGTATTTGAGGAAAGCCTCAAGGTTCCACTCTTCCTGTAAGGCTGGGTGATCTTTTCTGAGATACACGACTGGCATGTCGTGGAACAGAACCTCGAAATCGATGAAGTATGGCAGCGCGTCTAAGGACTCTTTTGAGCGAGGATGGCTTTCTCGTCCTGAAAAGCCAATATCTGATTCGCCACGTACGATGGAATCTATCGAATCGTAGTCCCAATTACGCATTTTAATCTTCGCATTGGGATAGCGTTGATACACGCTTTGCGTCAGCTCGTTAAGCATGATTAACGACAGTGGGGATTCCGCCTCTAGATTCAATCGCACATCTTTCGGCGCATCGTCACCACGAGTCGTGAGAATTTGGCTACCAATCTGCAGCCAGTCTTGAAGATCTTTCACCATGCTTAGCGCAAGTGGTGTCGGCGTTAAACCTCTTGGTGTTTTCACAAACAAGGGGTCATCGAACCAATCTCGAAGCTTGGTCAGTGATTTACTTACCGTTGAAGGTGTGACATTAAGCTTTTTGGCAGCTTTTGAAACACTCTGCTCTTGCAGCAGCAATTGCAGAGTGAATAACAGATTCAGATCAAGACGAGCTAGTGGCTTCTTCATAATCACTTTTAACTTGGGAAGGACTTACCCATAGTATTAGAGCAATACTGATAACTCCACCAGCAGCCAGTATAAATACCAACATATTCAATGCACTGAACCCGAGCACGCCCATCAACCAGATAAACAGTGCCGACGTACACACCTGAGAAACGCCCAATATCGAGCTCGCGACACCTGCTCGTTGTGAATAACAACTCAATGCTTGGCTCATCGCGACACCAAAACCTAGCGAGAAACCACCACACACAAAAGCAAAGCCTAGCAGGGTTACATAATGCCCTAACCCACCATCAATCGATGCAAGCAGCTGGATAGCCGCTATCACAAAGCACGCTTGAGATGTCAACATCAGGCTTTTCTGCTTAAACACATTCAGTGCAAACGGCGCAGAGAACGACACCAGCATACTGACTAATGCTGTGAGAGCCATGGTGTAAGAGTATTGACCACGGTCGAAGCCAAGCTCGGTCATGATCAGCATTGGAGAAACATTTACGTAAGTCAGAATCGCCGTCACTCCCAAACTGGTAATAATCACTCGGCTGATAAACAAGGGTTCCTTAAAAGTTTCGGTTGAAGATGATTGAGACACAAAAGCCTGTGCTACTTCCGAATCTTTTCTATTCGGCTTAGTTTCTCTTAGTACTAACACCGACAACAAACACACCACTACTCCCATACTCGCCATGGTCGTGAACAGACTCGGCCAAGGGTATACCGTCATGATTAAGTGACCGATCACCGGCGCAAGCACTGGCACGATGCAGGTAATACCATTCATCATCGACAGCACCTTGGCGCGCTTTGGGTCGTCTAACACATCTCGCAAAATGGCGAATGCCACTACATAACATGACCCCGCGCCAACACCTTGGAAAAAGCGCACCGCTAGAAACGGCTCCGCGCTGGTCACAATTCCACCTAACATTGAAGAGATAGCAAAGACAATCGCACCGAAAATCGCGACAGGCTTTCTTCCTACATTGTCGGCAAATTTACCGGCGAACAGCATGGTGGTTGCCATGCCCGCAAGATAGATAGAAAACGCCACATGGAGCTGCGCCTCCGAGGCATTTAAATCAACAGCGATTTGAGGCAAACCAACCAAATACAAATCAATCGCCGTTGGATACAAAAGAACAAGTGCAAAACTACAAAACAGAAAACGATACATAACACCCTCACATAATTGGTGTGAGGATAATAAGAGCGAAACGCCAAACTACCGAGTGGCATCTACGACAACGGATCTTTCCATTTACGACAAACCATCAGTATGTGGCACAGGCGACAGACAAGAATTAACGAAATAAGCAAGGTTTTGATCGTGTTTCGATGAAATTAAGAGGCAGATTTGTCAGTCATAAACTGCAGGTTATTAAGCAGAGAATAATCTGTAAAAGTTATCAGAAAGCTAAAATCAGTCACTCAGTGAATACTTAAATCGACCATACATATACACCAGAAATTCCTGCTTAAATTTTTTAGAAAAATTCAAAATTTATTAGAAATTAACCCCTAACTTTACTGAGTAATTTGTTAGGCTTGGCAACAAATATTTACAATCCAACAAAAAATTAATTGGATACTTTGAGGTTGCTTTCTTGAATATGAAATTATTCGGCAGTTCTTTGATTCTGTCAGGAACTGCATTAGGGGCTGGCATGCTTGCTATTCCCATGGTGTTGGCCCAATTTGGCTTCATGATCAGCTCAGTGCTGATGCTACTTATCTTTATCGGCACCACATACTCTGCACTCCTCCTGGCAGAAGCATGCACTAAAACTAAAGACAACAGTGGCATGAGCAGTGTTGCTTACCTCACTCTGGGCAGCAAAGGTAAACACTTTATCAATGCACTCTTTTACCTGTTGCTAGTATGCATGTTGATCGCTTATATCTTGGGTGTCGGTGACATCATTCATAAGCTACTGCTCGACGTTGGTGTCGATGTATCAGCATCCGTTGCGTATACCATTTTCAGCCTATTGATGGGCGCTATCGTCGTCTCAGGCAAGTCTTATATCGACAAACTGAATCGCGGGCTATTCATCTTGATGGTCGTGATGTTGTTTATCGTTATTGCATCCTTGTTTAGCAACATTCGCCTTGATTACCTGACTCAAACCAGCCAATACACGGCCAACGATGTGGTGCAGTACAGCGCAGTTATCTTTACTAGCTTTGCCTCTATGGTGGTGATCCCGTCACTGGTTATCTACAACCGTGAAGCGACTCAAAAGCAAATCCGCAATATGATTCTGCTTGGATCAGTGATTCCGCTAGTGTGCTACCTCACTTGGTTGTTCGCGATTATCGGTAACCTTGGCACAGACGCGATCAGCCAGTTCCACAATATCTCTGAGTTGATCTCTGCGTTCAGCGGCCAATCTGCTTGGTTGAAAGTGGTGATCGCTCTGTTCTCTGCTTTAGCCTTGGTGACTTCTTTCCTCGGCGTGTCGATGGCGCTTTACGACCAAAACAAAGACGCGGTGACCAACAACAAAGCGTTGGCTTATGCGCTGACCTTCATTTTGCCTTTAGTATTAGCAGAGCTGTTCGCTAGCCAGTTTGTAAGCATGTTGGACTACGCAGGTATGGTGCTGGTGTTCCTAGCTATCTGGGGCCCACTCGCAATGGTGGTTAAGGTTCGTAGACCAGACTTCCCTCACCTAAAAACCGAAGGCAGCTATACAGCAGCCGGTGGCGACACGGCACTAATGGCAACATTCGGTTTTGGTGCGTTGATTTTCGTGTCTTGGTTTATGGGTTAGATCCCAATCGAATGGACTATCTGTTGCTATTTAGAAGACAGCAGATACAAATAGCCCGTTAGCCTTACTCGAATTAGCAATCGTAACTAATTAACAGTAGGACTAACGGGCTTTTTCGTTTTCTTATTACCATTGCCGAAAACTACAAGTACTTACTTGGTCAAATTACCAAGCAATTGCTCACACTGAGCTTTTAGTGATTTAAGCTCATCTTCATTCATCTTAGAAAGACATAGCATTTCTACTGGCACTGTTTGCGCTTGTTCTTTGAGTTCGACCCCGGCAGGTGTCAACGTGATAACTCGAACTCGCTCATCTTCAATACTGCGAGTTCTAAGCACATAACCTTTCACTTCCAAACGCTTGAGTAGTGGCGTCAAGGTGCCTGAATCTAAATGCGTTTTTGCACCTAGCGCTTTGACATTTATCTCTTTCTCTTCCCAAAGCACCATCATCACAATGTATTGCAAGTAAGTAAGATCAAGTGCTTTCAGCAAAGGTTGATACGCTCTACTCATTGCATTCGACGCACTATACAGCGCGAAACACACCTGATTATCCAACTTTAGATAGTCATCTTGGTCACTCATAACCACCTCACCAATAAATTAAATTGCGCACAATATACTTGCGCGCTCAAATTTTATCAATTAAGCTAGCTTTAAAATTAAATTGTGCGCAATTTAGTTGCACACAATCACAATTAAGGACTAAGACAATGACAACATTCTACACAACTTCTGCTACAGCAACGGCGGGTCGTAACGGCCAAGTTTCTACTGATGACAATCTGCTTTCAGTGGCGTTGAGCTACCCTAAAGAAATGGGCGGTACAGGTGAAGCGACCAACCCTGAACAACTGTTTGCTGCGGGCTACTCTGCGTGTTTCTCAAATGCTCTACTTCACGTTGCAAAAGAGATGAAAATCAAAATCGCATCGGCGCCAACGACTGCAACTGTGGGTATCGGACCAAATGAAAACGGTGGCTTTGCTTTAACTGTTGCTCTATCGATTGAACTCGATTTAGAGCAAGAACAAGCTGTGACGCTTGTGAAAACGGCGCACCAAGTTTGCCCTTACTCAAACGCAGTTCGTGGCAACATTGATGTAAAATTGTCGGTTAACGGACAAGCGCTTTAGCCGCTTCATCCCCTTCCCAAAAAAAAGAAAAAGTACCCCGCTAAAAAAATGTCCCGCACTAGGCGGGACATTTCGTTATATCACTATCAACTTTAACTCTAGCTCTTCTCTTAGCTCTTAAACGTACTCGCAATATCTTTCAATGAAGCTGCTAGCTGAGCTTGTTCTTTGGCTGTTGCAGCTATTTGCGTTGCACCTGTCGTAGATTCTGTCGACTTCTGCTCTACTGCCATCACGTTTTTAGCGATGTCTTGAGTCACTACCGCTTGCTCTTCGGTTGCGGTTGCGATCTGCTCAGTCATGCTAAAGATCTCGCTTACCGATGCTGAGATTCCTTGTAAGGTGTGCTCCACCTCTTTTGAATCCTCAACCGCTTTAGACGACATCTTCTGGCTGTTATCAATCACATTAAACGCGGTTTGCACATCAGACTGTAGCGAGCTGATGAAACCTTCAATTTCAGCTGTCGACTGTTGAGTACGCTGTGCTAGCGTGCGAACTTCATCGGCGACGACGGCGAAACCACGGCCTTGCTCACCCGCACGAGCCGCTTCAATTGCCGCGTTCAACGCAAGTAAGTTGGTTTGTTCTGCTACCGACTTAATCACATCAATCACACTGTTAATGTTGTTGCTGCTTTCGTGTAGGTGCGTGATCTTTTCAGCGAGGTCATTAATTTCAGATGCCAGTTTTTCAATCGAGTGATAAGAATCCTGAACTGTACTCAAACCTTCTTGTGACTGCTCATCGACCATTTTAGCGGAGCTTGCTGTCTGCTGTGTTTTCGCCGCGACTTCGTTTACCGTTGCCGACAGCTCTTCTGTCGCCGTTGCAACCAAGCCAATTTGGTCTTGTTGTTGCACTAGCGTGTTCGAATTGTAGTGACAGGTTTGTGAGGTTTCTTCAGCGGCAGAAGCCAAGGTCAAACTCGATTGAGACAAGTTATCGATGACATTCGAAAACTTCTCTAGCGTTTCGTTGAGTGCAGAAGAGATCAGTCCAAGCTCGCTGTTGCCAACGAACTTAGCACGAACTGTTAAGTCGTTGTCATTACGAACCTTAGACAGCATCACTGTAAGATCTTTTACTCTCATCGTCAGGTCGCTGATCGCCTTATAGCTCACGAAGGTCGCGAACAATGTAATCAAGACAAACAGACCAATACTCATCATCATCGCAGACTGCGCCTCTGACATTTTTTTCTCTGTCAGTGCGATAAGTGACTCTGCTAGGTGGTTTTCTGTTTTCTTTAGCTGAACAATACGAGCGGTAGATTGCGAGAACCAGTACACAGGATCAACATCAAAACCGCTCATCTTAGATTCAGCCAAACCACGAAGCTTTTCTACTTCTGCCACCGAACGATCATTCAATTGTTGTTCAAAGAAACGAACGTTCGCTGGGTTGCTCAACACTTCGAAGTTTGAGAAGTAGGTATTTTGCTCAGTCACCAAAGAGATGAATTTAACCAACATGCCTGGGCCAAATTCATTTTTAGAGAAGGTATTATTTAGGACAGCACGCTCGATACCCGCTCGCTCTTTACCTTGTAAAAAGTTGTAATAAGCGATGGTTTCAGTCGTGATGGCAGCATCAGAGCTAAGCTCAGCAATTAACGCCGATACGCTCAGCAGCTTTGCATTAAGTTTGGTGTAGTAACCCAAAGCCTCAGACAGAGGAATCGATTGAGAATCCACTCGATTTCGAATAGAAGAAAGTTGATTAAGGCTTTGGCTGATCTCTGTATTCAAACGGTTGATCTGTGGCAGTTCGATGTTAGCAGACTGCCAGTAATCGTTTCTTTGGTTGCGTCGGTTGTCAGCACTGGTTCTCTGCGAGGCTAATTCACTGACAAACTTGGTTCCTTGAGAACCAATAAAGCCAGCAGTCATGCCTCGCTCTTTTTGTAACTCATGCACTAACTCACTGTATACAACCGAAAGGCGTGTCAGTTGGTTTAATGAAGACATTTCAGTCTTAGTTTCCACGCCCTTGGATATCGCTGAAACACTGAGCCAGAGAAACCCTAAGATCGGTAAAATAAGCAAAGCGATAATTTTTTGCTTAAAAGACATATCGGTTAATTTCATTTTTATTTCCTAGCAGCTAACAAATCTTTTCAGTCATCTAACTCGCACATCCTTAATAAGATACGCCTCAATTGTGACTGTATAATTATTCAACTTGATCAATGTGCATCAATTACCGTGCCACACAGATCGCGATGCGATGAAGGTAACATTTAACCTTACAGAACACATTGATTTACCGATAAAACTGTTAGCTAAGCGACCTAACGATAACAAAAACACGCGCAACAACATTTAATTGACGCAAGCGACTGAAATATGACACATTTTAACTACCCAAAAGGGGTAGTTCTGCACCAATTATGTGCTCAGAGAAAACGATATATTCAGAACTAAATATAGATTCAACGCTCACCAGCGATTGACTCACAACTAGCCAACTCCCTATTCTGCGCTGATTAACTGTCTATTCCTCGTTAACTAAATATGTATAATGCCGAATTATTAAAGTAGAGATTCGCAATAAATATGCGACAAAAACTGAGAGACATTGTATGGATTGTCCCGCTTGCGAAGAACATATCGGTTGGGAATGGGTAGAAGAAGCGGCCATTGAGCCCAATGAGGAATTCGATTGTCCAGAGTGCGAAGCAACATTGATGTACACCATCGATGAAGGCACCTACTACGGCGCTCAGCACAAGACCGTAGAAGTTATTGATGATTAAGAGATTTCCTGATGATCGAGACGTTTTATTAACTCTTTTATGTACTAAGCCTGTGCAAAGCAGCCAAACACACCTTTACTAGAACGGGCGTTCAGCATAAAATATTGAACATATGTTCAGATTAATGAAGTAGATGTTATGGCTAAAACCGCTAAGTTCGATAGACAAGACGTAGTAGATAAAGCAACGAACCTGTATTGGGAAAAGGGCTTTCACGCGACTTCTATGCGTAACCTGCAAGACGTGATTGATATGCGCCCAGGCAGCATCTACGCGACGTTCGGCAGCAAAGAAGGTTTGTTTAAAGAGACACTTGCTCGCTATACCGAACTTGGCATCCTGAATCTGAACCGCTTCCGCAGTGAAACCGAATCGCCTATCAAAGCGTTGGAAAACTTCGTAAAACGCGCCGTTGTCGAATCGAAACAGAGCGCGCCAAATGGCATGTGTATGCTGGCTAAAACGGTCGCTGAACTGACTGATGAACACGCAGAGTTATTAGCAGAAGCAAAGAAATCACTCAAGATCATGGAAGGTGAATTCGCCAAGCTGATTGCAGAATCACAAGAATTGGGTGAGATAAGCAAAGAGCGCGAGCCGACTCAACTCGCTCGTCATGTTCAGGTTCAAATCGCAGGCCTGCGTACCTACGCCAAAACTTGTGACGATATCGATTTACTCAACTCAATGGTTGAAGACGTATTTAAGTACCACCCTTTTTAGTGTCTGACCTGATAGATTGGGCACAATACCAAAAGACTCCACTTTCGCCTTAACAGGTCTGAGCGGAGTCTTTTTAGTTTTGATCTAGTTAACTTTATAGATGATAAACTTTGCGGTTTAAAGAGTTACACCTTTCTCATGATCAACGCCTGAGCATTAAGCATTGCTTCCTTAGTACTGACATCCAAGGTTTTCACGTTCGCAAAGCGTTCAACTTCTTTAATCGCCACATCGTGAGCAAAGATCACCAACCTCGCCCTTTCAATGTCTTTCTGTGTAATGCGATTGCCTATCCCGTTGGCACCTTGTGTTTCGACTTTAATCCGAACCCCAAGATGATGCGCCGCCTTTTCTAAAGACTTCGCTGCTAAGAAAGTGTGGGCAACACCAGATGGACAAGAAGTGATCGCCAATACATCCGCTTGCCCCTCTTCCGTTACCGAACCACCGGTAAACTGATTAGAATTCACTTCACCTTCGACTACGTTCTTCTTCAGAAGAATCACGATCAGGGCTGTCGTTAGAGCACCTGCTAGTGTGCCAACGATATAGCCAATTTTTCCGTCAACCACAGGCAAAACAATCCAGCCACCCCATGGTGCATGATTTACCACATGGAACATAAAGCCAACTACGTTACCGACAATACCACCAGCCACGACAGCAGGCAGTACACGTGCAGGGTCGGCGGCAGCAAATGGAATCGCACCTTCACTGATGCCGATCATTCCCATGATGCCTGCGGCTTTTCCGGCTTCGCGTTCGTCGCGTTTAAACTTCTTCGGCGATATAAAAGTCGCGAGAGCCATGCCGAGTGGTGGCGTACAAATCGCAATGCCGACGCCTCCCATCAACCAAGGCTGGGTGTTCACTTGAGTTTGAGCAAACAACGTAGCAACCTTGTTGATTGGGCCGCCCATATCAAAAGCCGTCATCGCACCTAAAATACTGCCGAGCACCATTTTTCCTGAGCCTGCCATACCCGTGAGCATTTGGTTCATCTCTAGCATCACTTGGGCTATCGGGGAACCAATCACCCACATCACCGCACCACAAGTAACGAAGGTGCCAACCAGTGGATAGATGAAGATAGAGCTTAGCGAGATCATACTATCCGGCAGTTTGATCTTCTTAAGTAGATTCACCACAAAACCAGCGAAGAAACCGACCACTATCGCTCCAAGAAAACCAGTGTTGTATTGATTCACCGCAACCCAAGAACCAATCATACCGGGCGCTAAACCCGGTTTGTCGGCCATTGAGTATGCGATGTAACCGCCTAGAACAGCGGTAAACAGGGTTAAGCCTGCGATACCCATCTGTGCGATGTCTGCCAGAATACCGCTCTCTGGTACTGCGCCGTGACCCGACATCATCACCGACAAAGACAACAACACACCGCCCGCAACCACGAATGGGATCATGTGCGAAGTGCCGTATAAGAGGTGTTCTTTTAGGCGATTGAGAGATTGCGCCCAAGGGCTGAGCGGCTCGACATACACTTCATGATGGCTAGAGGCACAGCTATCGAAGGAATCTGAATTGGCTTCGAGAAATAGCTCTTGAGCTTCCTCAACCGACTCGACTGCCTTTAATTTTGTAACAAAGCCATCTTCGATCAATTTGGTCGAGATCTGAGCCAACACCTCGATATGATGGTCATCATTGTTGTCTGGTGAAGCGAGCATAAAGAACACGTCGGACAGTTCACCGCCATCAGCACCATAATCAATACCAGTTCGACTTATACCTACTGCGACAGCAGGTTTAGCAACGGCGGTACTTTTCGCATGTGGAATCGCAATACCATCATCAAAACCCGTATTACCAATGGCCTCACGCTTCCAGATATCATCAAGGAATTCACTTTTATTCGAGAGCTTACCAGCGCGATCGAGTAACTCAACAAGCTCTTCAAATACTGCCTGTTTTGAGTCTGCTTGTAGCTCC
This sequence comes from Vibrio sp. 1CM24A, assembly GCF_023161725.1. Classification (NCBI taxonomy): domain Bacteria; kingdom Pseudomonadati; phylum Pseudomonadota; class Gammaproteobacteria; order Vibrionales; family Vibrionaceae; genus Vibrio; species Vibrio sp. 1CM24A. The sequence continues at coordinate 64,061 of NZ_JALNTS010000003.1, forward strand.
AAACAGATAATCTCGGGCTCGATAATATTAGTGATATCCATGGTCTATTCTGCCTCGCCTGATTTCAGACTGAAGTAATTAGGTTCTTCCGACCTAAATTAAAATTTCGATGTTAATAAGATGAAAAGATTAACGGTGTGAAGGCACTCAATATATAGGACGAAAGGTGCATTAACTGGATTATTGTAACCAAGAACTCAGAGTGTGACTTTCACCTTGGAATAAAAAACGGCAATCCATAAAATCCATAGAACCCATAAACATATCGCCCCTCCTCTATGCGAGCTTTCCATACTGGATTTCCCACGCAAGATGGCTTTTACAAAATAGCTTCTGAAAGGTAGCTTATGTAACGTAACAGGGACGAGAATAAGCCGAGAATAATAATGAGAATTGTAGCGGTAACTGCGTGCCCTACAGGCATTGCGCACACCTATATGGCAGCTGATGCTTTAAATAAGACAGCCCCTAAATTCAACGTTTCAATCAAGGTTGAAACACAAGGCGCTATGGGTATTGAAAACTTACTGACTGCACAGGATATTACTCTCGCAGACAAGGTATTGATCGTCTCTGATATCGACATTGAACAGCCAAACCGCTTCGACCCAGCTAAAACCTTATTCATCCCCATGGAAGAGGTGTTGTTGAGTGTCGATAAAGTCTTTATTAAGCATTGTCGAACCTAGACCTTTCATGAACGAATATCAGATCACCTTCTTCGTTGACGATCCTGCCGCGAACTCACACGTCGCGCAACCACTTAGCCGCTTGGCAAAAAAATTCAAAAGTACCATCCGTATTATCAACATCACTCAAAACCGAACGGCAGATCTCTCCAAATCTGTCGCGATGTTGCAAGTGGGTCTACTTCGTGGCGATTTGTGTCAGATAACCGCAGTCGGTATTGATGCCGAGCTGGCCTGTTTCGTTCTTAAAGACGTCATTGCTGAGCATTACGCCATGGTTGGCTCACAAGTGAACCATGAGTTCTCAAACGATTTAATCCAGCGCATGCCGCAGATATGCCCGCCTTGTGACATCAAATGGCATCACGCTAAGGCGCAAACCCAACTGACCAAATTTGAGTGCTTAAAAGGGCTCGCTCACCTTGTTTACCCAGAGGATCCAGATGAACTGATTCTGGCATTTATTAAGCGAGAAGAACGCTCTTCAACCTGCGTGTCACCGGGTATCGCACTGCCGCATGTGATGTTTGAATCGACTCAAGACCTCTCGATTGCGGTTATCGTCAGTGACGACCCGATTGACTGGGCATCACGTATCGGCGAAGTGCATGTCGCCATTGCTCTTGTTCTACCAACCAAGCCACAGCGTGAGCACATTGTGGCGGCGACCAACCTAACTAGAAACCTCCTTCACGATCAGGTCAACGAACGTCTGCAAAAGACTCGAAGCAGTGTCGACCTGCAAGCCTTGTTGATGTACATCTCGTCACGCCTTATCTAATTCATCTCTTCTGGTCAAACTCAAAGCATCCATTTATCCCCTGTTGTGACACCTATCCAATCGTTATAAGCTCATTTTCTCATACAATAAAAAACGGCTGAGCATTAGAGCTCAGCCGTTTTATGTTTAATTACTTGTTTAACTGGTTAGCTAACTTAAGCTGTTTTTTTCGCTTGTTTCGCATCCTCAACCGAGTCGTCTACAGCTTTCACCAGCAGCAGGCCAACGATGAACACGATACCACCACACAGTACGAACATCATTCTTCCCCAGAATGGGTTCGGTAGAGCAAACATCGCCATCACTGCCACACCAGACACTGCGATCAGTGAACCCAGCATGTGACGTTGTTTGTTATCCAGTTTCTTCTGTGCTGTTGATTCCGAAACCAACGGTGTCGCTAGGTTGTTGAAGAAGGTATCAACATCTTTCTGACGAGACGCTTCCAGTGGTTTGTAGAACAGAGTCGATAGAATGAAGAAGCCAGCAGTAAATGTTAAGTGTGCAATCAGACCTACCGCCACTTTCAAGTCAGACCATTCACGGCCTGTTAGAGGCTCTAGGTTGAACCAGTTTTGTAGCATCTCAGCGGTAATCACGAAACCAACGATGTAAGACACAATCGCACCGACCACTAGCGTACCCCAACCTGCCCAGTCCGGAGTCTTCTTAAGGAAGAAGCCACAGAATGCTGGAATGGTCATTGGGAAGCCAATCAACGCACCCACGTACATCATGGTGTCGAATAGGCTCAAGCCTTTTAACGAGTTGATAAACAGCGCGATAAGGATGATAGCTAGACCGAAGAAGGTAGACATCAACTTAGACACAATCATCAGCTCTTTCTCTGTCGCGTTTGGACGAAGAATCGGTTGGTAGAAGTTGATTACAAAGATACCTGAGTTACGGTTTAAGCCTGAGTCCATAGAAGACATAGTTGCCGCAAACATCGCTGCGATTAGAAGGCCTACCATACCTGCTGGCATGTATTGCTCTACGAAGTAAAGGTAAGCGAAGTCGCCTGCTTTAGAACCTGCATCTGGGTAATGTGCTGCAAGGTCAACGCCTTGTCCTGCTACGAACCAAGGTGGCATAAACCAAATGATTGGACCGATGGTCATCAGAATACACGCTAGCAGAGCGGCTTTCTTCGCGTTCTTAGAGTCTTTTGCCGCTAGGTAACGGTAAGAGTTCAACATGTTATTGGTGATACTGAACTGTTTGAAGAAGATGAAGAATGCCCAGATTCCGAAGATGCTTACGTAGTTCAGGTTGTTACCAGAAACGAAAGATGCGCCTTCTGCTACAGGGAAATCGTTGATGATTTCAGTAACGCCACCACCTTGTACGATAGCCACTGCAGCACACGTTACGGTTACCGCCATGATAATAACCATCTGCATGAAGTCAGACGCGATAACCGCCCAAGAGCCGCCCGTTACCGACATCACCAGAACAACAAGACCAGTCAGAACGATGGTTGTCGTCATGTCGAAGCCAAAGATGCCCGATGCGATGATCGCCAAACCGTTCAGCCAGATACCTGCAGAAACAATACTGTTCGGCATGCCAGACCAAGTAAATACTTGTTCGTTGAAGCTACCAAAACGCATACGAATCGCGTCAATTGGCGTTACCACACGTAGTTGACGGAATTTCGGAGCGAAGTACAGGTAGTTCATCAGGTAACCAAATGCGTTCGCTAAGAAGATAACCGCGACAGCCATACCATCGGCATACGCTTTACCCGCTGCGCCAGTGAAGGTCCAAGCACTGAACTGAGTCATAAACGCAGTCGCGCCAACCATCCACCAAAGCATGTTACCGCCCCCGCGGAAATAGTCACTGGTTGTACTGGTGAACGTTCTAAACATCCAACCTATTGCGATAAGGAAAAGGAAATAAATTCCTACGATCAGAGTATTGAGTTCCATGTATAAGTCTTCTTTATGATGAGTATCTGAAGAGCATATTATCTATAGAATTTTTAATTTGTAGTATTATAAGTCAAGGTTGTGATGGGGCGTATAAACCTGAATATTTGATTTCGAGGTATGAATTACACGTTAGTAAATAAAGAATAAGCCGGATCGAAGTAAACATTTAAAATCAATAACTTATAAAAATTTCAATCAGTAAACCGGACAACAATAACAAGATTTTGTCGTCTCGATAAGTTGTTTTTAATTTACTTAGCATTCATTAAATGCATCGCGTTAATACATCAACTCTCACACGTTTAATTCAATAAATAGGCAACGAAAAATAATAAGCAACTCGCAAAGCGAACCCTTAATGTTATTAATTGGGTTTATTTAGTGAAACGGGATAAATAGAGAACGTGCCTAAAGATAGGTTTGGAAATAAGGTGTAGAAATAAACAGCAGAGGAAAACACAAAGCAAATTGATCACCACAACACAGAGCTCACTGTGGTGATCTAGTCATACAAATTTAGGTCGTATAAGCTCTGGTCAGAAAGGTAATTAGAAGGGATATTAGATTGAACCACGATATTCGGTCGGCGTTCTTCCTGTGCGATTCTTAAACACTCGACAGAAGTAGTTCACATCCTTAAAGCCGCAACGTACTGCCACTTCATTGAGCTTGAAGTTGTACTTTTTTAGCATGAACTTAGCGCGGTCGACTCGAACACGGGTGATGTATTCTGCCAGCGTCATGTGGCCTTGCTGACGGAACATTCGCGACAAGTGATTGGATGAAATGCTAAAGCGTGAGGCAATGCTGTCTCGGGTGATTTGACGGTGGAAATTCTCTTGAATGTAGATACAAATCCCTTGATACACATCCTGCACGCGGCTGTGAGATTTCTCGACAGGCGCATCCAACATCGTCTTGCTGTATTGAAGCAGAGCTTGCAGCAATAACTCATCCATCGGCTGCTTGTTGCTCTCTCTCGCTAACGAGCTAAGCGCCTCCAAGATGTTATCAATCGCAAAACCTGATCGAGTCTGAATACTGTGCTTTTGGATATCGTAAAAGCTCTCTTCACCTTTGCGCTTGCTCACCAAGCTTAAACCAAGCTGACGACGACCAAACAACATGCTCAACACCGAGCAGTCAGTATCCCAGTTAGGTTTATTCCAGCAGTTGGGTGGGATGAAAATCGCGTCTCCGGCTTTGGCAATAACGTTGGTGATCTTGCGATCATGACTCTCCATTTCATTAATGTACTCTCCATCTAGCACCAGCTCTAAACGAGGAAAGTTCACCTGATAGCTGCAAGCGGAGGGCGTGTGAAAATCTCCAGCAAACCAGATGTTGTGAAACGGTTCTCGCTCATTTAACACCGACGAGATTAAGTCATGAAATATCATTATTCGAACTCTTATGGGCAGCAATAAGGCTACGGAAATAGATATACCTGTAACTGAAACATAGCGCTATTGAGCAAAATCACAATTTGAGATCTAGGTTACAAAAATCCAGTCGTAGAAATAAATATCCAGTGCAAAAACCGATGAGGCACGTAATTTCCCAGATAACAAAACACGCCGAACCCCTTATAAATAAAAGCGCCAAAGCACGACAAACCTTGTCAATACAGGGCTAAAAACGCCCGTTCGACCGATCAAAATCACACTCCATTTATAACGCAACAATCATCCAGTAAATGCATTTTTTCTTCACTACAGAAGGCAAGCCGTAGATTCCAGAATACCCCTAACAAAATAAAAACAGAGTAGGGGTTCATTATGATCACGACATTGATCAATCAAGATTTGATTAAGCTTTCGCTTAGCGCTAATTCAAAAGAAGACGTATTTAAAGAGCTGATAGACGTGCTTTACGCACAAGGCAGAATCTCAGACAAAGCACAGTTTCTTGCCGATATTAAGGCTCGTGAAGAACAAGGTAATACCGGATTTGAAGAAGGTATTGCTCTGCCACACGCGAAAAGCAGCGCGGTGATCAAACCCGCGGTTGTTATCGGTGTCCATCAACAGGGTATCGAGTACGGCGCAGATGACGGCCAGCCATCAAAACTATTCTTCATGATTGCCTCTCCTGATGGCGGCGATAATCACCACATCGAAGTACTGGCAGAACTTTCTTCAAAGCTGATTGAAGAAGGCTTTATCGAAAGCTTCATGAATGCTCAATCTGAACAACAAGCATTAGAACTACTGCTTAGCAAACCTGAGCCATCAGAAACGGAAACCAACATTGAGAAACAAGGCTTCATCATTGGCGTGACTGGCTGCCCTGCTGGCGTTGCACACACTTATTTAGCAGCCGAAGCGCTAGAGAAAGGCGCGGCGGCTCTTGGCTACGACATCAAGGTCGAAACCAACGGTTCTATCGGCGTTAAAAACAGCCCGACTCAAGAAGAGATCGAACGCGCAGACGCGATTGTGGTGGCTTGTGACAAACAGGTCGACATGGCTCGCTTTGCCGGAAAACGCGTTATCAGCACCAACGTAAAAGCGCCAATCAAAGACGCGCAAGGCTTAATTCAACAAGCGCTCAATGCACCTAGCTACCAAGCTGAACAGGCGCCGACCAACCAATCTGTTGCTGAGAAAGCCTCGCAAGCGCGTTCAGACCTTTATCGTTACTTGATGAATGGCGTATCTCACATGATCCCATTCGTAGTCACTGGTGGCCTTTTGATAGCACTTGCACTAGCGATTGGTGGTGAGCCGAGTGAATCTGGCATGGCGATTCCTGCTGGCAGTATGTGGAACCAAATCCTCGAAGTGGGTGTAGTTGCCTTCACTCTGATGATCCCAATCTTGGCTGGCTACATTGCTTACGCGATTGCCGACCGCCCTGCCCTAACCCCTGGCTTGATTGGCGGCTGGATTGCTAACAACGGTTCTTTCTATGGCGCTGACGCAGGTACAGGCTTCATTGGTGCAATCATCGCAGGTCTATTAGTGGGTTACTTCGTTAAATGGATTACTTCGTTTAACTACCACAAATTCGTTCAACCGCTTGTGCCTATCATGATCGCTCCGATCACTGGCTCTCTATTCATCGCGGGCCTGTTCATTTTTGTTATCGGCGCACCTATCGCTGGGCTGATGGATGCTCTTACTGCACTGCTAACCAGCATGAGTACAGGTAACGTGGTTCTGCTTGGCATCGTATTGGGTGGCATGGCTGGCTTTGATATGGGCGGCCCGTTCAACAAGGTGGCGTTCCTATTCTCAGTCGGGATGATCGCCAGCGGTCAAACTCAGTTCATGGGTGCAATGGCGTGTGCAATTCCTGTGGCTCCACTGGGTATGGCTATCGCAACCAGACTTGGCCGCAAGTTCGACCTGTTTGAATCTTCTGAAATTGAAGCGGGTAAAGCAGCGGGCGCAATGGGCTTAGTGGGTATCTCTGAGGGTGCGATTCCTTTCGCAGCTCAAGATCCGATGTCGGTTATCCCAGCCAACGTGCTTGGTTCAATGACAGCTGCGGTAATGGCGTTTTCGTTTGGTATCACCAACAGCGTTGCTCACGGTGGCCCTGTTGTGGCTCTGCTCGGCGCAATGAACTACCCAATGCTGGCACTGCTGTGCATGGCATCTGGTGCGGGCGTGACTGCGGTTACTTGTATCGCGCTTAAAAATCTACGCAAAGCCAAGCTAACAGCAGCAGCGGCTTAAGCCATTTCAACTCCAATGGCTTGAGCCCCTCTACCCTACTGTTTTTAGTAGCTAATAGTTTTTTAGGAACGAATAGAGCTCAAGCCATGTTTCCCTTCATGGTGATTTCGATGTCTGATTTTTCTTTAGCGAACGATTCGTTCGTACAACGCTTTTTCTACCCTATGACCAACGTAATTCAAAACTACGCATGGGGCAGCCCTTCTTCGTTCAGCCAACTGTTTGGTATTGATAACCAGTCTGGTGAGCCGCAAGCGGAGATCTGGATGGGCGCTCACCCAAATGGTTGTTCGATGGTGACCGACAACGGTCAGCAAACCACGTTGTCGAACCTTATTTCCAAGAACCTAAACCTATTTCTAAGTGAGAAAGTCGCAAGTCGTTTTGGTGAACTTCCGTATCTGTTTAAGGTATTAGCGGCTGAGAAAGCACTGTCTGTTCAAGTTCATCCAAACAAGCAACAAGCGGAATCTGGATATGCTCTAGAAGAGCAGCAAGGCATTCCGATGACAGCTGGCAACCGCAACTACAAGGATCCCAATCACAAGCCAGAACTTGTGTATGCCCTAACCGACTACACCGCGATGAATGGCTTTAGGTCGATCAACGAGATCCTTGAGCACTTCCATTACCTTGATATTCCAGAGCTAAACTCTATGGTCAACGATCTCGCAGGCGACCAAACGCCTAATGGGTTAGCCAGCTTTTTCGCGAGCTTATTGTCGTTGCAAGGTGAACAAAAAGGCATGGCTCTGACCATGTTACTGATGAAGGCGAAGCTTTCTGATGCCCCTGTGTTCCAGTTGATTTCAGAGTTGGAACAGCAATATCCGGGTGATGTAGGCCTGTTTGCTCCGCTGCTATTGAACGTGATCACGCTAAAACCGGGTCAAGCCATGTATCTGGATGCCGAGACACCGCACGCTTACATTAAAGGTACGGGCTTAGAAGTGATGGCAAATTCAGACAATGTACTCCGCGCAGGGTTGACGCCTAAGTACATGGATATCAATGAATTAGTCTCTTGTACTCAATTCAATGAAAAGCCTGCGGATAGATTGCTGCTCAGCCCGATAGAGCAAGGTGATGTGATGGAATATCAAATTCCAGTCGAAGATTTTAAGTTCTCTATCGTGCAGAATTCTCACCAGAGAAAAATCACCACCGAAGGTGCCGAGATCCTACTGCCACTCGATGAATCCATGGTGCTAACCCACCAATGCGGCGAAACCTGCGTGATAGAGAAAGGCCAATCGGTATTCATTCCTGCTTACGCTGAGAGTTACAAACTGGATTGCGTTGGACGCGTGGCGCGTGCTTACAGCTAGCTCTATCAAGTAAATCTAGCTCTCCCGAGTAGATACAAACACTGATCATGCCCTGCTTTGCGGGGCATTTTTCTTCCTACAGAAAGTTATTTCAACACCGAAATACACCATCAAATATGACTCATCTCACACTGGATGAATGATGCAAATCACACTTAATTTTGCTTGGTACAAATGTACAGTGAAGGGCTTTTATTTGCTATTTCGCGAATCGGGTTAATCCATTAATTTTAATTCAAGAACTTCAATAGTGAATGAGTTAATAAATGATCACACAGCTAACTAACGTCAACTTAATTAATAACAACCTTCAAGCGAATAATAAAAAAGAACTGTTTGAAGAATTGGCAAGCATGTTATTTGAGAACAACCGAATCAGTAATAAAGAAGCCTTCTTGGCAGACATCGAAATTCGTGAATCTCAAAGCATTACCTCGATAGACGGCATCGCTTACCCACACTCAAAAAGCAAGGCGGTAACTGAGCCGGCAATCGCTGTCGGTGTTATGCGTCAAGGTATCGAGTATGGCGATGAAGACGGCATTAACCCAACCGTGTTTTTTATGATTGCCTCACCCGATAACGGTGCAGACCATCATATTTATGTACTACAAGAACTATTTGGAAAATTCAGCGATGAATTTATTCAAGATATCCATAACGCAAAAGACGAACATCAAATCCTTAATATTTTAATTAATTCATAAGGCGTAGAAAATTATGAGCACCCTAACAACTCAAGCTACGAATACCAATAATAAAAACAGTAGTAGCGGCTTTAAAAAAATCCTTAGTACCATGAAAGGCCACCTGCTTTTCGGAACCTCACACATGCTGCCTTTCATCGTAGCCGGTGGTGTTCTGTTGGCGTTAGCCGTAATGGCATCAGGCAAAGGTGCTGTACCAGCAGACGGCTTGCTGGCAGACATCTCTAATATCGGTATCAAAGGCCTTGTTCTTTTCCCAATCATTCTTGGCGGCTTTATTGGTTACTCCATTGCAGATAAACCAGCACTAGCACCTGCGATGATCTCTTCTGGCATCATGGCTGACATGGGCGGCGGCTTCCTTGGCTGTATCGTGGCAGGCTTTATCGCCGGTGGCGTGGTGTTCCAACTTAAGAAGATCCCACTTTCTGCGAACATGACGGCTCTAGGTGCGTACTTCATCTACCCGCTTCTAGGTACGTTAATCTCTGCAGGTATCGTACTGTGGGGCATCGGTGAGCCAATCAAACTGTTCATGTCTTCAATGAACGAGTTCCTAGCTTCAATGGCTGGTGCATCTAAGATGGTTCTGGGCACAATCCTTGGCGGTATGACGGCGTTTGATATGGGCGGCCCTATCAACAAAGTCGCGACCCTATTTGCTCAAACTCAAGTAGACACGCAACCTTGGCTAATGGGCGGCGTAGGCATCGCGATTTGTACACCACCTCTAGGCATGGCTCTGGCGACTTTCCTATTCAAAAACAAGTTCTCTAAACAAGAGCAAGAAGCAGGTAAAGCGGCAGCAATCATGGGTTCTATCGGTATCTCTGAAGGTGCTATCCCGTTCGCAGCGAATGACCCAATGCGCGTTCTTCCTTCAATCGTAGCCGGTGGTATCGTTGGTTGTGTGTTTGGCTTCATGACAGACGTTCTACTGCACGCACCGTGGGGCGGTCTAATCACGGCGCCAGTATCAAGCAACATTCCAATGTACGTCGTCGGTATTGCGCTTGGCTCGCTAACCACTGCCGTTATCGTAGGCTTCTGGAAACCTGTAGCGGTTGAAACAGAAGAAGACATGCTTGAAGCAGCGCCAGTACAAGCTCAAGCCACTCCTGCAGCAGGCGAAGGCGAGTACGACATCGTAGCTGTAACATGTTGCCCTTCTGGTGTTGCACACACCTTCATGGCTGCAAAAGCACTAGAGAAAGCAGGCTTAGCCGCAGGCCTTAAGATTAAGGTAGAAACTCAAGGTCAAAACGGTATTCAGAACCGCATCACTGACCTAGATGTAGCGAACGCAAGACTGGTTATCTTGGCTCACGATATTCAAGTGAAAGACGCTCACCGCTTTGCTAACGCAAACGTGATTGAGTGTTCAACCAAAGAAGCAATGAAGAAAGCCGCGACGTTAGTGGTCGCGTAACCCAAATTAAAGCAAGCTCCTAACTCAAGAGCCCTTCCCCCTAAGGGCTCTATTTTCTTCTCAAATATCGCTTTGATGTTCTTTTCATCAATCTAGAATCAATTTAATCAGTCAGTATAGTTTCTGTTCAAACTGAATTTTCTCTCTATCTTCACCATAAAAATAATTCCGTGACTGAGATGTCAAAACGTTATGTTACTTCGTAATATCACAGATTTACCTTTTAACTCATGTCAGACGAGATATCGCATACCCACTGCTTAGGGCAAGCGCAACAACTGCTGATAATCGTGTTATTTCATTCATCGTTATTCTCCGATTTTTTATCTTTTTCAGAATAAATCGGAGAGCCTGAATAATTTGTTTAGGGTTTTATAGATGAGGTTACGTTTCGGCGCGTGTGGGCTGAAATATCTTAAGTGCTTGTTGATGAAAAAGAGCCGCTAATCGCGGCTCTGGTTGATGAGTGAATCGTGGTGCTACATGCTCTTCAGTCCCCACTTCTCAGCGGTTTGCTTAAAGAAACCTTGCGTCTTTTTCAGTTCAACCCAGTGATTAATGTAGTTAATCCAAACTTGATCATCTTGTGGTAGTAGCATCGCAATTGGAGTTGGTTTACGTGGCTCTTTCACCGGAACAATCGCGAGTTGTTTAAACTTCTCTACTAAGGTTGCAGCCTCTACGTTTGAAGTCACGGAGACATCAGCGCGGCGAGCTAAAAGCTCTTGGAAATCCCGTGCCGGCGCTTCAATCACGATGTGTTGTGCCGATGGGAAGAAGTCCTTCACCATTTTTTCTTGTACTGTGCCGAGCGTGGCGGCAACTTTGATTTCTGCTTTGTCAAAGTCACTCCAATCGGAGAACTTCTCTATGTCTTTCTTTTGCACAACAGGGACAAAAGCCAGATAGAAGTACGGTTGGCTGTACCCAGCGACTTTTGCTCGAGACATGTTGAGCGAAGCGCTGCCAGTCACGTCGTATTTGTTGGCCGTGATGCCATTCACCAAGGTTTTCCAGTCTGTTGCGACGTATTCCACTTTTACGCCTAGGTCTTTAGCCAACTCAGTCGTGACATCGATATCAAAGCCGCGGTAGCTGTTGGTTGCAGGATCCTTCATTGTCATTGGGTTCCAATCCCCCGTAGTACCAACGCGAAGAACTCCCGCACCCAGTATCTCCTGCAAACGACTTTGGGCATGTGCGATTTGTGTAAAAGCAAGCAGGCACATTCCTAATGCGATTAAGCTTTTTTTCATTTTTTATTCCTTTAAAGAATGCTGATTTCTAAGTGATGAATGTAGATATTATTTTTAATTATTAACCATTAAACAGATTTGGTTGTTAACATGGCAATAACAAATGGAGTTTTTGGGAGTAAATGTGAACTATCGTCACTTATCGCTAGTTTCTCTGCTGTTTCTGACAGGATGTTCAGATTATCAATGGGGATGGTATGTACTCGACCCGTCGACGGAGCAGGGACGAACTAATATTCAGTTTTTGATGGCTGGTTTTAGCGAGACTATTCAGGTTTCGTTGTTGAGTATGTTTTTTGCCATGACTCTCGGTCTATTGGTGGCCTTTCCTGCGCTTTCAAGCTCACCAGTACTCAAGGGAATTAATCGACTTTACGTAGAGGTGATTCGTTCTATCCCTGTGCTGGTATTGCTATTGTGGGTGTATTACGGAATGCCGACATTACTCGATGTCTCTTTGAACCACTTCTGGGCAGGGGTAATCGCATTGACCATTGCCGAGAGCGCCTTTATGGCGGAAGTGTTCCGTGGGGGGATTCAAGCGATTAATCGTGGGCAACATGAAGCGGCCGAATCCTTGGGATTGACCTATTGGCAAAAAATGCGATTGGTTATCCTACCGCAGGCATTCCGTCAAATACTGCCGCCCTTGGGCAATCAGTTTATTTATATCCTCAAGATGAGCTCGCTAGTGAGTGTGATTGGTTTGAGTGATTTAACAAGGCGAGCAAATGAGCTGGTGGTGAACGAATATTTACCTTTAGAGATCTATACGTTTCTGGTTTTGGAGTACCTTGTTCTTATTTTGGTGGTATCACAAGCGGTTCGTTGGCTAGAAAAAAGGATTGCGATTCCGAGCCATTAAATGGTTCTAACCCTCAAGATCGTTCAGCTATCTCCAACAAAAAAGCCTCGAGCACAAACCCGAGTTCCTGTTGATACTCCCCCTAAGAAAAATCCCCACTCTCACCTGAGCGGGGATTTCTTTGTTTTGACTATTCGACACATCGACTTATTCAGTTAGAACTTCTTCTGTCTCTAGGTCAAACAAATGACATTGTGAGGTATTGAAATGAAGCATTGTCTCTTGCCCACTTTCCGCCATTCGGTCAGCATCAAAAGGCACGCGAGCCACCAGCTTATCTGCACCGAGTTTAAAGTAGAGATACAGCTCATTACCCATCGACTCAACCACATCAAGCCTGTGCGTTTGAGTATTCACTTCCGCCAGCGGCGCATCGTGATTCGCCAGTTGAATGTGCTCAGGACGAACGCCAAACCATACCCACTCACCCATCTTTTCACGAGCGATAATCTGCTTGTCTTGTGGCAGTGTCCAACGAGTCCCACTTTCAGAGACCACGTTCATCACGCCATCAATCTCATCCAATCTCACCTTGAGAAGATTCATCGCTGGCGAACCAATAAAGCCTGCGACAAACTTGTTTGCTGGGTACTGATAAAGGTTCATTGGCGTATCGACTTGCATAATCTCACCTTGATTCAACACACAGATGCGATCACCAAGGGTCATGGCTTCTACCTGATCGTGTGTCACGTAGATCATGGTGGCGTTCTGCCCTTCTTGCTTCAGGTTATTGTGCAGCTGCGCAATGCTGACACGAGTCGACACACGCAGCTTCGCATCTAAGTTAGACAGCGGCTCATCAAACAAGAATACATCTGGTTTTCGCACCATCGCACGACCTAAAGCCACACGCTGCCTTTGACCGCCAGACATTTCACCCGGCTTGTTGTTCAGCAGATGTTCAATATCCAGAGTCTTGGCTGCATCTTCAATACGTTCATTGATTTCATGCTTTGGCAGCTTCTGTTGTTTAAGGCCAAAAGCCATGTTGTCGTACACCGACATGTGCGGATAAAGCGCGTAGTTCTGAAACACCATCGAGATGCCGCGATCTTTAGGTGGCAATTCGTTTACACGCTTATCGCCAATGTAGACATCGCCTTCTGAGATATCTTCAAGACCTGCGATCATACGAAGTGTCGTAGATTTTGCGCAGCCAGACGGCCCAACAAACACCATGAACTCACCTTCGCGAATATTCAGATCGACACCGTGCACAGCCTTAAAACCATTTGGGTAGGTTTTTTCTACCCCTCTCAGTGTGACTTCAGCCATAACCTGTCCTTAAATCAATTCGTTAAATACTATCTTTGCAATCTGTCGTGGACGTTTTAGCCACGTTCTTGCAGTTGGTTGAGCTCAAAATGGGCGACTGATGCGATAACCAGATCCGCCACTGGCTCTAACTCGCTGTGTTGTGCAGTCCCAGTCAGAACACCGACATTACTTGCACCTGCATTGCGGCCAAATTCCATATCTGAAACCGTGTCACCAAACATGATCACCTCATGAGGCTCAATACCGCATTGTTCACAGAACGCATTGAGCAGTGCTGGCGCAGGTTTAGGTTCGATATCACCATCGGAGTAACCGACATAATCGAACATCTCACTCAAACCCGATTGCTCTAGTGTGTAGATGGTTGAGTCTTTGGTGTCTGCGGTCGCGATGCCTAAAATCATGCCTTGCTGCTTAAACAGGCCAAGCTTTTCAGCCACACCTGGTAGTGCTTCAATCCAGCTTGGATTCTCTTCCACTTCGTCATTGAACGCCGCTTTGGTTACCTTGGTGAACTCAGCGAGCGAGACATTCGGTTGCAGCATGTTGAACCACGCTGTTGCGGTATCTTCCACTGGGTTCGAGGCTAATAGTCCATAGTTATCAACCACATCACCCTCTACACCGATGGCCAAGAGTAACTCAGCAGGTGTGACAGTTTGATTACCTTGGTGCTGGTCACTGTAAGATTTCACACGCTCACAAGCACCACGAGAAACGTTAAGCCACATCTTGTGGAACTCTAACAATGTGCCGTCTTTATCAAATAACATCGCCTTAAACTTCATCACGGCTCATTCGCTCCATTAGTTCTCCCCAAGTACGCACTAGGGGTTGGTTAAATTCTGGTTGTTTGCCGTCGAATACGGCATTGATGCAGCCTTCAAATTCATGCTCGTTAGATGAAGGTTGAGTAGTGTTCATTAATGCTGAAGAAAGCTCCCCACGACGAATATCGACACGACACCAACGATACCCTTCCTCAATATGGATACTTTGTAGCTCATCACTCAAAGCGATTCGATCGACAATCTCACCATCCACCACGCACTCCGCGTAGTAAGGGTTTTCTGAATCAGTGACTGCGATACGATAACTAAGCGCCTGCCCTTGAGAGTCGTTACCCGGCAGCAAGTCACCCAAATTGATATCAAACTTCAAGCCGCAACGACGCTCTAAATACACTTGTCCGTTACGCATACCAGACAAGATGCCTTCGCCACTCAAACCATGGCTGTAAACGAAGGTGGATGGGTCGCCATAGATTGAAGGCTCATCCGATTTAGGATTACGTTCATGGGGCTCAAGGTGTGAATCACTGCCGCCAATCGCCGTAATACGCTGGCCACAATTCCACATTTCATTGAGAACCAGTAGCGCCTCTTCGGTCGCTTTCGGCGAGGTCGACCAAGTTGGGTCACAACACACTTCAAACGTGGACACTTGGCTGAGATCCACTTGATCGTAATGCCAATGCCACGGCTTCATCATCGGGTGATTAATGCCAAGGGAACTGTGTCCACTTTTCGCTAAACTCAATCCCGCTTCCATAGTCGCTTGGCTGCTGTGTTCAAGGTCTCTAAGGTCCAAAGACTTAACCGGACCATGAACATTGAAGTGCCCGAGGTCGGTCGTGACTTCTAACGCCGGTAGAAACAAACACTGTTTTGAAACAGGTAGCTTGGGCTGACAGATGTTGTGCTCAGTGAAGAAGAAGAAATCGAGCCTTTGAGATTCAACAATATCTTTAGCCGCAGCCAAGGTATTGTGACCATCAGAAAGCTGAGTGTGAGCGTGTAAATCACCACGATACCAACGAGAATCAGAACTCAACATATGGCTGTAATCGAGCTCGATATCGTGATCACTTGTCACCGTTGGGGTCAGTTCTAGCTCAACATCGTTATTAACTGACTCATCAGAGCAAAGTACATCGACTTGATACTGCATCGCACGCTCGGTTCGAAACTCACCTTCCAGGTTGTAAAGCTCTAAGAACCACTCACCCGGTGGAATCACACCATCAATCGCGCCTAAGCCAGAGTTTTCCGGTTGGATAGTGAGTGACTTGTGCGCTTTTTCAAACAGCACTTTGCCACGAAATGCTTGGTTGGCATCATACGCCGCTGCGTATAAGAATCCTTTTTTCACCGTCGTGCCGGTAATCACTACGCTCTTAGAGCCTGCTGGCACATCAAAGGGGATACGTACTCTGCCAAACGGCAGCTCTCCTTGAAATTGGGTCATTGTCTTCACCAAATTCGTCCTAATTGAAGGACTGGGTAAAAAGAGGCCCACCCGAATAGATGGGCCTTTGTTAGTTAATCGCTCTTCGTTACTAATAGCCAAGAGCTAACCACTTTACAGATTAAGAACGATTCGCTCGGTCTAGTGCGCGTTGTGCTTTCTTAGCTGCTTGTTTTAGCGCTTGGTCAGCTGGCACGTTTTGGATTTGAATCTGATCCGCTGCCACTTTCAGAGCGTCCATGATCTTACCGTTGGTAGGGTCTAGGAAGTCTTTGGTCGCCGTGTTCGCTTGCTTCAAAGGAATCAGGGCTTGTGGGTTATCTTTAGTGAACGCTTGGTATTCTGGTACTTCAGAAACGCTGTTACGCACTGGGATGTAACCCGTGAACATTGACCATGCCGCCGTGTTCTTCGCATTGGTGTAGAACTCAACGAATTCGAACGCACCTTTTGCTGCTGCTTCGTCTGTGCCTTTTGGCATCACGTAAACCAGCGCACCCGCTTGTGGCGCAGAAGGGTTTGATCCCCAACCTGGCTGTGTGGTTGCTGAAAGCTTAGTGAAGTCCAAATCACCTTGGTCACCCGATGAACCGGTGTAACCCAACGCGTTGTCTTTCATTACGTCATCGATGGTTTTGTACCAGTATTCCCAACCTTGACCGCCGTAGTGAATACGCATGATTTGATCATCGTGGATCCACTTACGGAAGCTGTCCCACACCTCAACCCATTCAGCCGAATCGATTAACACGGTTTTGCCATCATCACTGATGATCTTCGCGCCGTTAGAGAAAGCCGCGTCAATCATGTTGTCTTGGCCCCACATCGGCTCCCAGCCGTAGAAGGTCACGTTGCCTTTGTCATCACGTTGGGTAACTTTCTCCGCAACTTTAGCCACACCTTGCCATGTGTTTAGGTCTTGCTCGGTAAAGCCGTTATCTGCCAATACCTGCTTGTTGTAGTAAAACACTTGAGTCGTACCGTAAGCAGGCAGGCCAATGATGGTGCCGTCGTCTGCCGTCACTTGGTCTTTAAACGCGCCAATGAAATCAGAGAAGTTGAACTCTTCATTCATGAACGGCGTTAGGTCGCGGCTCAAACCACGTCCGTGCATCGCTTCAGCACGACCTGAATCTAGCAGCACAAGTTCAGGTGCCGTTCTAGACGCTAGACCTGCTTGCAGCTTCTGGTAGGTTTCCGTGTAGTTGCCTTGCAATGCTGGCTTCACCACATACTCATCTTGACTCGCGTTAAACTCTTCGATGAGCTTAGTCATCATTTGCTGTGGCTTAGTACCACCGGAATACCAAAAGTTAACTTCGGTTGCGGCAAGAACACTGCTAGAAAACATAGACGCGCTTGCTGCGCCAGCACACACTAGTGCGAGAGTTTTTAATTTCATTTCCGTTTACTCTTTTACGCCGTTATCGGCGATACCTGAAAGAATCGTCTTTTGACAAATGACGAATAGAATTAACAAAGGCAATACTGCAATGGTGCTCGCCGCCATGATTTGCGACCAGTTCAATCCATAGTTACCTTCGGCAATAAAGTAGTGACGAATCCCGGTCGCAATCAGGTTAAGATCCTGAGTGGTGATAACCAAGCTTGGCCACATGTAGCTGTTGTAATTGGTAATAAAAGTGATGAGGAACAGTGTTGCGACTGCTGCTCGGCATTGCGGTAAGATGATTGCCCATAAGATTTTGAGCTCACCTGCACCATCAATTCGTGCCGCTTCAATCAGCGACGGGTGCACCTTGATAAACACTTGGCGTAGATAGAACACACCGAAAACCGACGCCGCGTTCGACGCCACCAATCCCATGTGTGAATCCAACAAACCTAGCCTTGCCAAGGTGATATAAGACGGGATGTAAGTCACTGCGCCCGGCAGCATGTAACAACCCATCACGATAAAATAGAGCACGGTTTTCGAGCGAAATTTCAGCTGCGTTAATGCGTATGCAAACATTGCCGAATTCACAATCACCAACAGCGTAGTAAACAAGGCCACACTAAAACTGTTGAAGATGTACAAGCCAAACGGCGCGCTGTGAAAGGTTTCGACAAAGGTTTCCCAACGGAACTGCTCTGGAATCAAATCCAGCGGGTTAGCAAAAATCTCATCATTGGTTTTCAGCGAACCTGACAGCATCCATAAGAACGGGAACACCATAATGGTTCCGCAGGTTGCCAAGAATAGGTGCTTAGCCAGTGCGATAAACGAACGGCGATCCACTGAGCTTTTCTTTGACACAACCTCTGATTTGGTCGCTTTCGCTTGGGCTGTGACTTTAGATTCAGCCACTCTTTGATTTAAGACTTGATTGGCATCCAATACTTGCGTGGTCATAATTCTGTCCTTTCAAAAATCGACTAGTAGTACACCCAGCGCTTGCCGATGTAGGTATTAATAAGTGCCAACAATCCAGTAATCAGGAATATCACTAACGATGTCGCGGCTGCCGGTCCCATTTCGTAACGCTCAAAGGCTTGTTGGTAGAACAAGTACAACAAGGTACGAGTCTCACCACCTGGCCCGCCCTGCGTTAAGATCTGGAACTGATCGAACGCCTGCATTGCCGTAATAATATTGACCACCACCAAGAAGAACGTGGTTGGTGAAATCAGCGGCAGTGTTATCTTCAAAAAACGCGTTAAGCTGCTGCAACCATCAATCAAAGACGCTTCGTACAGAGACTCAGGGATCTTGTTGAGCGCACTGATGTAAAACAGCATCGTCCAGCCAATCGCCTGCCAAACTGTCACTATAATCACCGCAATCAAGGCTGTGTTTCCATTTTCTAACCATGGAATCGCGCTAAACCCAGCCGACTCCAATAAATGGTTTGCCAAGCCCGACTTCGTCTCGAACACCCAAGACCAAACAATCGACACCGCGACCGTTGGCGTGATCCAAGGAGAGAAGATCACTGCACGATAGAACTGGCTGCCCTTGAAGTTTTTGTTCAGCAACATGGCAAACACAAGCCCAAGAATGATGGTTGGAATCACCACTCCGACCGAGAACCAAAACGTGTTGAGCACCGCTTGAATAAACTCGTAGTCCTCAACCATGTACTCGTAATTTTCTAAACCGATGAACGAATAATCTGGCGAGATGTAATCCCAATCGGTGAAGCTGATATAAATTGAATAACCAAATGGTACGAGCCAAAAAGTAAACAGTGGCACCAACAACGGTGCGGTAAATAGCAGTACCTTTAAGCGGTTTTTCATTGATTGTGAGAAAGCACTCATGGTGACCTCGTCCTTATTTGTATGCGGTTAAACTAAGTGTTTTTTATGACAGGTTAGTAAGAGTGCCCTTCATTTTTTTTATGGCTATCCATAAGAAAATCTTTACTCCAGTTCACCGTCTTCCATCTGGTGATAAAGCCAATCACAGAAGAAATTCACCTTGGCGCTCCGACTGTGTTTAGTAATCAGATAATGGGCAGATTCAGCAGGCATCGAGGATTCGCTTGCCAATACAAGGTCTTCTTTCTTGAGTAATTCAGACACCGCGAGCGACCGCACCAGCAACATTCCAATACCATGTTTAACCGCTTCTAAGGCATGCAGAGAGTTACTCACTTCGAGCAGAACCTTAGGTAATGTCATCTCGAATTGGTTATGCCCAAGCCATTGCAGCCAGTTCTCTCGATAGCCTTTCACCTGAACCGTCGGCAGAGCAGCAAAGTCATGCTTGCTGAGTAATTCTTGATGTTCGGATTTGAATTGTGAGCTGCACACTAACTGCCAATGTTCTTGAAACAGTCGCTCACAATGGGTGTCTTCGCTTTCAACCTTGCCGTTGGTCAGCTCGATATCGACATTCTGACAAGGGTTAGTTGATGGCCAGTCCACCAGCTGAATATCAAGCCTGATAAAAGGGTATTTTTTATAGAAGGAAGGCAGGCGAGGTAACAGCCAGTTATGACAAAAGGTGTGGTTTACGCGCAGGCTCAACACGTCGGTTTCTTTTTCTCCGAACAAGATCTGAGTCTGCAATTTAAGGTGAGCAAGTGAACCTGCCACAATCGGTTGATAATGCTGAGCCGCTGACGTTAGCTTTACGCCTTTAGAGCTGCGTTCAAACAAGGTGGTATCGAGAAAGGTTTCTAAACTTTTGAGCTGTTGGCTAACCGCCGCTTGCGTGACACAAAGCTCTCGGGCAGCCGCGCCAATGGAACCAAGACGAGCAACAGCTTCGAACGCAACAAGAGCGCGTAAAGGGGGTAACATAGCTTCACCTGATTGAAATAAAAGTGAAAAATACTTCAATCAGGTTTCAGTTTTTTGCGGTTAACGTTACAGATTAATGACGAAGGGACGTTGATCAGATATTTATGATCAACGTCCCTTTTCTTCTATTTCATATTATTATGCGAGATGCTAGAACTCGCATCCGGCCTATCTATTCTTTGATGTAGAGGTCTTTAGAATAGATGCGCCCTTCCACGTTGTTCTTTGCAAAGCCACCCACACTTGGTCGCACTAGGCGAGCCTGCATGTAGTAGTAAATCGGCGCGATAGGCATATCTTCAGCCAGTAACTGCTCAGCTTGATCATAGAAGCCTTGGCGATCTTGCTCGTTGGTTGCTGACAGTGCGCTGTCCATTGCAGAGTCGTATTTATCGTTGTTGTAACGCGCAAAGTTACCTGAAGACTCAGAGCGCAATAAGCTCAAGAAGGTCGACGCTTCATTGTAGTCACCACACCAAGAAGCGCGCATCACATCAAAATCACCTTGGCGACGTGACACCAAGTAAGACTTCCACTCTTGGTTTTCCAGCTCAACTTGCGCGCCTAAGTTACCTTTGAGCATGGAAGCGATAGCCACTGCAATCGACTTGTTCGACTCACTGGTGTTGTAGAGCAGTTTGAAATCCAATGGGTTAGCTGCATCGTAGCCCGCTTCTTTTAGTAACTCTTTTGCTTTTTGGTCGCGCTCCTTTTGAGTCCAAGTACTGTATTCAGGTTGTGTCGCATCAAAACCAGCCGTGTACTCATGAGCAAAGGTATAAGCCGGTAGGTTACCCACCTGAGTGACACCATTAGTGATGACATCACGCATCATCGAATAAGACACCGCTTTACGTACTCGCGCGTCATCGAATGGAGGTCGCGTGGTATTAAACGCGTAGTAATAAGTACACAGCAAAGGCACCGCGGTAAACGCATCTTGGTATTTAGTTTTAAGCTGCTGCGCCATGTGTGTCGGCACATCAGACGTAATATCGACCTCGCCCACCGCATAACGGTTAATCGAAGCGTTTTGGTTTTCGAACGGAATGTAAGTCACTTGGGTTAGATTGGTATCTGAACTGTCCCAATAGTTAGGATTCTTCTTCAGTTCAATGCGTTCGTTAACCACCCACTCGTCCAACACAAACGCGCCATTACCGACAAACTGCTTAGGATCACTCCACGGCTTATCGCTATTTTCTAGCGTTGCCTTATGAACGGGCATCATGGAGGTGTGGCCCGTCATCGCAACAAAGTATGGCACTTTGCTATCAAGCTCGAACTTCACCGTGTGTTTGTCGACAGCGGAAATACCGAGCTCTTCAACGGGCTTCTTACCTTCTGCTACGTCAGCAATGTTGTTGATTTTGGTGAGCTTGAGGTACCACACGTTTGGCGAAGCGAGTTTAGGGTCAACCGCACGTCTTAACGCATACACGAAATCATCGGCCGTCACCGGATCGCCATTCGACCATTTCGCGTCTTTACGCAGGTGGAATACAAACGTCTGGTTGTCTTCGGTTTCCCAAGATTCCGCGACACCTGGAGTAATATTGCCATCGCGATCTTGAATCACTAAACCTTCAAAGAGGTCACGTAGAATGTGCATCTCCGGCAGGCCTTCTGCTTTCGCAGGGTCAAGTGTCGCCGCCTCTGCATCGTTAGCACGAACTAAATGTTGGTCTTTTGCCAGCGAAACACCGGCAGGTAAGGTTTCAGCAACGACAGTTACTGATATAAAAGGGGTCAATAAAGATGAAATGAGTAAAGCCGTTGAATGTTTTTTAAAATCCATGTTTGTTTGCTCTCCTAGCCTATCTTTGAAGCAAGTAATAAAATTAACAATGCGACGGTTGACGAGTTTTGACGCTATGGTTTATTTAAAGGGGTTCATCTAATGGACTTAGTTAATGATTAATATAGCCAATAGTGAATACTTGATAATACTTGATCAATCAGGAGATTAAGGTGAGTTTAATTCCAAGAACGGAAAGAGCTGCGTTTTCAATAAAGCCGCTGTCATATGGAAAATCAGTGCTGGGTGCGCCTTTGTTCTATTTCCCCGCGCAAATAGAAAGCGAATCTCGAGGGCTGATTTTAGCAGGCACACACGGAGATGAAACCGCTTCTATTGCAGGGTTATCTTGCGCCCTGAGAAGCTTGCCCGCCGCCAATTTACGACACGATGTGATTCTGTCGATGAACCCAGATGGCAATCAATTAGGCACTCGCGCCAACGCCAACCAAGTCGATCTGAACCGCGCCTTCCCAACGCAAAACTGGACAGAAAACGGCACCGTCTATCGCTGGAGTTCTCACACTCCAGTCAGAGATGTAAAAGTGAAAACCGGGCAAGCCGATCAACTAGAACCTGAAGTGCAATCGCTCATCAACCTCATCGAACAGCGTAAGCCTAAATTCGTCATCTCTTTCCACGAACCACTCGCCATGGTCGACGATCCCGAACAATCAGAACTCGCCATTTGGCTAGGCAAGCAGTTCAACCTGCCGCTCGTTGAAGACGTCGATTACGAAACCCCAGGCTCATTCGGCACATGGTGCCAAGAAAGAAACCTGCCATGCATTACCGTAGAGTTACCGCCCGTTTCTGCGGATTTAACTATAGAGAAGTATTTGGATGCATTTGTGGCGGTGTTGCAGCGTGAGGAAAATTAGTCTGGAGTAGGCTACATATACACATGCGAACAGTAATTCATCCTAATTACTAGTACACTGGCTACTTCTATCATTATTCGAACTTAAATAAATGTACACTGGCTACTTAATTTCATTTTTCACTGTTGCTATATGGGCAGGAAGCTACATTGTTAGCAAGATGGCTGTCGGTGTAATAGAACCTGCTACTCTTGCGTTCTACCGATGCGTGTTTGCATTCTTAGTCTTAACACCTATTTGTCTACCTCAAATCAAGCAGAATATTGATGTCATTAAGAAAAACCACCTCACTTTATTGTATTTAGGCTTTTTCGGGATGGGATTAAGTCAATCAATGACTTACTTCTCTGGTCACTATACATCTCCCATCAATATGTCATTAGTTAACTCTCTAATACCCGCTGTAACCTTGGCAATGAGCATTGTCATACTAAAAACCAGGCTCTCTATTGGTCAATATATTGGGGTGTTAGTATCACTACTCGGCGTCATATATGTACTCATTAAGGGGGACATGAAAGTTTTACAGGGCTTAGAGTTTAATTATGGGGATATCCTGATGATAGTCGGAACATTTTCTTACTCCTTATATAGTATTATTCTCAACAAGAACCCCATAATAATGTCAGGTTGGACACTATTGTATTGCCAACTATTTGTTGCTTCGGTGCTATTATTTCCCCTTATGCTCGTTACTAGTGAATCATATATTCCTTCTACTGAGTCAATCCCACTCATCGTCTATGCCGTATTCTTCCTTTCCATCATTTCAACTTATCTTTGGAAAAAGGCAATCGACATGATTGGCGCGATGAAAACTTCACTATCAATGAATTTCATGCCTGTGATTGCCGCCATGTTGAGTTACATAATCTTGGGTGAAGATATTGAGAGCTACCATGTAATTGGCACTGTCATTATAATTTCGGGGCTTGTCGCTATTAATCTAACTCGCTATAAAAAATCATGACAAGTGTCTGGACAAAAACGTTCCAAGTAAATGCTCCTAAAACGGCACTATTTCTAAATTAATATTTATCGTTAGAGGTGATGGAGATTGGGGTTTACACGCAAGTTACTACAAGTAGTGTAATAAAGGCTCCAGCAAAGCACTAGAGCCTTAAATGCCATTAGAAATTGAATCTAGTTAGTAGCCTCAAGCTCTTTCTCTGCAACCGACAACATCTCAAACTCTTCCTCAGCGGTCGATGCGACCAATTTATTACGGCTATATAAGCCATAATAAGCACCACCAATCACAAAGAGTCCCATAGTCATAAAGAATGCAGATGGGTCAAAGGCATAAACACCCGTCATTGCAATAAGCGACAGCACTAGTGAAGTGCCGGAAGTCAGCATGCCACCCGGTGTTTTGTATGGACGGTGAAGCTCTGGTTGCTTGATACGCAACAATATATGACTAAGCGACATTAATGCATAAGACACTGTCGCCCCCACTACCGCCATCGCCAAGATCAGGTCGCCTTCTCCGGTCAATGACACAGCAAAACCAAACACACCCGGCACCACTAAAGCACGAGCAGGCACTTTGTTTTTGTTTGTAAGCGACAAGCTTTGAGGCAAGTAACCCGCACGAGACAATGCAAACACCAAGCGGCTATAACCGTAGATAATCGAGAAGAATGAAGCAATAAGTCCTGCAAGTCCTAGTATATTAACAGCCGTTGCAACGGTTGGATTACCGGTCAACTTCAAGGCATCGACTAGAGGAACGGCACTATTCGCAATCGCTTCAGAACCCACAGCGCCCGCAAGCAGCAGAACGACTAAGGTAGCGGTGACCAGTAAGAATAGCATTGCGCCGATAATACCTTTGGGTACATCCTTGGCCGGGTTTTTCGCCTCTTCAGCAGCCAGTGGAACCCCTTCTACCGCAAGAAACAGCCACATTGCAAACGGTAGTGCCGCCCATACACCATACCAACCAAAAGGAAGTAGTTCTGTGGCTTGTGCGGTTGCCGGAGCGATATCAAACAGATTACTAGCATCAAACTCACGAACCAATACGCCTGCTGTCATAAGAATTGCTAGTACGGCTAACCCACTGATGACCATCATGACTTTCAGAGCTTCTCCCACCCCTGCCATATGAATACCGATAAAGATGGCATAAAAGATCGCGTAAACAAGAGGACCATCAATACCCATTAGTTCATTCACCGCTGAGCCAATAAAAATGACAATCGCGGCAGGTGCAAGGGCATACTCAATTAAGACGGATAAGCCGGTAAAAAATCCCCCCGTTGGTCCCATTGCTTGTCGAGCAAAGCTATAGCCACCGCCTGCAGCGGGGATAGCCGCAGACATCTCTGCCAAAGAAAGGACAAGGGTGAAGTACATCACCGCCATAGCAATTGCTGCAATAAGAAAGCCTCCCCAACCAGCTTGACCGATACCAAAGTTCCAGCCTGCAAAGTCACCAGAGATCACGTATGAAACGCCTAACCCTGCTAGCAAAATCCACCCAGCGGTGCCCCTTTTAAGTTGTCTTTGCGCCAAATATTCCTGATGTTCTGACATTGTAAATCCCTCTATTTTTATCTTTTATCCAATTAAAAAATTGCCTGTGTGCTTGTCTTCTAACTGCTCACCACCTTCTTCCTCGATACTCGAACGGTCTTTAAGGTTGACTCCAGAAAGCTCTAGCCGACGAGCTTCCTTCAATAGGTATACCGCTCGCTTACACGCATCTTCATAAGCCAACCCCTGTGGGCGAATATTAGAAATGCAGTTTCTATCAGAGTCTTTTGTTCCTCTTCTCGCCTGCCAAGTCAGGTACATACCCATGCTATCTGGAGAGGTCAGTCCCGGGCGTTCACCAATCAAAACCACCACCATCTTGGCTTGTAAGCACTCACAAACATCATCTCCTATTGCCACTCGGCCCTGCCTCACGACAGTAATAGGAGCAACATGCCACGGCACTTCGTCTTCACCTAATAAAGAAAGCAGATGCTCAATGACTGGATTTGCATGGTTTTGAATGGCAATTGAAGACAAGCCATCAGCCACTACTATCGCGAGATCAAACGAGGGAGACTCTGAGTGATGAACGGCTTGCAACTGATTCCAACAGACGTCATCAAGCTCACGACCAAGATCCGGCCTTTGCAAATACATGAATCTATCAGTCGCTTTGCTGTGCACCTTAATGGGTGCCTGAGAAGTGTGTTGAATAACCGAGTTTGATTGAGCGATGAGCTCAACCAATGCATCCACATCTAAAGCACAATGAACGGCATCCATCGCCTGTGCATGGTCGAGTTGAAATGAAAGCAACTCTTTAGTTGGAACGCTATTTCCACTTCGACCCAGTGCAATACGTGCCGATGTAAAACCTTTAAGCTCGTGCCAAGGGTTTTGAGTTACCAACTTAGAAGCAGAATGCTTTGCCATAGAGACCACCTTACCCATGTGCGGGGCCTCCATTAAGTTGTGCTAGAGCGCCAGCAAATGAGCCGGAGAGTCGTTCATTTAGGCGCACATCTTTTACATCATCAAAAATCTGCATCTGAGTTAGCCACTCCTCAAACTCCGGTGCAGGTTTTAAACCCAACACCTTGCGTGCATAAAGTGCATCATGAAACGAGGTTGTTTGATAATTGAGCATGATGTCATCGGAACCCGGAATCCCCATAATGAACGAGCACTCAGCGACACCGAGCAATGTCAGTAAGTTATCCATATCATTTTGATCGGCATAGGCATGGTTGGTATAGCAGATATCACACCCCATCGGCAGGCCAAGCAATTTGCCACAAAAATGGTCCTCAAGCCCTGCTCGAATAATCTGTTTTCCATCAAAGAGATATTCAGGGCCGATAAAGCCGACCACGGTATTAACCAACAATGGATTAAAATGACGCGCTACGGCATAAGCCCGTGTCTCACAAGTTTGTTGGTCCACACCATGAAAAGCATTGGCAGAGAGAGATGTGCCTTGCCCTGTCTCAAAATACATGACGTTACTTCCAACGGTGCCTCGATTCAGCGAAAGCGCCGCTTCGTTTGCTTCTTTAAGGATCGAAAGGTTAATACCAAAGGTGTCGTTTGTACCTTGAGTGCCACCAATAGATTGAAAGACGAGATCCACCGGAGCGCCCATCTCAATCGCTTCAATCGTGTTGGTAACGTGGGTTAATACGCAAGATTGGGTCGGGATCTGGTAGTGTTGAATGACCTCTTCCATCAGATTCATCAACTTAATCGCCTGCGGTACATTATCTGTTGCGGGGTTAATGCCGATCACAGCATCACCATTGCCATACATCAAACCATCAAAAATACTGGCAGCAATGCCATTGAGAGAATCGGTTGGATGATTGGGCTGTAAACGGGTGGATAAACGACTAGGCAAGCCAATGGTGTTACGAAACGCAGTCACTACCCGACATTTTTTGGCAACTTGGATCAAATCCTGATTACGCATGATCTTACTCACTGCAGCCACCATTTCTGGAGTTAAACCAGGACGCAGCTTTGCAAGCGTGAGACTATCGGCTTCATCACTTAGCAGCCAGTTACGAAAGTCTCCCACTGTAAGGTGATCAATCGCTTTAAACGCCTCTCTATCATGGCTATCAATGATCAAACGAGTAACTTCATCACTTTCATAAGGGATCACCGCTTCATTTAAAAACGTCTTTAGGGGCAAGTCTGCCAGTGTCATCTGAGCTACAACACGCTCTGCAGCAGAAGTCGCAGATACACCAGCCAAAACATCTCCTGAACGCTCTGCCGTAGCCTTTGCCATCAGGTCTGCTAACGACTCAAAGTTAAAAACCAGGTGCCCTTGTTGTCGGCGATAGGCTGCTGTCATAAATTCCCTCTTCATAAACTGGTTCAGTTCTTGCTCAATAACCTTTTGTATATATGAGTAATTAAGCGATTTTTGAACCGAATGAATATCAAGAATCGGCAAACATAAAAAAGCATTAATAAACATAAGCTTAAAAATACACTGTACTAATATGGGTCACATGGGTAGGTCATGGAATGATGAGAAAGGATGAAAAATTGATGCGTTATGCACCTAATTTGTGCACATTCAACACATTTGATGCAAATCAGCAGGCAGCCAGCCTCTTTAACTGGCAGCAAGAATATGACCAACTGAGTCAAGGAAGTTTTCTAGGTCAGATCCGTGAACGAAAATTTTCTCACGTGCACCTATTTCGAGAAGACAGCAACCGAAAACTCAAGCAGCAATGTCGTATTAATGAAGGGATTTGGTTAGGGATCAGTGCTAACGATAGACCTTTACACATCAATCACGCACAAGGTAATCCTGATAGTATTTTGATCCGTGAGGCTGGGGCGGATTTTGAGCTACTTACGCCAGAAACCTTTTCTATTTATGGGTTAGTCATAAGCCCTTCACTGGTTGAAATGATTCAGCAACAGCTAGAGATTGAATCGTTAAACAGCAAGAGCCACTTTCTTGGTTGCTCTCAACACTACACCCAACAAATAAAAGCTTACTTGAGCTTACTACTCTCCCCGAGTCAATCTCGCTGGTCTTTTCAAACTCATCAATCCATTGTTCAAGATATGTTGGTCGAATTGTTCGCTCAATCGTCTGATCAAAATACGCAAAAAACCAATGCCTCACAGCGTGAGAACACAATGCGTCGAATTAGGCAGTACCTAGATAACTCGCAGTACCGTAAACCCGTCACCGTGTCTGAACTGTGCGATGCGGTTTATGTCAGCCGCCGTACGCTGCAATACACCTTTGAGTCCTGTTGTGACATATCACCAAAACAATTTATACAAAATGTACGTCTCAACCAGGTACGGCGCATTCTGCAAAATCCGAGCGAACAACGGTGCATCAATGAAATCGCCTTTGACTTTGGTTTTTTTCATCTGGGATATTTTTGCCAAAGCTACAAGCAGTTGTTTGGTGAGTCACCCATGCAAACACGTTCTAATGTCTAAACCCAAAAAGTGTCGAGAGCCAACTTAAAAATTGTAGTTAGACGATATGAAAGACGAATAGATTAGTTGACTATCCTGCCTCAAGCTCACAACGAATGAACTTCACTTCAAGTGCCTGCCGCCATCAAGGTGCAAAGTCCTTCCTGTCATATAATGACTAGCCAAAACAAACTTAATGCCATCTATCACTTCTTCAAAGCCTGCCTCTGTAGGAATCAGTGCTTTTTTCAGAGCTTTGGTTTTGTAGGCCTCGTCGTCATGTTCATTAAATTTGATCATGGCTGGAGAGACAGTATTAACTTTCACCTTGGGAGCCAGCATCGCTGAGAACGACAACGTCAGGTTGTTGAGCGCAGCTTTACTGGCCGCGTAAGCGATGTGTTTTTTACTGCCTTTTTCCGCAACGTAATCACTGATGTGGATGATGTCCGACGTTTTATCGCCAGACATTAGTTGGTCTTTGAGCGTTAAATTAACCAGATAAGGCACGGTAGCGTGAACCGTCATCATCTGGTTCATGATTTGTAATGCGTTTTCACTGGGATTTTCTTTGTTCTCAGGTTGCCAGTCGGAAGCATTATGAATGATGGCTCGGATCACCTTATATTCTTGTCCAACGTAATGAAGAAAACCCTCTAGGCTGCTTTGTTGATAAAAGTCTACCTGTTGCAAGTCGGCTCCACGGTCGCGCAGTAATTGCAGCTGAGGATAGTCGCTTCGGTAAGTGCCAATCACTTTGTATCCGTCAGATAAAAGTTGCTGCGCCAGTGCGAACCCTAAACGCTTCCCCACACCGGTTATTAGAATCGTCTCACTCATCGTAAAAACTCAGCTCTAGTTTGAGGGTTAGTTTTGAAACTGCCACCAAGCGCGGTTGTGGTGGTTTCAGAGTTTGCATCCATAACGCCTCTCGATTTAACGCAGTAGTGAGTTGCTTTAATCGTCACAGCCACATTTTCTGTTTCAACCAGAGCCTGTATCGCGACCAAGATTTGCTGGGTAAGGCGCTCTTGAACCTGCGGACGCTGAGCAAAGAACCGAACAATGCGGTTTATTTTAGATAGCCCGAGAATCTTGGATTCAGGGATATAAGCCACTTGTGCTAAGCCATCGATGGTAATGAAGTGATGTTCGCACGTAGAAGTTAAATCGATATCCGATACCTTAACCATTTCGTCAACTGACATTTTGTTGTCGATAACACTGATTTTTGGGAAGTTATTGTAGTCGAGCCCTGAAAAGATCTCGTGAACGTACATCTTTGCAATGCGATGAGGTGTTTCAGCAAGACTGTCATCGGTTAAATCCAGCCCAAGCGTACTGACAACTTCCGTCAAAAGTCCTTTGATACGGTTGTACTTCTGGTCGGAGTTCATTTCGCTCGATGTCATCGGGGTTTCTAGCCCCTTTTTGAGCAAAGCTTCTCTTACTTTTTCAGCTTCTGTGGTTAGCATTGAGTCGCTCCTTATGAATTAATCTTCAAGTTCTGCTTCATAGCTCAGGGTGAGCGAGACGGAATCGGCGAAACGTAGAGCATGAGGCTTGTCGATTCTCACTTGAGCGTATCGGACCCATGAATGGTCGATACAAATACCGAGTACGTCACTGGTTAACTTTTCTAAAAGCAGAAACCGTCCAGATTCAACATGTTCAATAATTTTTTTGCAGATATTTTTATAGTTAAGTGCGTTCTCCACATCATCAGAGAGGCAAAGGTTGTTTGCGGGGTAATGGATCTCCGCATTTATAACAATGTCTTGCTGCTTAGTTTTTTCTTCTTCGTTGAAGCCGATGAAGGTTCTTAATCTGAGATTTGTGATGGTGATAATCGCATTGTGATTCATAACAGTTTCCGATCCTTAGAAGGTAGAGTGAGTTACGTGCCTGTTAGAGGAAAAGATCAATAAAGCTCAAGCGTTCTGTTTAAAGCAGTTGAAGGGACTAAGTGAAACTGATCTTAAAAGGTATAAGTTCGGTTTTCTGACTCAGCTGATCGAAATTGTTCCAGATATGCTGAAAAGAGATATCTAGAGTGGGATGACGTTCTTGCGCGGCAACATCAACTAACGGTCGAAGCACAAAAGCGTACTCAGTGATTTCACCTCGCGGCAGCTCTACTCCATCGATAGTGCCCACTTCGTTACCGTAAAGAAGGATATCGATATCCATAGTGCGCGAAGCGTATTCTTTAGTTTCACGCTTTCGGTCATTCTCTAATTCGATTTGATGCAGAACCTTAGCCAGTTCAGCGATAGAAAGGTCACATTCAAACCCAACGACTAGGTTTAGGAAGTTGTCTCCTTCAAAACCAACAGGCTCACAATCGTAGAAATTAGAAATGTGTAGAGGTGCAAAGCGGCTATTCAATGCTTTGAGAGATTCTGTGACGTGATGTTCGCGGTTAATGTTGCTTCCAATGCTGACATAGACGGTGGCCATATTGTTTTCTCCCTTTTAACGAACCTCTTACGTTGTAAGTCGCTGGGAAGATCAGCTATGTATCCGTTTGATACCGGGAGGGTAAAAGAGAATCTCCCTACAACTCATATAGAGATCGGTTCTAAGTCGGAAAGGGGGACTTTTAAACTAGAAAGTACCACAGGTAAAAATTTAGCTTATGAAGGTTCTGGACAATTATCCGTCTCGGAGAATCGAACATCAGCAATTAATGAATAGCTTCAGGTATAGCAAATCGGTTATTTCCACGACCAAACCTTATTGCACTGCTCAATCGTTATATGTATGTAAATAACTCCGCCCTCAAATCTGAAGGTTCCACTTCTGAACCCAAAAATAACTTTATTTGCTCAATATAGTCTTTATTTGTACCTACAACATATCGATGACACTGATTATATGTAGCCATTGCTAAGTAAGTTGTAAAAAGCGGATCTAGGTTCATAGCGTGATTTTGAACTGGCGAAAAGGTGATCAACTGATTATTCGATAAAGGCATAATAAACTTAGACTTAAATGCGAACATCTGAGTCAAATCGTCAAAGAGTAGCGGGTTATCTCCCGTTAAAAAGTTGTTCCAACCTCCGTATTCTGGCGAAACATGATGGACTTTCCATGATTCATAGTCACTATCATGTACCCTAAAATCAAACGTTAGTAGAGGCAGCATAAAGCTACGAAAGTAATGCCTGAACCCTGAGTCATTTTCTAATGCGTTTTTGATTTGATCACAATCGCCAATATTGACCCCATTCAGTGTAATTCTGTCTCCAAACCGTGTTAAGTCTAGAGTTTTAATGTACTGCTCTACAAAGGGATCTAACAAAGGCATTCGCCAAAATTGAAACGCTACAAATACCTTTAGAAGATAAATGCCTTCTTTGGATATTAGTTCTTTCTCCGACAGGCCCTTGCGAACTAAATCAAAAAATTGCCCCAATGGTGCTTCAATTGTCCCGTAGAGCTTTTCTAGTGCATCAGTTCGCACACCTCGATGTGTGATTGTATTTCTATGTTTTTCGAATAATATTGTTCGAGGTGTTTGCTTATCTTTCTTGAATGATTCCAACTTTTTATCGAATACTTGAATACGACCAGACTCAGCAATAAAGCCTCGTAAATACAATTGTGGGACATAGTGATGATTAATTGAACTCAAAACTTACCTCATAAATATAACACTTTCTACACCGCGCTAAGCCGCTCTTTGCATAGATATAATGCGGTCTTTCGTTTAAGTATTCAACAGAAAATCAATAACTTAGTGAGGGTGTTAAAAAGTTAGAATGCACTGTGAGTGCATAATTTCTGAACTTGCTGAGTTTGGATAACTTTTTGTAGGGCAAAAGTTCATTAACAGAATGTGTATGAGCTTCTACCCTAAACCATAAAGGGGCAAAAGTAAGTTAGAGGTCCTAGTGACCACCACGCCAGACAGAATCAAAGTAATTCCAATTACCGCCATATTCAACACACAAAAAAGCGCGAGAGACGGATGTCATTCTCGCGCTTTTTTAGAACCGTGGAACTTGAAGTTTACGGTTAGATCTTAGCTGTAAACGTACGGCTAATTACATCCTGTTGCTGCTCACGTGTTAGCGAGTTGAATCGCACAGCGTAACCCGACACTCGGATGGTTAACTGTGGGTATTTTTCTGGATGTTCTACGGCATCCAACAACATGTCACGGTTAAGCACGTTCACGTTAAGATGCTGTCCACCCTCAACACGAATCGATTCTGCACTTTCCTCATGGTGGAAATAACCATCCATTAACGCTGCTAGGTTCACTTTTTGGCTTAAGTCATCTTTACCTAGTGCATTTGGTACGATTGAGAAAGTGTAAGAAATACCATCTTTAGCGTACTCGAACGGCAGTTTGGCAACCGAAGACAGTGAAGCCACCGCACCTTTCTCATCACGACCGTGCATTGGGTTTGCGCCCGGGCCAAATGGCATACCTGCGCGGCGACCATCTGGCGTGTTACCGGTTTTTTTACCATATACAACGTTTGAAGTAATCGTAAGTATAGATTGAGTTGGAACCGCTTCACGGTAGGTATTCATTTTCTGAATTTTCTTCATAAAACGTTCAACCAAATCACAAGCAATATCATCGACACGTGAATCGTTGTTGCCGAATTTTGGATATTCGCCTTCAATCTCAAAGTCGACAGCGATGCCATCTTCGTTGCGTACTGGTGTTACCTTCGCGTATTTGATAGCTGCTAACGAGTCAGCAACAACCGACAGCCCTGCAATACCACAAGCCATTGTGCGATGAACATCGCGATCCATTAATGCCATTAACGATGCTTCATAGCTATAACGGTCATGCGAGTAATGGATCACGTTCAACGCAGTGACGTATTGCGTTGCAAGCCAATCCATCATCTCATCAAAGCGAGGCATTAAGCGGTCAAAATCGAGAACTTCATCTTCGATACGAGCAACTTGAGGGCCAACCTGCATGTTAGATTTTTCATCAACACCACCGTTAATGGTGTAAAGCAGCGCTTTGGCAAGGTTTGCCCGAGCACCAAAGAACTGCATATGTTGGCCAACCACCTGCGGGCTCACACAACACGCAATCGCGTAATCGTCATTATCAAAATCCGCACGCATTAGATCGTCGTTCTCATACTGAAGTGATGAGGTTTCGATAGACACTTTAGCCGCGTATTGTTTAAACGCGATAGGCAGTTGTTCAGACCATAGAACCGTCATGTTCGGCTCTGGCGCAGGGCCCATCGTGTGCAATGTGTGCAAGTAGCGGAAAGTCGTTTTGCTAACAAGTGTACGACCATCAACGCCCATACCTGCCATT
The DNA here is from genome assembly GCF_023161725.1 of Vibrio sp. 1CM24A. NCBI lineage: Bacteria > Pseudomonadati > Pseudomonadota > Gammaproteobacteria > Vibrionales > Vibrionaceae > Vibrio > Vibrio sp. 1CM24A. The sequence goes on from NZ_JALNTS010000003.1 coordinate 98,439, forward strand.
GCTTCTGTTGCCCAAATTGGGTCGCCAGAGAACAATGAATCGTATTCAGGAGTGCGTAGGAAACGAACCATACGAAGCTTCATGATGAAATGGTCAATCAACTCTTGCGCTTGTTTTTCATCAATCAGACCAAGTTTAAGGTCACGTTCGATGTAAACATCTAAGAAGGTTGATGTACGGCCTAGCGACATCGCAGCACCATTTTGAGACTTAACCGCAGCTAAGTAGCCAAAATAGGTAAATTGGATTGCTTCTTGCGCAGTACGAGCAGGAGAAGACATATCAATGCCGTACTTCAAACCCATTTCTCGCATTTCATCAAGGGCACGAATTTGATCAGAAAGCTCTTCACGTAAACGCAATGTCTTATCTAAATCACCACCCGTTTCAAGCATCTTCTGAGTCGATTTGAACTGCTCATTTTTGTCTGATTTTAGGAAGTCGATACCGTATAAAGCAAGACGACGGTAGTCGCCAATAATGCGTCCACGACCATAAGCATCTGGCAGACCAGTAATAATGCCAGAACGGCGACATGTTTTAATTTCATCGGTATAAAGATCGAACGCTACTTGGTTATGCGTTTTGCGGTATTCAGTGAAGATCTTTTCGATTTGTGGCTCTAATTCACGACCGTACACTTCGCACGACGTTTTCACCATTCGAATTCCGCCATTAGCGATGATGCCGCGTTTTAGGGGTTTATCGGTTTGTAGACCCACGATTTTTTCGAGGTTTTTTGCAATGTAACCTGCATCGTGTGAGGTGATAGTGGAAACGATATCAGTATCAAAATCGACAGGGGCATGAGTGCGGCTTTCTTCTTTAATACCCTCTAGCACCGATTCCCATAGCTGTGTCGTCGACTCCGACACGTCCGCAAGAAAAGACTCATCGCCTTCATAAGGGGTGTAGTTTCGCTGAATAAAATCACGTGCATTCACGGATGTTTGCCACTCGCCAGCTTGGAATCCCGCCCAAGCTTCCATCATATCGGTTGTCGGAATAGTCATAATGACCTCCTAAGTTATTGATAAACAGACAATATCGATGATTATTTATAATCATTGGTTTCTGCTGGCTATACTAAACCGACCAATCTATGAGTAAAGTGAGCTGTTTTCATAAAATACATGCACAAAATGCATTTGTTAGGATTACTATATTATATTCAATATCTTAAGTTGAAGGTTAACAACTCTAGATTCCAATTAGTTTGTTGTTTCAGAAGTAGGGAGTCGACTCTTAGTGACTCACCGACGTTGAAAACAGGTTGATGATCACCACGCCAGACAGAATCAAAGCGATGCCAATGATCGCGTAGATGTCTAGCTTTTGCCCGTAGACCAACCAAGACAACGCCGCGACCAACACTATCCCTGCCCCACACCAAATCGCATAGGCAACACCCAACGACATGGTTTGAACCGTGAGAGACAACAGATAAAAAGCAAAGCCATAACCGACTAGTACTGCGGCGGTCGCAGGAAGGGAAGTAAATTGCTGCGTTTTAGGCAATAGAGAAGTCGCGACAACTTCAAGCACGATGGCGAGTGACAGCATCACTGGAGGCGGAAGAGATAAAAGCATGTTTGAGTCCACAACATTAAATACGGCGCTCAGAATATTGTAGTTTTATTTCCAATTCATGCGATTTTCAGTAAGCAATTATTATGACGTACCTTAAAAATTCTTAAGTGTGATTGTTCGTTCAATCGAAGAACAGAAATACAAAAAGAGCCCTACAACATCATGTGTAGAGCTCTTTTTTAATCAGCTAATAGGTTAACCCGCTAACAATCTAAATAGCTTAATTTGCTGATGATGAGCCTCTTAGGATATCGCGCTTCACTTCACCTTTCAGATCGGTCAGGGTTTGTTGGTCGATATCAATCAAGAAGTGGTCACTTGCTTGGCCTGTTGCGAATTTTTCAAGAATCACGAACAAGCTACCAAAACGAGAGCGGAACACTTCACCAACGGTATATTGGCCAAGGTCACCCAGTTCTGAATCCACCGTGCCATCGAACTCTGAAAGTTCACGACTCAGCAACTCATATTGGCGCAATTGTGTTTCACCGATATCACGGAATGCCAGTTCGTCTGCATTACGTAAGCGGTAGAAGTCAGTCGCTAGCAACTCACCACTCCATTCTGCAAAATCTTCAAGCACTAGACCTTCTTGAGAGGCAATAGCGTCAGCTTCAACTTTCGCTGCTTCCCAGTCTTGTTGAAATTGTTCGTAGTCGTCTACTCCATTTGCAACACAACCCTCGACTGGATAATTCATTTCATCAGCTAACTGGCAAACCGTGAACTGCGTTTCCAGTTGAGACATGATCATCATCTCTTCGCCGTTCATTTCCATGATCATAGCGCGCATTTCTAGCGGCCAGTCATCCGGAAGGAATCGCAGGCGCGTTAGTTCGCGGATGTGCCAGTCGGTGAGTTCGTAGTAGCTCTCTGAATTCAGAATATCTTTGTTCCAAATCTTAGCTTCTGCATCAGGATCTCCATTCGCAGCTTGAGTAAGGTATTCATGCTCTTCTGCATAGTGACTGAATAGCTCGTTGTAACGTTTAACTTGATCGATGACCACCGTCTCAACTTCAATCTGGTTATCAGGGCGAATGTTCAACAGTTTGTAGGCCGGAATGTAGCCCGCTAGCGATGGTGCTTGGATATTAAATAGAGTGTGCTGTACACCATCAATATTGAAGCTCTTCTTACCCGTATCGTTAAAGTGCATGTGGCCACCAACATGGATATTTAGACCAGTAGCAGCTAATGCGCGGCTGGTATCGTCATCCGGTTCACGAGCCAGTTGATGGCTTCCTTCGCCAAACAGATCTTCAATCTCTTCAGAAGCGCCGTTGTAGAAGTCGGTCATTGGGAAGTGCGAGAAAGACACCAGCGTCTTGTTCTGCTCTTTCGCTGCTTTTACAACATCAGAGATCCAATCAATCACGTGTTCTTTGTGAGTCAGCATCATGTTATAACCAGCGCTGCTTGAACCATCAAACGTGTTTCCATCGACAGAGCTATCAGACGAGTTTTCTTTCGGGCGATAAACGTTCGCGTCGATCGCCAACAACCAAAGCCCTTTCACTGGCTCTACTAAGTAACTGGTATCCGGCACTTCAGAACAGCTTGAGTAACCACTTTCTTTGTAACTGCCACCCGTACCTTCATAACAGATTTCGTACATGCGCTTATCAAAAGCCGCTTCTTCTTTCGCTAAATCATAGCTGTAACTAGCTCGAGCTTGGTCGCTGCTGTAAGGCGTTTCAAAGTAGAGATAATCTTGCTGAGGGTAGAAACCGTGAGTGCCTAGGATACTCATGATCTCTTCATAACCCCATTCACGTACTTCTTCAGTACAGATGGTTGCTAAGTTGTCACCTTCACCGGGAATAGTCGTCCACTCATCGTCATAACCAACACACTCTTCTTTACCGCGGCTATAAATACGCTGCTTCTTGCCACCCTCGCCTAGGTAATCAGATTTACCTGCAGGGATGGTAAATGGACGTACTGGATCGTGGTTGCCCGGTGCTGCAAAAAACTCAAGACCGTACGTGTCGCGGTAGTGATCAAAGATGCTAACCAATCCACGCATATGAATCGGCTGGCCGTCGTCACTAAAGTCACCTGGCAAGGCTACGTATTTAACGCCACGTTCAACCACATCATCAAGCGCCGCTATCATCGCAAAGTAGTTTTCATTAAATAGACGCGTGGAGTTCATCTGAGACTCCATCGTTCTTATCGTAGCGTTTTTGCCACTCATGGAATTCGGTAAGCCAGCGAACGAACCGTCTTGAAAATCACCGTAGACATCATGGAAATGGATATCAGGCATGAACGCCACTTGCACTGCGCTATCTAGATTGCCGCTGTCGTCACTTGGTGAACTTGAATTACAACCAGCTAACGTGGCTGCTATCAAGCCTGACAGTACGGTCAATGTACTCTTTTTCATTTTCTCTTCCCAAAAAGTTAGAACTCAAAATTTGGCGAGGAGACTAGATGAGAAAAATGACACTATTGTTTCTTATATCTTACAAAACGTCGCACAACGAACGCTTATGCGACATTGCTTCAGTCGTTAAAATTCAACAAGTTACCATCCATCTTAAAAGCTGATAGTTCAACAATACGAATCGAAGACTAATATATAAATAGCCATAAAACCCCCACCTAAACATCAGTAAAGGCAATATATTCAGACCGTTTGGATAGGTCGCCTGTCCTCAAACCTGAGTCACTCTAGCTAAGATAGTTGCCAATAAGAAAACTGACCGCTCCATACTTATTATTACAAATAAGTAATAATCATTTTCTATTTGAGGGGATTATCAAAACATGCACTCACACCTATACTAGCTCCAACAAAACGAGAGAGCGGAAACAATTAAGCTCAACTACGCTTAACGGGTTGAATTTAATTGCACAGTTATCCGCTGTACTGACATATATAGGAAACATCCAATGACAATCGAAATTAAACCTGGTCAAACGCATATCAAATCAAAAGCAATGGTTGCATGGGCAGCTGGCGAGCCACTAAAAATGGAAGAAGTTGATGTACAACTTCCTAAAGCTGGTGAGGTTCTAGTTCGCATCGTTGCTACTGGTGTTTGTCACACTGACGCATTCACATTATCAGGTGACGATCCAGAAGGTATCTTCCCTTCAATTCTTGGTCACGAAGGTGGCGGTATCGTTGAGATGATCGGCGAAGGCGTTACAAGTGTTGAGATTGGCGACCACGTTATCCCACTTTACACGGCTGAATGTGGCGAATGTAAGTTCTGTAAATCTGGTAAAACTAACCTATGCCAAGCCGTTCGTGAAACGCAAGGTAAAGGCCTAATGCCAGACGGTACAAGCCGCTTCTCTATTAATGGCGAAACGATTTTCCATTACATGGGCTGCTCGACTTTCTCTGAGTACACTGTACTTCCAGAAATCTCTCTAGCGAAAGTAAGCAAAGAAGCACCACTTGAAGAAGTTTGTCTTCTAGGTTGTGGTGTAACAACAGGTATGGGCGCGGTACTGAACACAGCTAAAGTTGAAAAAGGCGACAACGTTGCTGTATTCGGCCTAGGCGGCATCGGTCTTTCTGCAATCATTGGTGCTCGCATGGCTGGTGCTAACCGCATCATCGGTGTTGATATCAACGAGAGCAAATTCGAGCTAGCAAAACAGCTTGGCGCGACTGACTGCATCAACCCAACTAAATTCGACAAACCAATCCAAGACGTTATCGTTGAGATGACAGACGGTGGTGTTGAGTACTCTTTCGAGTGTATCGGTAACGTAAACGTGATGCGTCAAGCACTTGAGTGCTGTCACAAAGGTTGGGGCGAATCAGTAATCATTGGTGTTGCGGGTGCAGGTCAAGAGATCGCTACTCGTCCATTCCAACTGGTAACTGGTCGTGTATGGCGTGGTTCTGCTTTCGGTGGTGTTAAAGGCCGCTCTGAGCTTCCAGAAATCGTAAACCGTTACATGGCGGGTGAGTTTGGTCTTCAAGAGTTCATCACTCACACAATGGGTCTGCAAGACGTAAACGAAGCATTCGACCTAATGCACAAAGGTGAATCTATCCGTACTGTTCTACATATGGATAAGTAATACCAATCGTAGTAAATAACTGGTCATTCTAGCTTGTTAAAACACTCGATAACGGCGTTAGAAATTTTGATTGTAGAATAACTACTTATCGAAAATTTCTGCCTTGTTCTCAAGCATTTTTCCTGCGCTATTTATGACCATCTACTTACTGTGATTGATATAACTCCCCTTGGTCTCGATACCTCGGTGTCGAGACCACAGTTCTGACTTAAACATCAGAGCGAAACTGTCTTCACCACCTCCTGCCCGGTGGGTGGTGAAACTTTAAATGCTATAGACATGTTACTCCCCAAACCATCAACCTAACGGAGCACAATAGATGACAATCGAAAACATTAGCCAAGCAAAGGTTGCTGGTGGTTGGCACAAACAATACACCCACTTTTCTGCAACGCTTGACTGCAACATGCGTTTTGCGATTTTCTTGCCACCTAACGCAAGCAAAGAAAACCCAGTTCCTGTTTTGTATTGGTTATCAGGCTTAACCTGTACCGATGAAAACTTCATGCAAAAAGCCGGCGCTTTCAAAGCCGCGGCTGAGCAAGGCATCGCGATTGTTGCACCAGACACTAGCCCACGTGGCGAAGGTGTTGCCGACGATGAAAATTACGATCTCGGCCAAGGTGCAGGCTTCTACGTGAATGCTACTCAAGCGCCATGGGACAGCCATTACCACATGTATGATTACGTGGTAACAGAGCTCCCAGCTTTGATTGAATCTTTCTTCCCAGTAACGTCTGTAAAATCGATTTCTGGTCACAGCATGGGCGGACATGGTGCCCTCACGATTGGCATCAAAAACGAAGATAGCTACCGTTCTATCTCGGCATTCAGCCCAATCACTAACCCAATGCAATGCCCTTGGGGACAAAAAGCATTCAACCAATACCTAGGCTTAGATATTGAAGAGTGGAAACACTACGACGCTTCTGAGCTTCTAAAAACCAAAGGCACTAAACTGCCAATGTTGGTCGACCAAGGTGAAGCCGATAACTTCCTGATTGAACAGCTTAAACCTGAGCAATTGGTCGAAGCCGCTAAGGTCACCAATGCCGATTTAGAGCTACGTATGCAGCCAGGTTACGACCACAGCTACTACTTCATCTCTAGCTTTATTGATGAACACATTGAGTTCCACGCAGCTTACTTAAACAAGTAGCCAGATGAATTTAGCCCGCACCTTGTAAACGCAAGGTGCGGGCTTTTTAATGCCTGATGATTTTATAACGGTTGCTTTTATAACTGCTGAATACGCTGCTTTAACGCCTCTAAATCTATATCATTGCCAACAATTCGTAATCGAACATACTCTTCAGTCATCGCGTCGCATGTAATTGCAAAATCGACACCGGAGCACGTCTTAATACCGATATTCTCAAATAGCTTTGAAAGGTTGGTTCCTGTCTTTTTCAGCAACATAATGGGCGTCGATATTGACGTACCAACCACCTCAATATTGTGCTCAGACAACAAGCCGATCATTTGCTGCTTAAAGTATTCAGTTTTGCTGCGGTTCATTTCTAAGAAGTGTTTCGCATTGGGTAAGGTCGCCGATGCGATTTTTATTGAAGGGTAAGTCGGCGTAAACACACTCACCGCAGCTTCGATTGCAGAAGTCAGGTTTTCACTGCTGGCTAAGTAACCGAGTCGAATCCCTGCGAGTCCTAAACCTTTAGAAAAAGTTCGTAAAACAATTAAGTTGTCCAAGACCAAGGTTTGATCGAGCATAGACTGTTCAGGAGTCAGGTATTCGCCATAGGCCTCGTCGACAATCAAAATAGCGCCAGAACGCTCACATAATTTCGCTATCTCGACCAGATAAGCTCGATCGTAGATTCGACCCGTTGGGTTGTTGGGATTGTCGATATACACCAAGGCTGGCTTTTGGCTGCTTATTTTTGAGGCCAACACACCGAACAAATCAGACTCGTTTTGATAATCCAACATGTTGATGGACTGGTACTTCCCGCCCACTAAAGTGAACTCTGATACTGCTTCAACAAACTGAGGGCCAATGCCTATCATGGTGCGATTGTTGTGATCGATAAGTTTATTGAAGATAAGTTCTAGCGCCCCGAGAGAGCCCGTAGTGTAAGTAATACGACAGTCTTCAATTCCAATAAACTGACGAGTTAAATAAGTCAGCTCTGAAAGCTCCCTGTGACAGTAGTATTTATCAATACCGTGAATTATCTCTTTAACCACATGTTCAGGGATTTCTGGTGCGCCAAATGGATTAGAGCCGAGTGAGCAATCGATGCGGAATGAATGATCGACATAAGAATGGTAGTCACCGCTTAACCTTGGGTTTAAATGCATAAGAAAACGCTCAAAAAATATTCATGCGCTATTCTTATCGTACTAAGTTTTATCTATATAGGTCATTTCGCGACAGTTCTTCGCCTTGTTTCGAGAGACTGGTTAAAAACAAAGATTGGTTCAAATAACGAATTCTCTTAAGCCATAATCATGAGTTAAGCACTCGTGTTTCCATTTCGAGTTAACCAAACCGCTTTCTTTGCGCTAGATTAAGCTGAGATAAAATAGGGTAATAACAGAGCTTGCATCTTTACTCTCCCTAGTTACCATAGCCCCATTAACATCCCCCATATTTTGAAGGTTGCTATGAAAGCAATTAAAACTCTTTTCTTCCTGATGGTTTTATTGAGCGGTCTATTTACCGCTTGGCTGTTTATCCCGATTCCAGCGACCATGGACAAGCAAACGCTCGACGTTCCATTAACGGAACCATTCAAGCTTGTTGCGTATCGCAGCAACCCGAATGATGCGAGCAAGCCGCTGACTTACCACTACTATGTAATTTCAGATGTGGTTGGTGTGGACGACATGGACCCGTTCCTGATTACCACGGACCAGTTCGTGAAGCTTGGCGAATTCGACGAGAACACATTCAACCTGACGGTTAACGGCAAGATTGATAGCTACACCAACGATTTGTGGATCAAGAAATCTGATGGCAAGCTTCAACACTGGTACGTGAGTATTAACGCGAACTATATTCGTTAGAGTCGAATCTATATAGACCTCATTTCAAAACTGCGCTTTGGCTTCCAAGCGCAGTTTTTGTTTCTAGCAACACCCTCCACTTATACCGACCCAGTCGACATAAACTGCATTGCCTACTTTTGATTCACTACTGCCCTTACTCTCAAGGTGTTATAAGCTCTTTAGATACGATAAGCTCAGACTATGCTCGACGCCCAATAAATCAAAAACAATAAAGGATCACCCGTGGAATTTACGCTCGACAAATTTAACGGCATCATCATCGACCCAGCAACAATCCCTCACAATGCTGACTCATTCAATGCAGAACTCAGCGAGATCACCGAATTTTCAAAGCAGAATAGCAAAGGCATTATTTGGATTAGCTTACCTATTTCACTCTCGCACCTTATTCCGGTGGCGACTGAGCTTGGCTTTGTGTTTCACAATTGTTTGGAAGACGAAATTACGCTGATCCACAAATCCGAGATTGTGGAGTTTGTGCCTTTCATTCCAACCCACACCTTGGGTGCTGGCGCGTTAATCACTAACGAACACAACCAAGTTCTGATGATTAAAGAGCACGGTATGACAGGCTACAAATTACCGGGCGGCCATATTGAATTGGGTGAAGGCATTGAAGAATCGGTGGTTCGAGAAACCTTAGAAGAGACTGGCATCGAAGCCACGTTCGTGTCTGTGGTCGGCATGGCGACAAGGCACCCATACCAGTTTGGTAAATCAAACCTCTACTTTATTTGTCACCTTATCGCTCAAACTCAAGATATCGCGATTCAAGACACAGATGAAATTGCAGAAGCTAAATGGATTGATGTTGAAGAGTACATTAACAACCCCGACAGCTACCCGTTCAACCGCCAATTAGTCGGTACTCTGATTGGAAAACAAGGGCTAGAACTCACTCAGTTAGAAGGCAACTATGGCCCAGTCCACAAGCCCGAGATCTTCTTTTCGCAAAACTAGAGCGATTCAAATATAAAAACGCCAAGCTCATAAGAACTTGGCGTTTTGCTTTTCATTTTACTTGTATTGTTTAAGCCATCTCGTTGCTAGTGACTTCCTAATACACAGCTCTAGAGCATATCTATTTTAGAAAAAGCCTAACGGGTTCGTATCGTAGCTGATCAGTAGATTCTTGGTATTTTGGTAGTGGTCGAGCATCATCTTGTGTGTCTCACGGCCAATGCCAGATTTCTTGTAACCACCAAACGCGGCGTGTGCTGGGTAAGCGTGGTAGCAGTTCACCCAAATACGTCCCGCTTCAATGTTGCGACCCATGCGATACGCTAGGTTTGCATCACGCGTCCATACACCTGCACCCAAGCCATATTCGGTATCGTTGGCAATCTCTAGCGCTTCAGCTTCGTCTTTAAACGTCGTCACCGCGATAACAGGACCGAAGATCTCCTCTTGGAATACACGCATCTTATTGTGCCCTTCCAACATGGTTGGCTGGATGTAATAACCATTACCGAGATCATCAGACTGCTGGGCAACTTCACCACCAGTCAGCACTTTAGCGCCTTCTTGACGACCTATCTCAAGGTAGCTCAAGATCTTATCAAACTGCTCTTTTGAAGCTTGTGCGCCAACCTGGGTATCAGTATCCAGCGGGTTACCTTGTTTAATAGTTTGAGCACGCTCGACCACCTTGGCGATGAACTTGTCGTATACCGATTCGTGGATCAACACACGTGATGGACAAGTACATACTTCCCCCTGATTAAAGAACGCCAGCAACATACCTTCAACACACTTATCGAGGTATTCATCTTCATGACTAAAGATGTCTGGGAAGTAGATATTTGGAGACTTACCGCCAAGCTCAACCGTTGATGGAATCAAGCTTTCAGCGGCACATTTCAGAATATGGTGGCCAACTTCTGTTGAGCCAGTAAACGCCAACTTCGCTAAGCGATCGCTTGTTGCTAATGCTTGGCCTGCTTCGCTACCAAAACCATTGACGATGTTGACTACGCCTGCTGGTAGAAGATCAGCGATCTTCTCCATCATCACTAAGATCGATGTCGGTGTTTGCTCCGCGGGCTTCATCACCACACAACAGCCCGCCGCTAGCGCAGGTGCCAATTTCCAAGCCGCCATTAAAATCGGGAAGTTCCAAGGAATGATCTGGCCGACTACACCAATTGGTTCAGGGAAGTGGTAGCTTGCGGTGTTTGAATCTAGCTCTGCTGCGCTGCCTTCTTGCGCTCGGATACAGCCCGCAAAGTAACGGAAGTGATCGACAACCAAAGGGATGTCTGCCGCCAGAGTTTCACGAACTGGTTTGCCGTTTTCCCACGTCTCCGCCACCGCGATTTCTTCTAGGTTAGCTTCAATACGGTCGGCAATTTTAAGTAGGATGTTCGAACGCTCTGTCACACTGGTCGCCGCCCAACTTGCACGAGCAGCATGCGCCGCATCAAGTGCCAAGCTAATGTCGGCCTCTGTTGAGCGTGCCACTTGGCAATATACCTGACCATTCACTGGGGAAGTGTTATCAAAATACTCGCCGCTGACAGGCTTCACCCAATCGCCACCGATAAAGTTATCGTATTGCGCTTTAAAGTTCACCACTGCGTTATCACTACCTGGCTGTGCGTAAATCATAGTTAGATCCTTCTTAGATTTGTTATTCGTTATTGAGCGAGAGCTGTCTTATTTTTATGGCGGCTCCTCTTGAGAAAAGAACTCACGACGAGACGCCCATGTTTATACTTTCTGTTTAAAACACTGATACTTCGTGTTTTCTTCACAACAGTAACAACGCAAATCACACGCCAGAACTTCAAAACTTGTTGTTAATAAATTGTAAAACTATGATTACCAAACGTTTACAACCCAAAGTGAGTTGGCATTGAACGGACGTATGGAAACCACTCCAGTGTTCAACTGTTCCAAATTGGTACACCCTCACTGTTACGACATGGAACAGTCATGCACCTTCAACAAGCAAACACCTCAGATTGGCTTTCGTCCTCTTGGCACCGCAGCACAGAAGCGGGTCTAAAACAGAGACGACTTCCCGAAGATATTCGCCTGCCTCAATCGATTCTTAAACAGCGACGACATCAATCTTCTGACTTGATCCACATCGTCGAACGCAATGCGCTGCCTTTGTTTAATCAGATGTTTGCTCGTACCGACAGTCGTTTGATTCTGACGGATATTGAAGGGGTGATTCTGGCGAGTTGGGGACAGGAGCGGTTTAAGGAGAAGCTGACATCAATAGCACTCAGCTCTGGAGCCTGTTGGCAGGAACAACTGAAAGGCACCAACGCGATTGGCACCGCGATTGTTGAAGCCAAGCCAGTATCCATCATTGGCGAACAACACTTCATCCACCAGCATCGATTTATCAGCTGTTCAGCAAGCCCGGTGTTTGATCACCAAGGGCAAATGGTTGGCGTATTGGACATCACCAGTGAGCAGCAGCAACACGACAGTTCGGTGCAATTGCTGGTTCAAAATATGGTTCAGCTTGTTGAGAACCAGCTACTGAGCCACATCCCACAAGGCACCACTCGAATCGATCTTGCGTGTGAGAAATCTTTACTACACAGTGGCTGGCAAGGGATAGTGATAGCGAACGAAGCTGGTGAGGTAGTCGCGCACAATCAGGTCGCCTCTCAGCTGCTGGATCAAACCTCGATCGTCGGCGAATGCATAGATACCCTGTTCAACCGAACCTCATTAGATACGCCTTTTGTGTTTGAGAAACAACGCCTCAAACAAGCAACTGCAAAGCGCACTCGCTCTATTTCGGCATCGTGTGATTTGCACCATGGCGAACAACAAATAGAACACGCTTGGCAGCAAGCCAATAAGGTTATCGACAAAGGGATCAGCTTGTTGATCTTAGGTGAAACAGGGGTTGGTAAGGGCGAATTTGTGAAGGCGCTGCACAAGCAAAGCCAGCGTAAATCATCGCCCTTGGTGGCGGTAAATTGTGGAGCACTACCGAAAGATCTTATCGAATCTGAGCTGTTTGGCTACGCGCCGGGCGCTTTTACTGGCGCAAGCCACAAAGGGTTCCAAGGCAAGATCCGTCAAGCAGACAAGGGCATTCTATTTTTGGATGAGATCGCCGACATGCCGTTAGAGGCTCAGTGTCGATTACTGCATGTTCTGCAAGATAAATCCGTGGTGCCCGTGGGTTCGAACCAAAGCTACCAAGTCGATTGTCAGATCATCGCTGCCACTCATAAAAACCTAGAACAGTTAGTTGCGACAGGAGAGTTCAGACAAGACTTGTACTACCGCCTGAACGGCTTAGCCTTCACCTTGCCAAGCCTACAACACCGACAAGACAAGCACGCCTTAATCGAGCACATTCATAGTAAATACGCCGAAGATGAGCAAACAATCTGCCCTCACTTGATGAGCTTACTGTGCGCTTACGCTTGGCCGGGCAATATTCGCGAATTAGATAATCTACTCAAGGTCGCGGCTTTACTGGCGAGTGATGAACCACAACTCACGCTAGAACATGTGCCAAGCCACCTTGCTCAATATCTCACGTCATTAGCGCAAGACAATCAGCATCAACTGACGACTCCTAATACCATCAAAGGTGCAACGAATAACGATCTAAGAAGTACCGTTGAAGAAACCTTGTTGCAAACGTATCAAGCGAACCAAGGCAACATCAGCAAGACTTCACGAATACTCGGTATCAGCCGCAATACCATTTATCGAAAACTGAAAAGCTTGGGAATCCTGTAGTAGGAAAAGGAATCTAAACTAATCAGAACCCAACTCCACAAGTTGATTGAGCACTTCTTTGTCCAACACTGGATGGTGTTTGCTCGCTAAGATCAACACAATATCGACCGAAGGCAGTGGCGGCATATCTTCAAGTATTTTCAAATCCGGAGTCACGCTGAGCTTACCCATTGCACCAATGGCTAAACCCGCTTTGACGATGGCACGTTGCGCTGAAGCGGTATTGCTACACGCCAATAACTGATAAGGCGTACCCTGCTTGGCCAAACCACTCACTGCCGCTGCGTGATACTTACAATCGGTCTGAAACAAAGCTAATGGGATTGGTTTAGACTGATCGAACGCATAATCAGGGCTGCTTATCCATACTCCGATATCATGAGTGAGCCAGTAACCTTCTTCACTATCGGGCGCTCGGGTGACAATCGCCGCATCAAGCCTGCCATCATCCAACCATTCTCTCAGTGTAATACTGGGCAGGCTGAATACTTGAATTGAACAAGTGGGTTCTGCTTTCTGCAATAGGCGAATCACTTTTGGCAGAATAGTGTCGTTGTAGTCTTCAGGGCAGCCGAGTCGCAGAGGTTGTTTGTCTTCGTAACGCTTTACTTGCTTAAGGGCTGTATTGTGAAGGGCGACTAACTGTTCCGCATGAGAACGCAACGCTAAGCCTGCTTCTGTGAGTATTAAGTTACGCCCTTCTTTTTGGAAAAGAGTCACGTTGAGCTCTTCTTCCAACTTACGCATCTGCGCACTGAATGCCGATTGGGTGCGATTTATCTGTTTCGCTGCACGAGTGAAACTGCTGGTTTCTACGAACGCGAGAAAGCCTCGCAAAGCATCAATATCCATATTGAAATCACCACCCATCGTTTTTATTAATGTATTGCATCAAAATTATCCGTTAGTGCGCCGCAATACAATCCCCTAAGCTCAAATGCATGTCCCTAGGCTCAAAGCTTACTCACCAAACGAAAGGAAGCAACGATGCAGCTTTATATTGGAAACCAGAACTACTCAACTTGGTCACTGCGCGCATGGCTAATATTCGACAACTACAACCTGAATGCAGAAGTCATCAAGCTCAAGCTATTCACCTCTGATTTTTACGACACTCTGGCGAAAGTGACGCCAACGGCCAAAGTTCCAACCCTAGTTGACGGCGACGTTGCGGTGTGGGATTCACTGGCGATTCTGGAATACGTTAACGACGCCCACTTGCACGGTGCAGCATGGCCAAAATCCACCAAAGAGCGCGCTCGTGCAAGAGCCATTTCCGCCGAGATGCACTCTGGTTTTTTTGCCGTCAGAAATGAAATGCCGATGAACTGCCGCGCCAAAAGAAAGCTCACACTGAGTGAAGACGCATTGAAAGACATCGCACGAATTGATGCAATATGGTCAGCACAAATGGAACAATACCCTGAAGGATGGTTGTTTGGTGAATGGTCGATTGCCGATGCGATGTTTGCACCTATGGCCTTACGTGTAGAAACCTATGGTATCGAGCTTTCAGAGAAGGCATCGCAGTATCAACAACATGTGCTTAACAGCCCATCAATACGAAAATGGCTGGCAGAGGCAAGTTTAGAAACCGATGTGGTCGAAGAAGACGAGGCGGGTGAGCCAGTATAAGTCGATAGCGATGAGTCTCGATATAGCATCGAGACTCAATCAAGATTAGGCGGTTAGAGACATTTCACTAGAGAGCATTTTCTCAGAGTATGGTCTTCAACAGCTCATTAAACCTAGACGCTATCCACTGATGCGAAGCGGATGTAAATGTACGTTGATGCTGCAATAAATAAAGGTCTACGTGATATTGCTTGCTATCTACAAAATCATAAATATCGACAAACCGATGATCGAAATCTGACAAAGCATTTAAGGCGTTCATGCCAAAAATCACCGCATCAGAACGAGAAGCGATTTCCATTAATACATGAGTTTGAGTACTTCGAAGCTTTGGGCGTTTATCACTTTCAAGCTCCAATAAGATCTGTTGTAAAGGGGTATTGAATGCTTGCTTGTGGTCTTCTTCAACGTTCATAGCAAGCACTGGGTATTGCATGATCTCATCTAACGTTGATGCCCTTCCAACCAGAGGGTGCTCCTTTCTAACAAACAATTTGGGATAAATGGTCCCTATTTTGGTGGCTTGGTATTTTTGATCTAACGAGCTTGCATAATGAATCACAAAGTCTAACTTACCTTTGTCGAGCAAGTCATAAGGGTTACTTTTCGCAGCCATCTCTATCAAGTTCACATCCGGTGCTTCTTCAAATAATCCCAAGGCTAGATTGGGAAGAATGGTGCTCCCTAGAAAGGTCGGTAAAGAGATCGAAAACGTATCGTTGCACTCTCGAGGATCAAATTGATTGCGCTGAAATAACGCGTTTAGCTGCGGCAGAATGTGTTGCAGTTCTTGGCCTAACTCTAGTGCTTTTGATGTTGGTGTTAGGCCCGTAGATGTTCTGATAAAGAGAGGATCATCAAAGGTTTCTCTCAGCCGTTTTAAGCTGCGACTCATGGCCGACTGTGACACAAATAACGCCTTTGCAGCATTGGTTACGTTGCGTTCTTTAAGCAATGTATCAAAGGCCACCAGCAAATTTAGGTCGACTCGATTCAACTGATATGACATGTCTTTTCGCATAAATCCTCTAGCTATCTTTGAGCAATCACAGTGCTAAGCGCTGAATAACCTTAACATGAAAAGATGCACCCATTTATAGGGTGCATTCAAACTTGCGATACCTTCTATTTCACCTTAACAAAATCACTTGGTTTCCATGAATTATCAAACCACTTTTCTGTCGGCGAATACATGCGGAAGATGATATTAAACCCTTTGCCTTCCGTCGTTTGAACCCAGTTATGTTCCATTCCTTTGGGAGCATTGGGCGAAAAATGGACAGTGATAGAACCATCGCTGTTCTTCTTAATATCTTCACTCAAACCATCAAGACCAGCAGATTTTTGGTCGGTCTCTAGCATGGAGCGAGTCTGGTTATCGTAGATCATAAATGACCAAAACTGCTCTACTGGTGCATTCGGTGGCAAAGTCACCGTGTAGTGCTGACTGCCATCCAACACTTCCTTGTTGGCATCACGTGTCGCCAACAGATAATCCGATCCTTTTCCTACGGTTTTCGTCACCATATCTGGTGTAATCCCGGTTGCCATGAAGTGGAATGTTGCTCGCATATCGGAGTCAATTACGCCATTTGCATCTTTAAATTCATGGCCTGAGACTAACGGAGTGAACCATTGTCTATCATCGTAGCGAAACATCTCTTCTTTAGGGTGGAAATAGCTTGAGCGTACTTCAGCAGTCGCTATTTTTGCAGCTTCCGACAGTATTTGCTGCATACGTGTGTTTGGCACAAACTCTTGCCCTTTTTCTATTCCAATATCTTTAGCCAACGACAACCATTCAGCATCAAAAATATCAGTGGGTTCGTATTGAATGAGTGCATTCACCTCATCGTAGAACGTCTCGTCCATAGCATGAATGGTGTTGTAATCGACGCCAGAAATATTGATGAACTCTGTCTTATCTTCTTTGCCATACGGATACAGTTTGGTGGTGTTTTTTAATGTTGTAATGCTCTGTTCCATACTCTCTGGCGAGCTCACCAAACGCAGCAACAGCCAATGTTGATACCCTTCGCTGACAACCTCAATGTACCCTTCGGGAACCTCGCCCTTCCACGAAGAGTGACGGATAAAATACTTGCCTGATTTAGCTGCATTGTCTGGGTGAGTGACACCAATTCGATCAACGTATTTAAATGCAGCATTGTCGAGTAAACCCATAACCGGAGTAGGAACTTCTAGAATCACCGGGCCATTTTTTACATCAATTTCCGAAGTGACATAAGGTGTCGTCGTGTTTGCTGTTAACCAAAGGCTATTGGCGTCTAAGTTGTCTTCAGAAATTGCGATGGTTTGATTAGGCTTCATGCCGATACTCTCATGCCCCAACAATAACCCTTGTATTGAAGCAACTGGAATACCGGATAGAAAAACACGAACAGCATTAGAGACTTGAACAAAATCTTGCACCTTGGCGTGCGTTTCTAATGTCGGGGCACCATCGGTATAGTTGAGCTCACCTAGATAGGCAGATTCGACCTTATTTGGCGTAATGATACTATCTGGTACTTGCGCACTAAATTTAGGCTCAGCGAGCGCCACAGATGAACAACCTAAAGTAATCAGCAGCGTAACAATAATCGATTTTTTCATAATATTTTCTCTTGTCTAAAATGATTCTCATCGCCTAACCGGCCCCAATTTGTATGCTTCACTTAGGGGCACGCATTAAGCTATTTACTTGCAGAGACGGTTGAGTCTCTATTGCTTGCTAGCCACTGATTTTTTCCATGTCTTCTAGCATCCAGTTTTTAAAGAAAGTCTTCGATGTTGGACGGTAAAGTCGGAACAATAAGAAGTAATCTTCACCACCTGTAGGAACCCAGTTTTCCTCCTGCCCTTTTGGTGCTTCAGGGCCGAAATACAGATCATACGAACCATCTGGATTCTTTTTCATCGTGTCAGCGTTTCGAGACGATAGTCCTACTCGATCGACTCCTTTAACAAAATTCTTGGTTTCCATGTTGTAAACAATCGCTGACCAGAAGTCCTCGACAGGCGTATCGGCTGGTACATTGAGCTTGTACGTCGCTTTGCCATCTAACATCTCACCTTTTGAATCACGTAAACCCGTTAGATAAAAGGTTGAACCACCGAGTTGTTTAGGCAAGTAAGTCACGTAGAAGTACGACGCCGCACGCTTATCAACTAACACCTCATCTTCATCCACAAATGGGAAACCAAGCTGAGCTTGAAGGCCAAAATTCCAGAAGGACCATTGCGACAGAGGTTTGCCGTTTTCGTCTCTCCATAGCGCACTCACCGTTTGATCCGGTTCAACGAACTTTGATTGCATGTGCGCATAGGCCATCAGCACACCTTCACTCATCGCTTTTTTCTGCTCAGCTGTTGGGTCGAATTTTTTCCCTTTTTCAATACCAAGGTCTTTTAGTAACGACGCCATTGCTTTGTCTTGCGTTCTGACCGGGTTCTCTTGGATGACGTCATTAATGTCTTGAAAAAACGTCTCGTTGTAATAAGGGAGGCTGTCATAAGCGACATCTGTTGCGTCCAAGTAATCTGTCTTAGGTGGATTTTCTGCATCGGCTAAGTTGTAGATTTTGATTTGCTTCGCGTAGTTACCCGCATCCAAATCTGTCGCCCCATTGGTTAATGACGGTCTGAATGAAAAGCCATACAGGTACGTATCCGTTTCAAATACAAGGTAACCCTTACTTTCGAGTTCCTGCTTCGTACCTAATTTACTGTCGTAACCTGGTGGCAAGAATAGATACTTCCCTCCTTTGCCTTCGTCAGCACCTTTGTAGCCAACATCAGCAATAGGAACCTCCCATTGGTTAACGATTGAGCCAAAGTAGTTCACTTTGTCTGTTGCTGCTGGAACCTCAATCACCACCGGGCCGTTCTTCGACGTTATCGTTGCCCAAGCGTACGCGGTGGTATCGTTCGCGGTGAGAAACCCCTTTTCGGAACCAAAAGGTTCGTTCACGTAAACCACATCGTTGAAGTCGCCACCAAGGTCACGACGGGTCGCTTTTAGGAAATCGATTTGAGTCACAGCCGGCATATAATGGATTGCTGTTTGAGTGGCGCGCTGCACCATCATTTTGTATTCGAGATTTTCAATCTGTGATGCGCGATTAAGGATGTCATCTGTATCATCGAATGATTGGGAATAGACCGGCATTGTGCTGATAGCAAGTAGCGAAGCTAATAGAAGTT
Organism: Vibrio sp. 1CM24A; assembly: GCF_023161725.1. Taxonomy (NCBI): domain Bacteria; kingdom Pseudomonadati; phylum Pseudomonadota; class Gammaproteobacteria; order Vibrionales; family Vibrionaceae; genus Vibrio; species Vibrio sp. 1CM24A. The sequence continues at coordinate 117,672 of NZ_JALNTS010000003.1, forward strand.
TTTTCATGTTGAGCATATCTCTTCGTAAAGGTGAAACATTCAATTGTTTAAAAAACATCCTTTGTTTGAACCCAGTATACGAAGGAGACCAAATCCCATCCAATGACTTATAATCATTATAAATTATTCGAATTATGGATAATGCTAGATACAATTCGACTATCCCGGTACCACTCAATGATCTGTAAACCTTCCTCTACTCCGCAATAATTTGGTCGATTGTGATCACCGAATCACAATGTGCAGATGTGATTGTTTATATTCAAGGAAATTCAAATAGTTAAGATAAACATAATGTTACGAGCAACGATCGCATTACTCAGTGTTACTAGCTTCGCCGTATCTGCCAACGCCCCTCTTCCTTCTGGAGAAGAGTGGCTCAACCATGCTACTGAAGGGCTTGCACCTTACTGGTTGATGCCTAGCGCTCAAGGAGAACCGGTAGGTAACTTCCCGACTTTCCGCTGTGATGACGGTATCTTGCTAGATGTTTCCGATGTGTGCCCTGAACTGAACAAAGGCTGGATCACGCCACACTTTGGCAAAGAGTTTACGCGGATGAAGTCACGTCAAACTTATGCCTATGGCGTGCTCTACCACCTTACTGGCGATAAACAGGCTTTAGCGCTTGCCAAGCAAGGTGCCTACTACATAATTGATCAGCTAGAAGATAAGCAAAACGGCGGCTTTATCGGCTACACAAAAGAGGGAAAAGTAGGCCAGGATTGGCAGCAGCGTACCTCTCAAGATCAAGCGTACGCGCTGGTTGGCCTTGCTATGTACTACTACTTGACCCAAGACAAAAAGGTAGAACAAGCACTCATCGCACAACAAGCTTTTATCTTTGATAAATATCGACTTAGCGACAACAGCGGTCTTGTTTGGGTACTTGCTGACGATGAAGATGGCAGTGCAAAACGACGTGAGCTAGTCGCACAGCTTGATCAGATAAACGGCTATATGTTGCTCGTCGCACCTTTGCTCAAAGAGCCCGTCAAATCAAAATGGCTTGATGACTTAAACTGGCTCACGCAAACCATGATTGACCAATACCATTCTGAAGATGAACAACGCTTCTACGGCGCAATTCACGATAAAGCTGCGATGATGCCGAATGCTAATCACAACGATTTTGGGCACACCATCAAAGCGTATTGGATGACCTATCTGACAGGCCAAACATTGAATAACTCTGAATGGAAAGAGTTTGGCATCAAAGGGATGAAACACACTCTCGCTCAGGCGCAATATCAGAAAGAGTTCGCCAGCGTCTCCCAATATTATGGCGAAGAACTTCAGAAGGCGTGGAAAGGACAAGAGATAACTGGCTGGCAAAGCAGACCAAACACAAATTGGGCTTCATCATGGGAGTGGGCGGAGCTTGATCAAGCCGCAATGACGGTTTCGCTGGTCGATGGTTCAATGAAAGACGTATTGCAATACACCCTACCGACCTTTCATGATGTATGGGTCGATCATAAATACGGAGGTGTTGGGCTTGATCCAAAACGCACCAAAGCTTTCCATTGGGGCAACGGTTATCACCAGTTTGAACATGCGCTGATTGGCTATTTGTTCGCTCAGCAAGTTGACGCGAAGCCAGCAGTATTGCATTACTCAAGGCCGACCAACAGCGAGATGCCAATGGAACCGTATTACTATCAAGGGGATGTGGTTAAGTTGGAGAACCTAGATGATGGGACACAAAAGGTCAGTTTCAATAACATTCGACCTTAGCGCTGGTATTGGTTCTGATTAAGCGGATTGACAACCAAGCCTGAAATCAGTTTTCAGGCTTTTTAATGGCTACTTTCTCTTCCCTTGCTCCACCAACTTTTCATTCCATGCCGTATTGCCGTCACGCTTAGTCACGTCATACTCTGAACAGAACTGAGAGATAGTCATGTTGTTGTCGCCAGTCGCCAATTTCAACGCCAACTGGACTTGTTGAAGTTTGCTTTGCAGACGCAGAATCTGACCAGCATTTGGGCTTTTTTCTTTGGCATACTTTAAGGCTGCATGCTTACGCTCTGCCGCGCCCGCTCGGCGATCTGCTTCTGATAACAGATACTTGAGTTGAGCAACACTCTTGCCTTTCTTGAAGGCAGGATCAAGCAACTCAACGCATTCATCAAACGATGGATCGATAACGTATGGGTCAACTTTATGAGCTTGTTGGCGCATCCATTCGAGTGCGAGTTTTTCATCTGACATAATTACATCTTTACCAAAGAAACAGCCCTATATGGTATCGCTCAATAGCAAACCGCTGCAATAACAAATTGAGTGACTTTACGCCTTTTTGCACTGTGCCGATTGACTCATTTAACAATCACAGCACCAATAGTTGGCTTTAACGCATCACAAACAGCTCTTCGTGGTAGTGTTGTTCAATATCAAATTGATAGGTGTCTAATTCTTTTTTCAGTGATGTAGAGAACAACTCCGGCCCACAGAAATAAATCTCGTACTCGTTGAGGTCGCCACATTGATTGACAATTCTTCCGGCGTTCAATCGAGGTGAATGTAAGGTGTCTATCACGGTCAACTTCACACCAACCGCGTGTGCAAGGTGCCACAACTCATCGATTAATTGCTTATCAACACCGCGAGTACAATAAAACAACTCAATACGAGGATGATCTCGTTCTGTTTTGAGCGCTTCAAGTGTTGCAAAAAACGACGCAATCCCGACGCCACCAGCAATCCAAATTTGTGGCTTGCTTAGGTCAAAATCAAGTCGACCATAGGGACCTTCAACCGTAACCGCATCGCCCGCTTTCACTCGTTCATAAAGGCCATTAGTAAAATCACCCAGCTCTTTGATCAAAAAGCGCAGCTCTGAATCTTCACTGCCAGAAACAATGGTAAACGGATGAGGATCTTCATTACCAAAACGCAGGTATGCAAACTGCCCAGCGTTATGACCATGCCAAGATGCATCAGGTTTTAAGACTAGCTCCATCACCTCAGCTTGTGGAAAATAACGAGTCGAGGTAATGGCCGCTGAGTGACGATTACGACGCCCAACCAAGCCCAACAAACTGTAAATCGCTGCGATAGACCCAACCAAAGCAAATGCCACAGTTAGATAATAAATAGGCTCTCCCCAATACGCTCGTTTAAGCAGTATTACTGAGTGAAAAGCGATAAACAGGTACGCAACCGACATCAAACGGTGAGACAATTTGAACGGTTTGTACTTCACTGCCGCCCATAGTGACGCCACAAGTAAAATGAGTAATAAGTAGAAGCCCCATTCGCCAATACTCTGAGCAATTCCGCGCAATTCACTGACCCATAACTCCCATCCAGTCAAAACAGCTTGCGGCCCTGAACCATCGTGTCGAACAGGCTTATCTAACACGCCAGACACCACCAATGACTTAGGAATTTGGTACCACAACCAGTGTGTCACACCCAGTGCAACACCACCGATACCGAGCCATTTATGGACTCGATATGCTTTATCCATACCTTTCAGCCAATTCTCAACCATAGGTAAACGCATCGCCAAGATCATGGTGATGGACATTAACATCAGAGACAAAATACCTGAGTACTGAATCATGGCTGAGCGCCATTCAAAGACATCGCTTGAAGCGAATAATTGCGGTTCCATCGCAAACCAAAAGGCTGACATTGTGGCAATCATTGCCCAAATGATATTGCGGACTGTTTTCATTTTTTAACACTCATAAAGACGACATCATTACTTTAGCTCCTGTGATGTAAAGGGACGTCAACGCGCGTAAATCTATGCAAAGGATCTCGTTCATTGTGCTGTAGCAGAGATAAAAGAGACAAGCTGCCCACGGCCAAACTAAGCGCTCTTTGATCGATAAAAGCGGATTCTTCGTACATATAAGTCCGTTAGTGAGCATGCTCGAAGATAACAATAAATGAGAAGAAGAGAAGATATGAAGGATATGAAGGATATGACCCTTTCTAAACAAGATATCCAAACAATGGATCCGCGCCACCGCATTCGTTTAGTTAATTCCTTGTCTGGATTTAAAAGCGCCAACCTAATTGGCACTTGTGATAAACAGGGGTTTGAAAACCTTGCGATAGTAAGCTCTGTCATTCACCTAGGGTCTGATCCGGCGCTGCTTGGTTTTATTGTTCGCCCAGATAAAAGCCGCCGTCATACGCTAGAAAACATTCTAGAAACAAAGTACTTCACCGTTAACAGCATTGGTGCTGACTTTGTCAAAAAGGCTCATCAAACTTCGGCTCGCTACCCTAAACCAGTCTCAGAATTCAACGCGGTCGGTTTAACGGCCTATTATGACGACAAATTCCCCGCTCCCTTCGTCTTGGAAAGCAGTTTAAAGATAGGGTTAGCGTTCAAAGAACAGATCACTATCGAAAGCAATCAAACTCAAATGCTGATCGGTGAGGTTATAACGATTCACGCACCCAAACGCGCCGTGATGCCGGATGGCTACCTTGATCTAGAAGCGTTGGATTTAGTCACGGTTTCGGGGCTTGATAGCTACCACGTAACTCAAAGACTGCACCGATTAAGCTATGCAAAACCACAACAGCCACTCTTTCCACTCACTCGTGAAGGTAACCCAACCTCATGGGAGGCTTTCGAACTCAATCTAGACTAATTTTGTTCGGCAATTTGCTATCAAAAGTGCTAACGTCCTTTAATTACAAGAGATGCATCTCACACAAGTGCATCTCACTGAGCGCCCCATTCATTCTTACGTCTGTTTCCAAGGACCCTTTTGAAGTTAACTCACTTTAAATACAAAACGCGCGAAGGCCCAGACTACCGACATGGCGATCAGGTGTCTTTTATGGACATCAAACAGACCTTTGGTATGGGCAGCATTCGTGTGGGTGCTTGGGTGACGAAAGAAGAAAAAGAGTTGGCCGCAAATCTGATATTCGATTCGCTAGCCGACTTGGCTTACATCTTGGCTTTGCCACCAGAGGCAATTGGCCTACGCGGTACATTAGGCTTAGCGTTTGGCAGTGGCGGCAGAAAAGGCGTGCAAGCACACTATGCCCCCAACCAGAGAGAATTAGCCCTCGCCAAGAACGCCGGAGCTGGCGCGCTCGCTCACGAGTTTTGGCATGCGTTTGACCACTATATCGCTGAGAAAGCGTTTGAAATCGGCGATACTTCTGGCCCTCGTAAGCAAATCTTGTTCGCCAGCGACTGTTGGTTGCACGATAGAAAAGTAAGACCTCATCCATTAAACGAGAGTTTGATGTCTCTGTTTGACGCCACATTGCTTAGCGACAATAACTTGGACAAACACGATTACGTGGCTCGCAGTGTTATTGCCGACAAGGCGATGTCTGCCCGTTACTTCTCACTACCCACAGAGATGATGGCGCGTGCCTTTGAGTCGGTGATTGAATCGTGTTCCGATATCAAGAACGCTTATCTGGTGGATGGCACAACCAAGCCTGACATGTACCCCGTGTATCCGGATATGGCGCATCGAGAAGAGATATACCAAGCACTACAAGGTTACTTCGCACCATTAGGGCGATCTTTGAGTAAATAGCGCTTAGGACAGCACATGACCAAAGCTTCGAAAGCGTTTATAGTCCAGACACACTTCAATATGCATGATTTAGAGGCAGTAATGATCAGTTGGCCATCTTTGGTAAAACTCGACGGTGACGATGAGCTTATTTACGTCGCGTCAGAACAAGATTTCCAGGCGGAATGCTCAGATATGATCTTGGGCGAAGATGATTACCTCATCGATTCAGAGGGCGACATCTACTCGCTTCAATCAAACTCAAACCAACTGGGTTTAGCGAAACGAGCCGAGCAGTATTCGGTTGAAAGCGTGACTAAACTGATTCGAAACCACGAGTTCCAGAAGGCAGAAGTGTGCCTGATGAAGATCCACTTCTTAACGATTGAAGAAGCAATTCAATCGCTGGCTTTTGAGCCACGTTAATAGCTCTCCTGAAAGCTAATAAACGAAACCTGTTAAAACAAAAACAGCGCCTCAATGGGCGCTGTTTTTCGTTGTTGTCTTGGCTATTTCAAAAAAGAGCTAATACATTAAGCGATAAAAATCTGAGCCAATGCGTAGCCCAAGCAACATGCGCCGACCACACCGATTAAACCAACCGACATGAATGAGTGGTTGAAGTACCACTTACCAATCTTGGTGGTACCCGACACATCGAAGTTCACCGTTGCGATATCTGATGGGTAGTTAGGGATGAAGAAGTAGCCGTAAACCGCTGGCATCAAGCCGATAAGCAGTGCTGGGTCTAATCCTAAGCCCAGGCCAACCGGTAGCATCATACGTGCTGTTGCTGCTTGTGAGTTCACCACAACCGATACGATGAATAGCGCTAGTGCGAACGTCCATGGGTAGTTGGTCACCATTTCCACGATGCCAGATTTGAACTGAGGCATTGCGTATTGGAAGTAGGTATCCGACATCCAAGCGATACCGAAGATAGCAATCGCCGCCACCATACCCGACTTGAATACCACGCCGTTTGGCACATCTCGCGGGTCAGTTTTGGTCGCTAACAAGATGATACCACCGAAGCAGAGCATCATCATTTGGATGATCACCGACATCTTGATTGGCTTGTCGCCGTCTACGATGGTTCTGATCTCAGGCACCATCGCCACGATAACAATCACCACAATCGACAATAGGAAAATCAATACCGCATTACGAGCCGAAGTTGGCAGCACTTCATCCAAAGACGTCGCAGTGGTGCTTTCAATACGCTTTTTCCACTCAGGATCTTTTAGGCGCGCTTGGTATTCAGGATCGTCGTTCAGTTCTTTGCCGCGTTTCAAGCTGTACAAAGAAAGTAAGAACGTACCAAACAGCGTTGCAGGTACCGTCACCATCAAAATGGAAAGCAGAGTAATAGAATGTTGAATATCAGAAAGCTGTGCGAGGTAATAAACCACAGCCGCTGAAATTGGCGAGGCAGTAATAGCCAGTTGAGACGCGACAGATGCCGCCGCCATTGGACGCTCAGGACGAATACCGTTCTTAAGCGCGACATCACCGATGATAGGCATGATGGAATACACCGCATGGCCAGTACCCAATAGGAAGGTCATCGAATAAGTCACAAAAGGTGCTATCAGGGTGACGCGTTTCGGGTTCTTTCTTAGTACCCTTTCCGCCACTTGCAGCATGTATTTTAAGCCACCAGCCGCTTCGAGTATCGAAGCACAAGTAACAACGGCGAGGATGATCAACATTACGGTGACAGGTGGAGACGTTGGTGGCATCTTGAAGACAAACACCTCGATAACCAAACCAATACCAGAAACAACACCTAAGCCAATACCGCCATACCGAGACCCGATATAAAGGACGACTAATAAAAATAGAAACTCAAAATACAACATAAGCAACCCTGCTAAAAATGTGGACTAATGTTATTTTCTCCCTAAGCTCAGCCATTTACTTATTGCTTGGTCACACTATGATTGCAGGCTCCCGTTAATTGTTTTTTATAAGATTATGGTCACGCAAACTGACCTGTAAGTTTATGAAATGTAATAAGAAGACGGACGCACAAGCTAGATTTGTTATGTGGAATAATCATAATTGTTTCTGTTAGATCTGGATGTCCTATAAAATATCAGGCTCATAACTGAACGATATTATTCCAACCATAATCAATCACATTTAAAGTCATTCAGAAGCATATTAACGAGCCGATTGGATACATTCTTACTGAACGTTGACTCGCCTATCACTAGACACTATGTCAAAATACCCGCCCTCACGACGACAACACAGAAAGAACCACGTATATGAATTTTCAAGCTGCTATTTTTGATATGGATGGACTGCTGCTCGACACCGAGCGACTTTGTATGCAGGTTTTTGAAGAAGCATGTCACGCGCAAGGTGTTCCGTTTTTGCAAGATGTCTATCTAGGCATCATTGGTTGTAACGCAAAAACCATCGAACAGATTTTTCGAAATGGTTACGGTGAAGGGTTAGATTACCCAGCGCTGAATAATGAATGGCGCACCCGCTACAGTGCAATTGTTAAAAACCAAGCAATCCCAGTAAAAGATGGCGTGATTGAGCTGCTTGAATGGCTAAAATCGAATGACATTCCAATCGCGGTGGCGACCTCCACTCAGCTTGATATCGCAAAGAAGAAGCTTGAGCTGGCTGGCCTAGACTCGTACTTCACCTCGTTAAGCACAGGCTGCGAAGTGACTCACGGCAAGCCTCACCCAGAGATCTACCTGCTAGCGGCAGAACGCTTAGGTGTTGCACCTGAAACCTGCCTAGCGTTTGAGGACTCAAACAACGGTATTCGTTCATCAATGGCAGCGAACATGATCAGCTTCCAAATTCCAGATTTGGTTGAACCTTGCGAAGAAGTAAAAGCGCTTGGTCACACGATCAGCCCTTCGCTACACCATGTATTGGCGCAGCTGCAACAGACCGCCGCTTAAAAGCCAATACAACAAATAAAGACCAATATTAAGCCGACTCACTGAGTCGGTTTTTTTGTGGGTATTCCTTTTATAAAAGATAAAAAATCGCGCTAGAAACTGTTACAGTCGATGTGAAACGATGGAAATCGAGAAGCAATATTGATAATGGAGCAAGAGACGCGTGATTGAAAAAATTGAAAGCCAACTGCTTGATTTTGCACAACAAGAAATGACACAAGATGCGGCGCATGATATTAGCCACATCAAGCGCGTCGTCAAAACTGCTAAGGCTTTATGTGCTCAAGAACAAGCTAAGCTTGAGGTCGTTCTGCCTGCTGCTTACCTTCATGATTGTTTCACCTTTCCCAAGAACCACCCAGACAGAGCCAAAAGCTCACAAATGGCGGCAGACAAGGCGATCTCTTTCCTCAAATCTATCGAGTATCCTGCGCCCTATCTCGACGAGATCCATCATGCGATTGTCACTCACAGTTACAGTGCCAACATCACACCAGAAACCTTGGAAGCACAGATTGTTCAAGATGCTGATCGCCTAGATTCTCTCGGTGCGATAGGCATTGCTCGCTGCCTAAACGTTGGCCAAAGCTTTAACGCAGAGCTTTATAACCACGAAGACCCGTTTGCCAAGCAGCGTGACTTAGATGACAAGCATTACAGCGTCGACCATTTCTACGTGAAACTGTTCAAGCTGGCTGAAACCATGAATACAGAATCCGCCAAATTAGAAGCCAACAAGCGTACCGACTACATGCGCGGTTTTCTAGAACAGTTGGGCGCAGAAGTTTAACGGATTACAAAAGAGACACGCGATAAGGAAGAGGGAAGGATATGGAAATAAACCGCTTTAAAGCATCCGACGCCGAAGAGATCGTCACTTGGTTTACATCCTTAGAAGACTACGTTCTATGGGGCGGGCGAACATTTGGTTGGCCATTAGAAGCCGCCTCTATCATCGAACGCTCTCAAGAGCCACATGTCGAGCTCTATACCTTTTCTGCACCTAAGTCATACTCTGAACCGAAAGCCGATTCAAACACCAACTCAAACGCCAGGGACTTGCTTGGCTTTATGGAATTTCAACGCATGTCAGACAGTGAACTTCGCTTTTGCCGAGTTGCGATTCACCCAAACCAACGAGGCAAAGGGCTTGGGCAATCCATGATAGAAAGTGCATTAGACGCTGCGAAACAAATCCCTGATGTCACCACCATCACCTTGGCCGTATTCAAGCAAAACCACGGCGCAAAACGCTGCTACGACAAAGCGGGCTTTGAGGTGGTAAACAAAGAGCCGAGCGTGAAAGAGTTCAATGGCAAAACATGGCCCTTGTATCAAATGGAATTGAAACTCTCTTAATTGGCTTTCATTTGATTTGAAGACAATGGCTTAAGCTCCTTTTCATATAGAAATTAGTCCCCATATCATAAAGAATCGCTTTAGTTTGGAACCTCCAATGACCCAAGAAAAATTCGACACTATTTATCAACGTGCGGCTCACCGTAAAGGTGGAGCGGCCGAGCTCGAAAAGATTGTTCGTGCACCCCTTTCCCAAGCTGAGCTATCACAGATCACCGACGACCGTTGGCTAGCAGCCTTTACTGAAAAGGTATTCCAATGTGGTATTTCATGGAATGTGGTGAGAAAGAAATGGCCGCAATTTGAAGAAGTGTTCTTTGAATTCAATATCGAAAAAATGCTAATGCTGCCGAATGAGATGTGGGAACAGAAAGCGCAAGATCCGCGCATTATTCGTCACCTGACTAAGGTGATGACCATCCCTGCCAATGCCACCATGATTCACAACGCCAAGCGTGAGGCCGATTCGTTCTCACAAATGGTTGCCGACTGGCCATCAGAACGCATCACAGAACTTTGGGATTATCTGAAAAAACACGGCAAGCGATTAGGTGGTAACACGGGCGCTTACACCTTACGCCAAATGGGTAAAGATACCTTCATCTTGTCATCGGACGTTGAAGCGCACCTACGCAGTACCGATGTGGTGGATAGCGGCCGTAACACCAAGCGAGCACAAGTCGCGGCAAGTAAGGCTTTCAACGAATGGCAGCAGCAATCAGGTCGTAGCCTCAGCGAAATCAGCCAGATCGTGGCGTACAGCTGCGGCGATAATCGCGTCTAGTTTTAGGGCGAATGACTTAAAGCTCAAGATTGCACACAGTTCCCTGCAAACTAAATGTTATAAGTCATTAACAAATAAGCGTGCATCGCACTTTCATCCAGTGGCATTGTATAGATAAATGTATACAATATAGAGTAATACTCATGAATTATTCTCGACCAACCCAACTCGACTAAACAAGGGTCCTTATCTCTATGACAGTTCTCAAAAACTCTGTCTCCAAAGGTGTAAAAACGAAAGTAACAGGCCAGACTCAAGACGATGTTGTTTACTGCCATATCTTCGACGCGATACTAGAACAAAGGCTGCCACCAGCCACCAAATTAAGCGAAGAAGCACTAGCAGAAATCTTTGGCGTTAGCCGTACTATTATCCGCCGTGCCTTGCTGCGCCTCTCCTTAGAACAAGTTGTGGTGATCCGTCCTAACCGAGGTGCTGTGATTGCAGCCCCAACAGTAGACGAAGCCAAGCAGATATTTAAAGCACGTGAAGTGATGGAAATTGCTATCACTGAGCTAGCGGTTAAGAACGCAACCAAAGCCCAAATCGACGAGTGTAGAAAACTGGTCGCGAAAGAGAACTGCGCCTTTGACCAAGGTGACTATGGTTCTGGCTTACGTTTATCTGGTGAGTTCCACATCAAACTGGCTGAAATGGCTGAGAACGCGCCACTGCTGGCTTTCCAACGCAGCTTGGTATCGCAAACCTCTCTGCTTATTGCCCAATACGAAACCGGCAGCCACTCAAATTGCTCTTTGGATGAACATGAAGGATTGCTGGATGCGATAGAGTCTGGCGATGAAGAGCAAGCCGTTGACCTAATGCGAGAGCATTTAAGCCACATTCGCTCCAAGCTCAACCTAGACAGCAACACAGCTTCGAGTGACCTGCATGTGGTGTTCTCTGATCTGCTCAAGAGCAAATCATAGTTCTGCTAACTAGATATCCAAATCTTTTGTTAACAACTTTTTGTTAACAAAACAGAAGAGAAGTAAGCCTCAGCGTTTACTTCTCTTTTTTATGCGTAAAGCCCTCCTCCATCGTTAGACAATCACCACTACTTCCCCTGTTCGCCTTGTTATTACTTGCCTGAATGAGGCTATAGAACTGAATAACACCGATGCGCTCGCCTCCTTAAACTCCTACAATTTTTGTATACATAGATAAAAACACATTCACACTATTAAACTTACCAAAAACCCATCAACTCTTTATAAAACAAACAAGTAGACAATGAAATAAATTGTATACAATTTAACATTGCGCCTCATTGTTGCATTTTTGTAAATAAATAGTTGACCACAGGGTCAGGATGGATAATTATTGACCTAGAAGTCAAAAAGAATACACATGGAAATATGTCGATTTACAAGGAGGTCTCTTGATTACTTTTTTGCTCAATCAGGAAATAAGACGTGAAGACAATCTGTCACCTAACATGACAGTGCTCAACTACCTTCGTACCAAGGTTAATAAAACCGGTACAAAAGAAGGTTGTGGGTCGGGTGACTGTGGCGCATGTACGGTAGTTCTGGGTGAAGTGGTTGATGGACAACTACAATACCGCTCGGTGAACTCTTGCCTTACGTTCGTTTCAGCACTGCATGGCAAACAACTGATCACGGTAGAAGATCTGCAAAATCGAGATCGCTCTTTGCACCCAGTGCAGAAAGCAGTGGTGGATTTTCACGGTTCACAGTGTGGTTACTGCACGCCGGGCTTCATCATGTCGATGTTTGCACTAGGCAAAAACAAACCCGATGCGAGCAAAGAAGACGTCATGGAATCACTGGCGGGTAACCTATGTCGCTGTACGGGCTACCGACCAATTGTTGATGCTGCGATGTCGCTTTCAACAGACCAACCTTTGATCGACCAGTTCGCTGAGCTCGAACGCAACACCATCAAGAAGCTAGAAAGTATTCAAGACACCGAGGCCAACTTACGCCTTGGTCACCTCACCGCTTTTTCCCCGAAAAGCACCGATGAGCTGGCCAAGCTTTTTCAAGCCCACCCGAACGCTAAGCTGGTTGCTGGCGGTACGGATTTAGCACTGGAAGTGACGCAATTCCATCGTGAGATTGAAACGCTGATCAGCGTAAACCTTGTTGAAGACATGAAGGTATGTGAAGAGACCGACACCGATTTAATCATTGGTGCCAACCTGCCTATCAGTGACTCTTACTCGCTACTGAAAAAACACTACCCAGATTTTGGTGAACTGCTGCATCGCTTTGCGTCACTGCAAGTGCGTAACCAAGGCACCATCGGCGGTAACGTGGCGAACGCCTCGCCTATCGGTGACACCCCTCCTCTGCTGATTGCCCTGAACGCGAAGATCAAACTTCGTTGCGGCGACGAGTCACGTACCATGCCGATTGAAGACTACTTCATCAGCTACAAAGTGACGGCGCAAAAAGAGAGCGAATTCATTGAACAGATCATCATTCCTAAGCCAACTAACGACAGCTTCCGAGCTTACAAACTGTCTAAGCGTTTAGATGATGATATCTCTGCAGTGTGTGGTGCGTTTGATATTCAAATCGAAGACGGCAAGGTTTCTTACGCTCGTATCGCCTTTGGCGGTATGGCTGCAACACCTAAGCGCGCGGCGCGTTGTGAAAATACGTTATTAGGCAAACCGTGGACAGACGCTAATATTAAGTTAGCGATGCAGGAACTGTATAACGACTTTGAACCGCTATCTGATTTCCGTGCAAGCCAAGAATACCGTTCATTGTCGGCGGCCAACATGCTGCGTCGTTACTTCATTGAACAACAGAACAAAAACAACCAAATCGAAACAAGGGTAACGTCTTATGTCTAAATCACACGAGCATGCGATGACCCACGAAGAGATGGTTACCATTGCAAAACAAGACCTAAAAACTGGCGTAGGTAAAAGCGTTAAACACGACAGTGCAGCCAAGCAAGTCACGGGCGAAGCGGTATACATTGATGACCGCCTAGAGTTCCCAAATCAGCTGCACGTATACGCACGCCTGAGCACTCAAGCACACGCCAACATCACCAAAATAGATTTATCACCGTGTTACGAATTTGAAGGCGTGGCAATTGCCATTCAAGCGAAAGACGTACCGGGTGAACTGGATATTGGTGCAATTCTTCCGGGTGACCCACTGCTTGCTGATGGCAAGGTGGAATACTACGGTCAACCTGTGATTGCCGTGGCAGCTAACGATTTAGAAACCGCACGTAAAGCCGCACACGCTGCAATCATTGAATATGAAGAACTGCCTGCGATTCTTGATGTAAAAGAAGCGCTAGAGAAAGAACACTTCGTGACAGAAAGCCACACTCAACAACGTGGTGACTCTAAAGCCGCACTGGCACAAGCGAAACACGTGATCTCTGGTGACCTAGAGATCGGCGGCCAAGAACACTTCTACCTAGAAACTCAAATCAGTAGCGTGATGCCAACCGAAGACGGCGGCATGATCGTGTACACATCGACTCAAAACCCGACCGAAGTTCAAAAACTGGTTGCGGAAGTGATTGGCGTACCAATGCACAAAGTCGTGATTGATATGCGTCGTATGGGTGGTGGTTTCGGTGGTAAAGAGACTCAAGCAGCCTCTCCAGCGTGTATGGCAGCGGTTATTGCTCACCTTACAGGCCGACCTACAAAAATGCGTTTGCTGCGCAGTGAAGACATGCAGCAAACCGGTAAACGCCACCCGTTCTACAACCAATACACCGTCGGTTTTGACGACAATGGTGTGATTCAAGGAGCTGACATTACCGTTGCAGGTAACTGTGGCTACTCGCCAGACTTATCAAGTTCTATCGTCGACCGTGCGATGTTCCACTCAGACAACGCCTATTACCTAGGCGATGCAACTGTGGTCGGTCATCGATGCAAAACCAATACAGCATCGAACACCGCTTACCGTGGCTTTGGTGGCCCGCAAGGCATGATGACGATTGAACACATCATGGACGATATTGCGCGTTACCTGAAAAAAGATCCTTTGGAAGTACGTAAGGCAAACTACTACGGCGAAGAAGGCCGTAACGTGACTCATTACTACCAAACCGTTGAAGACAACTTTTTACCTGAGATAACCGAACAGCTTGAACGCAGCAGTGACTATCACGCACGTCGTAAAGAAATCGCTGAGTTCAACAAGCAAAGCCCTATCTTGAAGAAAGGCCTTGCGATCACACCAGTGAAATTCGGTATCTCGTTTACTGCGACTTTCTTGAACCAAGCAGGTGCGCTCATCCATATCTACACCGATGGCAGTATTCATTTGAATCATGGTGGTACGGAAATGGGGCAAGGCTTGAACATCAAAGTGGCGCAAATCGTTGCACAGGAGTTCCAAGTCGATGTCGAACGTATCCAGATCACCGCTACAAACACAGACAAAGTTCCGAACACATCACCAACCGCAGCCTCATCGGGCGCCGACCTCAACGGTAAGGCCGCGCAAAACGCCGCAATAACCATTAAGCAGCGCCTGATCGACTTCGCTTCTTCGCACTTCAAAGTGTGGCCTGAAGAGGTGGTATTTAAGAACGGCATGGTGCAAATCCGTGATGAGATCATGACCTTCAACTCATTTGTTGAACTGGCTTGGTTCAACCAAATCTCGCTATCGAGCACTGGCTTCTACCGCACTCCGAAGATCTACTACGATCACGAGAAAGCGCGCGGTCGCCCGTTCTACTACTACGCGTATGGCGCATCTTGTTCAGAGGTTATCGTCGATACCCTAACTGGCGAAAACAAGATTCTGCGTGTCGATATTTTGCATGACGTGGGTGCTTCACTGAACCCTGCGATTGATATCGGCCAAGTCGAAGGTGGCTTTGTGCAAGGTGTCGGTTGGTTAACGACGGAAGAGTTGGTTTGGAACCAGCAAGGCCGCTTAATGACCAATGGCCCGGCAAGCTACAAGATCCCAGCGATTGCTGATATGCCAATTGATTTCAGAACGCACCTTTTGGAAAACCGCAGCAACCCAGAAGACACCGTCTTCAACTCGAAAGCCGTGGGTGAGCCCCCTTTCATGTTGGGTATGTCGGTATGGAGCGCACTGAAAGATGCGATTAGCTATGTTGCCGTCGATGGCGCGATTCCTAAGCTCAACACACCGGCGACGCCAGAACGTATTCTGATGGCGATTCAGGAAGTCACTGAAACGGCTCCGACTTCGGTCGATGCTCAATCAGAAACGGCTTAGAGCTTATATCGTTCGTTTAGCTTAGGAAGCATAAAGGGATTTAGGAGGACGTATGTTTAAGGATAATTGGATTCACGAACTGGCAAAACTGGAAGAGAACTACGAACCGTGTGTGATGGTGACGGTTCTTGAAGACAGAGGCTCAGTGCCACGTGATGCAGGCACCAAAATGCTTGTCACTCGTGACCGAATCATCGCTACGATTGGTGGTGGTCACCTTGAACATGTGGCCACTAAAATGGCTCGCGAGATGCTGATTGCCAGCGAAAAATCACTCAAAGTAGAACGCTTCAACCTAGGCGCTCGTCTAGGCCAATGTTGTGGCGGAATGGCGACGTTAAGCTTTGAGCCGATTGGCACTCAGCAGAATCACCTTGTGCTGTTTGGCGCTGGCCACGTTGCCAAAGCGCTGCTGCACATTGTCGCGACTCTGCCATTCCGTGTCACCTGGATTGATGAACGTGAAGAAGTGTTCCCTGAAACGCTGCCACACGGTGTTAAAAAGCTTGTTTCAGACGATCCGGTTGGCGAAGTCAAACACATGCCACCAAACAGCTACTACCTTGTGATGACGCACAACCACCAGCTCGATTTTGACCTAACCAAAGCCATTATCGACCGTGAAGACAGCCGTTACTTCGGCATGATCGGCTCGCTTACCAAGCGTAAGAAGTTCGACTTCCGCTTAGAGCAGCGCGGCTACAGCCAAGAACAAATCGAAACCATGATTTGCCCTATTGGCATTAGTGCTGTGAATGGCAAACACCCTGCCGAAATTGCGGTATCGGTTGCGGGTGAACTGATCGCACACTATCAAGGCCAAGCGCTTGAACAAAAGCGCCCAACCAAACAATATCGAAATCAGGATTTGACCGATCAACACAGTCAACCAAGCGACGTAGGCGAGCCACCATTGGAAGAGAAGATCGCCTAACACAAGTCGCAAAGCTTTAGCGGCCATAACGTCGCTGAAGTCATTAAAAGGAAGTAAACATGACAACGCAACGCAAAGCTTATCGCGCCAGTATTTTACACAGCGTCGCCGACCCAAAAGATGTCGGTATCGATGAGTCTTACGACTATTTTGAAGATGGTGTTTTAGTGGTTGAAAACGGCCATGTCGTCGACTTAGGGCATGCCGACGAGGTATTGGCTCGCCAACCTAAAACACTCGAAGTAAAAGAATACAAAGACAAGCTGATCACCTCTGGCTTTATTGATACGCACATCCACTACCCTCAAACAGGGATGATCGCGTCTTACGGTGAACAGCTACTAGATTGGTTAGAGAACTACACCTTCCCAGAAGAAAAACGCTTCAAAAACCCAGTCTATGCACACAAAGTGGCAAAGCTATTCCTAGACGAACTGGCGAGCAACGGCACCACGACAGCACTGGTGTTCGGCACGGTACACAAAGAGTCGGTCAACGTATTCTTTGAAGAAGCCGAGAAGCGTAACCTACGCATGATTGCAGGTAAGGTATTGATGGATCGCAATGCGCCTGATTACCTCACTGACACACCGGAATCTGGTTACACAGACTCCAAGGAACTGATTGAGAAATGGCATAACCGCAGCCGTTTGCTTTACGCGGTAACGCCTCGTTTTGCGCCAACCAGCACACCAGAGCAACTTGCTACTGTCGGTAAACTGCTAGAAGAATATCCAGATGTGTACATGCACACTCACCTTTCTGAAAACGAGAAAGAGATCGAGTGGGTGAAATCGCTGTTCCCAGAGCGCGACAGCTACCTAGATGTCTATGACCATTACGGACTACTTCACAAACGTTCGGTATTTGCTCATGGTATTCACCTTTCTGATTGTGAGTGTAAGCGCCTTGCTGATACTGAATCTGCTATCGCCTTCTGCCCAACTTCGAATTTGTTCTTAGGCTCGGGCTTGTTCCGATTACCTGAGATGGAAGATCACGGCATTCGTGTCGGCGTCGGTACTGATGTAGGCGCAGGCACCAGCTTCTCGATTCTGCAAACCATGAGTGAAGCGTACAAGATCATGCAGCTACAACATAAGAAGCTACACTCGGCTAAGTCGCTGTTCTTGGCAACACTAGGCGGCGCACGTTCGCTGCATTTAGAAGACAAGATTGGTAACTTGGAAGTCGGTAAAGAAGCGGATTTCGTGGTGCTCGACTTGCACGCTACACAGCTGATGCGCTTTAGAATGGAACAAGCTACCAAGCTCGAAGAGAAGCTATTTGTACTAATGAGTTTGGGTGACGACAGAACCGTTAGCGAGACTTACATCTACGGCGAAAAGGCCTACGATGTGAACTTCAAAGATTACAAGAAGCTCGTTAGTTAGTTCGCTAATAAACACACGCTAGGTAACCTTTGTTGTTAAAGAACCCGTCCAGATTCGCCTAGCTTTTAAAGACCAGCCGTTAACGCCGCTGGTCTTTTTTTGTCCCTAATTCAAAGAAATACAAATAATTGCTCGTGGTGTGCTCCACACCCATGACGCGGCTGCCTTATGTTGATAGGTTAGGTTTAATGGCATTAAGTCGTAATTTGTCCGTTTAAAACAAATCATCACTCTCGCTTAGAAAGGAATTCTATGTTCGAACAGGTCGTCAGCATTCTGTTTCCCGTTTTTGCTTTAGCCAGTGCTGGCTTTGCGGTGGGTCGTTGGCTCAAGCCCGATTTCAAACCGATCAATCGCATCAACATGGATGTGTGTATTCCTGCGCTAGTGTTTGCATCGCTGACCACCATGCCTCTCGACACCGAACAACTGCCACTCATCACCGCCTCTTTGGTCGCGGTGTTAGTGCCCGCTTTATTGATGATACCAATCTGCAAGATCTTTAAGCTCAATTTCAAGGCTTGGGCTCCGCCACACATGTTCCGCAACAGTGGCAACCTGGCGATTCCCCTATTTACCTATACCTTTGGCGAGAGCGCATTAGCCCCTGCTGTACTGCTGTTTGTTGTGTCGGCTTGCGTGCACATTAGTGTTGGCTTGGCGCTGTTGAGTGAAGGTAACCCGATCAAACAGATCCTCAAAATGCCGATATTCTTAGCGGCTGCATTAGCGATGACGCTCAACCTGTCTGGCATTGCAGTGTGGAATCCAATCTACGAAGCTACCTCCCTACTCGGCCAAGCAGCCGTGCCTATCATGCTGTTATCGCTAGGTTCGCAAATGGTGAACTTGAAGCTAAGCGGACTCAAAGTAGGCTTGTTGTGTACGGCTCAATCACTGTTCACAGGAGCCATCGCCTTTGCCATCATCTACTTCTTTATTCCGCTGCCTACGCTGCACTTACAAATGATGGTGCTGTTCACCATGTTGCCACCCGCCGTGATGAACTACCTGTTTGCAGAACGCTTCAATGTCGAGCCGCCCAAGGTCGCGTCCATGGTGCTATTCGGCAACTTCCTGAGCGTGGTGACTTTGCCGATCTTGCTATCGTTCGCGCTGTCTATGTCGAGCTAATTATTTGCGCACTTATCCAGTTTAAGCTCTGCCGTCACTTTAGTAAGGCGCAGAGCTATTGCGAAACAGACTAAGTAAGGACTTACATACCAGAAGAGGCTTTCTAATGGCTGCTTCACCTGCGCTTCTCTGGTTTTAATGTATTGGTTCTTTTGTTTTTCATACTGACTCAGCATACCATCCACCCACACGGCATCGCTTTCAACCAACGACACGCTCGGCGCAGGAACCGTAAAATCCGATGCGTTGGGTAACAAGGTGAAATCGACATCTTTGAACGTGATCGCCGTATTCAAATACCACAAACACGCTTCGTGGTGCTGAGCGTGACTATCTAAAGATGGCTGACCGGTGCAGGTATCACTTCTTAATTTATCCAAAGAAAACTGCTGAACCGATTCTAAAATCGCCACCGCTCTGGTTTGTTCGGTTTCAACCCAATCACCCGCTACTTTCGCACGAATCTCAGACACTGCACCCAGCATCCCGATACCCGCCAAGAACGGCCATAGATAATCCATAAGCTTCCATTTGCGTCGGCTCAAGTTGAACCCACACCAAATCGGAAGATGAAAAAGGAGCGTTAGCCCAAGCGATAGCAAAACGAAATTCAAAGAGCTAGAGAGCATGAGTTCGCTATCAAAGAAGTTCTTCATAATGAGAGACTTGCCTGTATAACAAAGAGAAATTTGATACTAAATTCGATATTTGAAATGAGTGTAAGGGGAAAGCAAAAACAGCACTAAAAGTTAGAGTTTGGATAAATAGCATCCAATTGAAACTTGTCGTTATTTCAAAGCCAACACATGATCGATAAAAGCCGACTTCTTTGCACGGTACTTTTCTTGAGACCAACCTTCACAAGACATTTTGAGGGTGTTGTATTGCTCCACTAAAGCGGGGGTCACTCGCAGCTTGTCACGAAATGCCAGAAAACATTCGAACTCAGAACTATTGGCGACCACTTGCAAGGCCACGTCATGAGCGGATGTAGATTCCAACATACACAGTTCGGGTGTTCTTAAGGTATCGAGTTTCTCTGTAAAGCCTAGTGTTGTGAGCCTCCCTATAACATCCTCAAGTTCGCCAAGCTCAACTCCAACGAATATATCCAAGTCGCCTTTAGATACTGCAGATGGAATCGAAGATGCGCCTACGTGCTCAACTCTCGCATTAGGGATTAGCGTTTTGATGTCACGTTCGTATCGGACAAACAGCTCGTTGCAAGCCGCTTGGTATTGTTCCGCGGGGTAAAATTTCATATATCCTTACTCCGAATCACAAACTATTGAACATACCAATTGCTAACAGAAGCAACACGATGCTAATAGCTCCGATATAAGAGATTCTGGTTCGCTCTTTTTCAGTTGGAATCAATGGGGGAAAGCGCCCTAGTGTGAATACTTTACAGACTATCCAGCCAGCTCCGTAACCAATGAACTCAATCAATATCGACTGAAACAGATACCTAAAGAATGAGCTCAACGCCCTAAAATACGCGACTATTAAGTCTTCCATTTTTGTCCTAACTAAAGTCAATTTGGACTAAAAATGCCATGGGTAGAGATTCATATCAAGAACCTTATACAGAACTACACACGTAAAGAATAGCTCTTAAAGGTAAGCGCTCACCACTGACATGCAGTGCTTTACTGAGTTTTCTTTCTCGCCGACAGGCGCAACATAGTGAATTGCAGCTTCGGTATGTGCTTGGTCTGCGAGTTTGCTGATAACCCATGCTGCTAGATATTTGGATGACAAGCAGCCGCCTGCTGTAGCAATGTTTCCTTCCGCATAAAACGGCTGATCCAACACAGTCACGCCGGATTCTATTACCCATGGTTTCGTTGTTAAATCAGTACAGGCTGGAACCTGATTCAGCAATCCCAACACCGACATTAACAAAGTCCCTGAGCATTGACCGCCAATCAATTGTGTTTGTGGGTTAAGGCTTAACCTCGAGAGTAATTTATCATCTTGGGCGATATCGCGGGTCAACATGCCACTTCCAAACAATACCGCATCAGCAGTATTGGCAAACTCCAAAGGTTGCTGAGATTGGATTGTGACTCCATTCATTGAAGTCACTGATTCTGTAGGGCTAGTAATCTGCACATTCCAGTCAAACTCTTTCATTCGATTCAAAATACCCGCTGCGATGAAAGAATCTAGCTCGTTGAATCCATCAAATGTTAGTATGGCAATATCCATATTTACCCTTATCTCTTTGAATAAACGAAATTTCAGTTCAAGTATTATATGTACACTAACCCTGAACTGAACATACTAGCCTAAGAGATTACCATCAGGCAGTCGCTTTCTTACGCCTATTGCGATAACTTTTCAAAGCGCCAGTCAACCAATTCTTCTGATGTAAATTATTCACAAACCATTCAATGAATGCTTCTGAGTATCTATGTCGTCCATCTAACTCATAATGGTAATTTGAACATTTGGCGTTCTGAGTTTTGTTTTTCTTAACAACCGCTTGAAAGGAGTGGCTTGTAATATTTACATACTCTTGTCTTGCGTTGATTTCTTCAATGGCCGTTTTCTGGTGATACGGATGAGTGATATCTGGGCCTTTGGTCTCTCGAATGATGATTGCTTTCTCACCGCCGTCACTCAGGGAGAGCGATAAATCACTTTCTGACGATTTTTTAGTCAATGCCAATTTGTAATCTATAGATATAGAAAATTCATCTGAATCACACTCTTTCGCAATTTCAGTAAATTTCGTCAAAAAACTTTTAACTTGGCAAGCGGTAAGCTCTCCATAAGTTTCTTTAATTACCGCGGTTTCAGGCTCAAATCCATCAACAATAAGACTAAGCAAACCCACACTTTGACCAGCTAGTGGGCTATTACCCATTAGTAATTTATACCGTTTTTGATAGTTAAGAACCGTTGCTTGAAATAAACGCGATAGTTGAGGTTGTAATTCTGGAATTAAAAGATGAATAGCCTGATCACGCAAATCTATTAAGGTTTCCAAATTCTTAAATACATTGTCAGAAGGGTCCATTAGCTTAGACATAGCTTCACGAATGCTAATGCTAAAGTCACCATCTTTAAAAATGCTTGATGCTCCGTCTCTTTTAGCCAATTCCGATTTCAACATAAGCTCCCAAGCGTTCACCATCATAATCGTAAATGCTTCTACACGATTACCTAATGTAGGCCGGTTATAGACCTCCAAAGCTAAAGTAAAAGCATCATGACTTCTTTTAATGAGCTGATTTGAGAACACTTCATCGGGTGACTTTCCTTGAGTATTTTGACTCTGAGACATCAATAAGAAAAACTGGTCATTTGATAGTTGCGTGATACCGCTACATTTCCAAAGTGAGCGACTTACTTTAGTAACATACTTACCTTTTAATTTTTCATTAAAATACTTATTCACCGAGTTAACACTGTAGCCAACAGATTCAGCAACTTCTCTTGCAGTAAATTCGGATCCATTTTCTTCAAGCGTTCGGAGTTCATCCAGTAACTGAAGAAGCATACCTTTTCTAACCATCTCTATTTTCCCTTCGGAAAGCACATGTTCACAATGACTTATGTTTATTTCTAATCACAACATAGCTTTTGATATAGCCAAACTGTTGTTAAAACACTTTAATTCACATATGCATATAGAGTCACCAACTGAATGATAAATCTGCATTTCCTTTGTCCAAAAACAAAAAGCCCCGGTTATAGGAACCGGGGAAACAGGGTGGGATGAGTTTGGCGCGTGCCCGTAAACCAAACTCTCCCCAAGCCTTACCTAAGACTCATGCTCTTAGGTGAAGGATTCACATCATTATTGAAGCGTAGCGCCTTGCTCTACCCAAGTACCGATCAGTGCGCGTTCTTCGTCGGTCATTTGAGTCATGTTGCCGAGCGGCATCACCTTGGTTGTTACGGTTTGAGCAACAATCCTTGGGACGTTGGCTTTAATCTCTTCTGGGGTATCAAACATCACACCACCAGGTGCAGCAGCAAAAGCAGCATGGCTCGGGGTTGATGAGTGACACACAGAACAGCGCTCTTGAATGACTTTGTTGATAGTTTCAAAGCTGACGCCTGCGCTAGCAGTTTGCATTGCGTGGTCTGCTGGTGCGGCCTGAGAACTAGTCGTTGAAGCGGTGTCGTTTGCAGCAAGCTCTTCTGTCGCTGATTCAGTCGCGCTGACTTGCACTTCTTGAACCACTGGTGCTTGCACAACCGGAGTCATCTGTTTTTTCGCATAAGGTGAGGTAACAAACGCAAGCGTGATCATACCCAGTGCTGCTACTGGTATTGTCCATGCAAACTTCTGGCTACCGTGGCGGGTGTTGAAGTAGTGACGTACCAAGATACTGAAGATCGCTAAACCAGCAAGGATCAACCAGTTGTATTCCGAGCCGTAAGTGCTTGGGAAGTGGTTACTGATCATGATGAACAGCACTGGCAGTGTCATGTAGTTGTTGTGACGAGAGCGCAGTAGGCCTTTCGCTGGCAGTGCCGGATCCGGTTCGCGCTTCTCTTCTATCGCTTTCACCAAGTTGCGTTGTGCAGGCATGATAACGCGGAATACGTTACCCACCATGATGGTACCGATGATCGCGCCCACGTGGATGTAGGCACCACGACCACTGAACACTTGAGTTAGGCCGTAAGTTGCAGCGACGAGCAGCACAAACAGCACAACGCCAAGCAACACGGGGGTTTTACCTAACGGTGAGTCACACAGTAGGTCATAGATAAACCAACCGGCAACGAATGAACCAATACCAATCGCAATTGCCGTTGTAGAATCAAGGCCAGAGCCCGGTGCAATCAGGTAAATCTCGGCATTAAGGTAGTAAACCACACCCAGTAGACACACACCGGTGATCCACGTGAAGTAAGCTTCCCATTTGAACCAGTGCAGGTGCTCTGGCATCTCTGGTGGCGCAAGTTTGTACTTCTCTAGGTGATAAATACCACCGCCGTGAATTGCCCATAAGTCGCCTGAAAGGCCGGTTTTTGGGTTTACTCGGTTAAGGTTGTTCTCTAACCAAACAAAGTAAAATGATGCGCCTATCCACGCAACACCAACAATCATGTGAGCCCAGCGTATTGCTAGATTCAACCATTCTGTAATATGCGGATCCATAATAAACTCCTGTATCACAACGCTTTAGCTAAGCGTTGCTCTTCCTTATTGTCGTCCGTTGGCAAGTCGTCCAAATGCAATGCCACTCGGTCGCTGTCGAAATAAACTTCATCACAGTTGTGCCCTTCGCCGCCTCTATCGACGATCAAGAACTGGTCTTGATCGGTGAGGGCGAGAACTGGGTGATGCCACACCCCTTTGTGATAGTTCACTCCTTGACGACCGTTGCTCAAGAAAGCTCGGCTATTGGCTAATGTTGGATCGTCGCCTTTTGGCGCAACAACAATTAAATAGGGTTGACCAAGTAATGGAATGAATGCCTGAGAGCCAAGTGGATGACGCTCTAACATTTTGATGGTCAGTGGGTAGCTCAACGGTGTGGCTTGGAAGATGCTGATGATCGCTTCTCCGTCTTGGTCTTGCACATCCGTTGTCGCTAGCTTGTGGTAGCGACGTGTTGATCCACTGTTGATCATGAAGAAATCACTATTATCGGACTCGATAACATCGCCAAACTCTGCAAAAGCTTGCTTGGTTAACGGTTCGATGGATAAACGACGTATTCCATTACTCATACTCATTTCCTTACCTATTTCGCTTTCGTACCAAACAGACGCAAACGGCTGATACCACCATCTGGGAATATGTTTGCACGTACGTGGGTAATCGCACCAAGGTCGTTTACCTCAGAAATGAATTCGTGAATCTCGTGCGCTTGCAGCTTTTGTGCTGGCAACAGCTCACGCCAGAATAGGCTTTGTGTTTCTACTTGGTCGTCGGTACCACCTTTCACGTAAGCCGCTTGAATCGAGCAGCTGTCAGGGTAGTTACCTTTGAAGTGGGCTGTATCAACAACGATGCGTTCGATGTTACCTGGGTGACCTAGTGCCACGATAACCCAGTCGTTACCCGGTGTACGACGACGTGCTGTTTCCCAGCCATCACCCATGTTTTCACCGCGGCCAGGACCTAAGATATTGGCTTTGTTACCGTAGTGTTCGTCACTACATGCGAGAGCTCGGCCACCGTGTTCAACCGATGCTAGGTCGACTTGTTGCTGAGAATCTATTGCTTCCCAATCCACACTTGGTCGACCATAAACACGTAAACGTGCAACACCGCCATCTGGGTAGATGTTCAAACGTAGGTGCGTAAATACTTGGTCGCTTTCAATCGCTTCAAGATGATGATGATCACCTTGTAGTGCCATTGAAGGCAGAATTTCTTGCCACTCTGTTGAGTCTGTTGGCTCACCTTGTGGTGAATAACACGCGTCAATTGATGCCGAAGGTGGGAAGTTACCTGTGAAGAATGAGGTATCAATATCAACGCCAGCAATGGTGCCAGCTAGGCCAAGGCGAACGACACAGTAGTCGTAACCTTCACCACGTTTACGTCTGCTTTCCCAACCGTCCATCCACTTGCCGTTATCGTCGTATAAGTCGTCTTTCCACTCTGGCGCTGCGTGGCTGAGAAGACGGCTTTTATCTGCGAAAAAATCGTCTGTTGCGAAGGTAGCTTCTGCGCCGAGTTTTTCGTCTGCAAGGTTTATGTATTGTTCAAATGTTTGGGTCATGTCCGTGTAATCCTATCCAATTAATCAAGTAATAATAAAATGAGAACTCAGTGGCTTATTCGCTTATAAAGCGTGCTCTTAGCGCACTAAGACTGGGCTGAGATAGCTGTTAACTCCGTTAACTTACATATCCCAGAGACGAAACATCGCGATCTTGTTGATCTCTTGAATCGCCGTAGCAAACTCAGTTTCACTATCATTTCCTAATCGCATCTCGAACGACTCAAGAATTTGGTAACGATTGGCTCCCTTCACCGCCATGATAAAAGGGAAATTGAAGCGACTTTTGTAGCTGTTGTTGTAAGAAGTGAATTTTTCAAATTCTTCGGCGTTGCACTGGTCGATGCCCGCCCCCGCTTGTTCTTTGGTCGACGACTCGGTGAGTTCGCCGTTTACTGCTGCTCGACCGGCTAAATCCGGGTGAGCGTTGATCAAAGCCAACTGTTTGCCTTGGTCTGCACTTAACAAGGTCGATGCCATTTTCAGATGAAGATTCTCGATATGGTCATCTTCGGCATTCAAACCTTGGTCATACACCACTTCTGCAACCCATGGGCTGTGTTCGTAGACATCAGCAAAGTGAGCGACAAAGGTATCGCGGTCCATGGTTGTTGGTTGGCATGATCGAAATTCAGTCACGTAAGCCTCCTTGCTTCACTGCTAGTTTTGCTGTTGATGATTAGCGTTATTTGGTTGATATGGATGATGTTGGTGCCAGTGGTTGGCGATATCGATTCGACGACATAACCACACGCTGTCGTGCTGTTTTACGTAATCTAAGAAACGTCTCAATGCAGCAATACGACCGGGGCGACCAATCAGACGACAATGCAGCCCAACCGACATCATTTTCGGTGCGGTTTCGCCTTCCATATAAAGGGTGTCAAACGTGTCTTTCAGATATTGGAAGAATTGCTCACCAGAGTTAAAGCCTTGCGCCGTTGAAAAACGCATGTCGTTCACATCAAGTGTGTAAGGGATCACCAATTGCGGATGACCAGTCTCGGTGTGCCAATAAGGCAGGTCATCGTCATAAGCATCTGAGTCGTAAAGAAAACCGCCCTCTTCAGCAACCAAGCGACGAGTATTTGGACCCGTTCGACCTGTGTACCAACCTTGCGGGCGCTGACCCGTCACTTGTTGGATGATCTCAATCGCTTTGGTCATGTGGTCGCGCTCTTCAGACTCATCAATGTATTGATAGTCTATCCAGCGGTAACCGTGGCTACAGATTTCGTGACCCGCTTCGACCATGGCTTTGGCAACGTCTGGATGACGCTCAATCGCCATTGCGACAGCAAATACAGTCAGTGGGATTTCATATTCATCGAACAAGCGAAGAACACGCCACACACCTACACGGCTACCATATTCATAGATGGATTCCATGCTGATGTGACGTTCGCCTTTGATCGGTTGTGCTGACGGGATCTCTGAAAGAAAGGCTTCAGACTCGTCGTCTCCATGTAACAAACAACGCTCACCGCCCTCTTCATAGTTCAATACAAAAGAAACCGCGACGCGCGCATTACCTGGCCATTGAGGGTTGGGAGGGTTAGCTCCGTAACCGATCAAATTTCTTGAATAATCCTTATTCATCCAAGTACTCCTAACATAAGTGGTTGGCTTAGCCGCTCTTTCATTGGTTCATCAAAATGAATCAATGAATGGATTTTCCAAAAACTGAGCAACCTTACCCCTGTACATTTATTGTATACAATTATTTATCTCAATGTAAAGATTTTGTTATTCAAGTTAATTTTCTTTATTCAAACCATTTAAAAACAATGCTTTAACAATACAACCCTCGACCAAAAACCAATAAGCCACATCTAAAAAGTCAGAAAAAACGACTAAATAGTTAACATTTTTCCAACAATTTGCTTTACTAATTGTATACAGTTCGTACATAGTTAGTGATAACAAAGTGACCAGTTGCATTCTTTGCAGGGTCGAATTACACAGATAAACCACGGAACAGAGGAGCGCCAAAAGCGCTATTAAAGGACTATGGGAAGACTAACAACACACGTATTAGACACCACACACGGCTTGCCTGGCGCAGAGATCAAGGTAGAGCTTTATAAGGTCAACGAAGACTCAACAGAAAAGCTGGCGACGGTACTCACTAACTCCGATGGCCGAACCGATGCGCCGATTCTGGCAGGAAATGATTTCCGACCGGGGAAATACCAATTGGTGTTTTACGTCGCCGATTACTACAGAAGCAAAGGCGTGGAGCTGGATGGCGTGCCCTTCCTAGATGATGTGGTTATTCGCTTTGGTCTAGATGATCCAGACGCGCACTACCACGTTCCTCTTCTCGTCTCGCCTTACAGTTTCTCAACCTATCGGGGCAGTTAGTCCCGTGACCTAGAACTTCGAACTAGGCTCAACCAACAAATCATAAACAAATTCACGTGTACACCCCAAAAGGTGTGCACTCACTAAACACGCTCATATAAAAATACTAACAACGTTATTAGTTAGAAGTTGATGATTAAACAACAGATAACTAAAGAAATAACGGCTAGGAAAAAACCTTAAAACTTAATATTGAAATCTCGCTGTATTCAATAAATGGATCACAACATAAAAGGACTTGCTGACATGAGTGAGAGTAAAACAGAAATACTCAACCAAGATGCGAACAACGGAATTTTAGAGAAGTTTTTTAAAATTAAGGCCCACGGAAGTAGCGTAAAAAATGAGTTAGTCGGCGGTGTCACCACCTTCGCAACCATGGCTTACATCATCTTCGTTAACCCACAAATTATGGCCGCTTCAGGCATGGATTCAGGCGCGGTATTTGTCGCGACCTGTATTGGTGCTGCGATCGGTTGTTTGTTAATGGGGCTATTTGCGAACTGGCCTGTCGGACTTGCGCCGGGCATGGGCTTGAACGCCTTCTTCTCGTTCACTGTAGTAAGCGAAATGGGCTACAGCTGGGAAGTGGCACTGGGTGCGGTGTTTATCTCCGGTATCTTGTTCGTCGGGATGAGCTTCTACAAAGTCCGCCAATGGATCATTGAAAGTATCCCAGTGAGTCTGCGTTACTCCATGACAGCGGGTGTTGGTTTGTTTTTGGGTCTGATTGGCTTAAAAACAGCAGGCATCGTCGTTGAAAACCCAGCAACTTTGGTATCACTAGGTGACTTCACTAAACCAGAAGCGCTACTGGCGGCTATCGCGTTCCTTATCATCGCGGTTCTCAGTGAGCGTAAAGTCTTTGGTGCGGTGTTAATCGGCATTTTGAGTGTCACTCTGGTCGGCATGATGCTTGGCTTAGTGCACTACAACGGCTTCTTCGCAGCGCCACCAAGTTTAGCACCTACGTTCCTAAAAATGGACATTATGGGCGCTCTCGATGTTTCAATGATCAGCGTTATCTTGGCTTTCCTTTTTGTAAACATGTTCGATACCGCGGGTACTTTGATGGGCGTGGCTGAGCGTGCAAACCTGACGAACCCAGAAACAGGCAAGATCGAAGGCCTGAGCAAAGCGCTGAAAGCCGACAGTATCTCAAGCGTGGCAGGTGCGTGTGTGGGTTGTCCGCCAGTAACCAGTTACGTAGAAAGTGCAGCGGGCGTTGCAGCAGGCGCACGAACTGGCCTATCGGCAATTGTGGTTGGTGTGTTGTTCTTAGCGGCGATTTTCCTATCTCCACTTGCAGGTATGATCCCAGCTTACGCAACCTCTGGCGCTCTGATTTATGTGGCGTTCGTGATGATGAGCAGCATGCAGCACGTTGACTGGAAAGACTTCACCAACGGTGCTCCCGCAGCCATTACAGCGTTAATGATGCCTCTGACCTTCTCTATCGCGAATGGTATCGCACTCGGTTTCATTACCTACACAGTGCTGAAACTGGCGACAGGTAAAACAAAAGACGTCTCGATTTCGATGTACTTCCTAGCGGCTATCTTCATCGCCAAGCTGGTATTCATCGGTTAACCCTATAGTTCCTGAGCAGTCGTTTCTTGATTGCTCACAACGTTGCTTGGCTGGTTCGCAAGCCAAGCAACAACATGATTTTTAAGAAAGCTAATTACATTGATGACGAGAGCATAACCCCTACCGATTCAGTGCACCTTTTTTATGACCCTACGCAGTTTGTAGAAGTCATTATTTGACCGCCAATCGCCTGTAAACGGAAACGCAGGCAGAGGAATATCAAATGAAACTTCTGTACACCCTAAATGAAAGACCGCCTCATGGGCTAACCCTCCTACTCGCACTGCAACACATGCTCGCCTCGATTGGTGGCATTGTGGCTGTTCCCCTTATTGTCGGCGCTTCTATCGGCCTACCTAATACAGAGATCGTCTCGCTGATCAATGCTGCGTTATTGGCGTCTGGTATTGTGACCGTCGCTCAATGTCTTGGTTTCGGCCCTGTCGGTATTCGGCTGCCCGTTGTGATGGGTTCAAGCTTTGCCTTTTTGGGTGTCGCTATCTCGATTGGTAACGAAGGTGGCGTCGCCGCTATTATGGGCTCAGCACTTATCGGCTCATTCGTGGTAATTGGTGCCAGCTTCTACATGGACAAGGTTCGAAAGCTGTTCCCGACCGTGGTAAGTGGTGTGGTGGTTACCTTAATCGGTTTAACCATTTTACCGGTTGCCATGAATTGGGTCGGAGACTCTCCTGCCAACACGGAACAATTCGCCACACTACCTAAACTGTTTCTAGCCCTTGTATCGTTAGGCATCGTAGTCGGCGTATCGGTTTACTGTAAAGGTGCGGTTGCCGCTTCAGCTATCGTGATTGGTTTAGCGGGCGGCTACATTGTGGCGCTATCGCTCGGCATGGTCGACCTTGAGCAAATCAGCTCTGCCGCTTG
This sequence comes from Vibrio sp. 1CM24A, assembly GCF_023161725.1. Lineage (NCBI taxonomy): Bacteria > Pseudomonadati > Pseudomonadota > Gammaproteobacteria > Vibrionales > Vibrionaceae > Vibrio > Vibrio sp. 1CM24A. The sequence continues at coordinate 148,473 of NZ_JALNTS010000003.1, forward strand.
GGTTGGTGGCCCAGAACCTTTCAAATACGGCTTCACCTTTTCTGCGAGTGCCATCATCAGCATGAGCTTGGTTTACATCGTGGTTATCGCCGAAGCGACCGGTGACTTCATGGCACTCGGTAACAACTGCCAAACCAAAGTATCTGGTAAAGACTTAAAACGTGGCCTTCTAGGCGATGGCCTTGGTAGTACCTTATCTTCAGTTTTAACGGCAATGCCATTGGCGTCATTCAGTCAAAACGTCGGTATTGTGGGAATCACAGGTGTAGCGAGTCGCTATGTAGTGGCTGCAACCGGTGGTTTGTTGATTTTAGGTGGTTTGTTCCCGAAATTAGCCGCCATTGCCGTCACAATACCTAAGCCTGTTTTGGGCGGGGTGGGTTTCGTGATGTTCGGTATGATCGCCTACGCGGGTATCCGCATGTTGATCAAGGCCGCAGACACCAAGCGAAATGCCTTGGTAATCTGTGTTGGTTTGGCATCTGGTTTGGCCGTCACTTTCGAACCAAGATTGCTGCAACACTTACCGCATGATTTAGCGAACTTTCTTCATTCTGGCATCACTACCGGTACTATTATGACGGTACTGCTGAACCTTGTTCTGCCAAAATCTTCACGAGCAGAAGAGCAAGAAGCGCTAGCCGAAAGCCAAGCGCAAGTTGAGCTAGAAATGAAAGAACAAGCTGAAGAAGCACTTCAAGCAGATGAACAATTAGAGATTCAACAAGCAAGTACAGAAGCAGACGTTCAAGCGGCATCAGAAAACCCTGAGCCAAAAACGAACTAGCTGGTTCACTGACTAACGTAAAACCGATTTCCGTAGGATCAGGGCTGATTAGAGCATTAAACGTTTTAACGACCCTGATTCGAATTTATCTTTTAACTACAAATACCAAATAAAGACCCTCTTCCCTGAAAAGGCTGAGATGGCTAAGGACTACTATGAATGGAAACCATCTGGATTAAGAATCCTCTCGCAATCTACACTGGCTCACTGGCTGATGCAGAAGGCGGAATTGTCATTAAAGGTAATACAATCATTGAATTGGTTGGTAAACACAAAGAACCGACCTTACCTGTAGATTACAGCGTCGACGCTTCTCGTCATGTTGTGACTCCTGGGCTTATCAATGCGCACCACCACTTCTATCAAACCCTAACGCGTGCCTACCCTGGCGCACTCAATAAAGAACTCTTCAATTGGCTACAAAGCCTCTATCCAGTTTGGGCCAACCTCGATTCTGAGATGATGAGCCTTGCTACAGAGCTGGCGCTGGTTGAACTAATGATGTCGGGCTGTACCACCGCCTCTGATCACCATTACTTACTGCCAAACGGGCTTGAACACGCCATCGATTTACAAGTCGAAGCAGCAGAGAAGCTGGGAGTTAGAGCCATATTCACACGCGGTTCTATGAGCCTTGGGGAAGATGAAGGTGGGCTACCACCACGACACACCATTCAAACCGAACAGACCATCATTGATGACAGCCAACGCTTGATTCGTGATTACCACCAGCGTGATGAAGGCGCGATGATTCAAATCGCACTCGCACCTTGTTCGCCGTTCTCAGTCACCACGGATCTAATGAAAGAGACCGCTAAGATCAGTGAGCGTGAGAACGTCATGATGCACACTCACCTATGCGAAACCTTGGATGAAGAAGACTTCTGTATCGAGAAGTTTGGCCTACGCCCTGTCGATTACCTAGAAGATGTGGGCTGGCTCAACGAACGTACTTGGCTTGCTCATGGTATTCACTTCAATCCAGAAGAGATCAAGCGTTTGGGTAAAGCAGGCATTGGTATCAGTCACTGCCCAACGTCCAACATGATGTTGGCTTCCGGTATTTGTAAGAACAACGATCTTGAAGCCGCTGGCGTTAAAGTCGGGCTAGGAGTGGATGGTTCTGCCTCCAATGACGGTTCGAACATGATTGCCGAAGTGCGCATGGCGATGTACTTACAGCGCCTACAATATGGCTCTGCGAACGTATCTCACTTCGACGCACTGCGTTGGGCAACATCGGGCTCTGCCGCCGCAATGGGCAGAACGGATATCGGTACGCTAGAAGTTGGCAAACAAGCTGACATCGCGATGTTCAAGCTCGACGATATTCGATTCTCTGGTAGCCACGACCCACTGGCTGCATTGCTACTCTGCGGTGCGCAACAAGCGGATAAAGTGATGGTAGCCGGCAAATGGCGAGTTAACGATGGTGCTGTGATTGGCGTAGACATGGAGCAACTGATGCACCGCCACCACGCTGCGGCGATGAAGCTCGGTAAGTTGGCGATGAATAACTAGAGTTTCGATATTTTGGATTCACCGGAAAGCAAAAGGCCGACGTGATGTCGGCCTTTCTTGCTTATTCATTCTATTCGATTTTTAGAATCCGCTTGACGTCCTAATCCATCAAGCTCTTAGACTTAATCGCTTTCTTAGAAAGCTCTTTAGCGAACTCAGTGATGTCTGCTTCGAACTCATCGACGCTTTGGCGGATGTCATCCAGTTGAACTGTCTGCATCACTCGGTTTTCCATTACGATTTGGCCGTTAACAATCGTAGTGTCGATGTTGCTTGGGTTCGCTTGGTAAACTAGTGTCGCGTATGGGTCGTAACTTGGCATCATGTTCGCTGATTGTGTCTCTACAATCACGATATCCGCTTTCTTTCCTACTTCAAGAGAACCGATTTGGTCTTCCATATGTAGGGCTTTTGCGCCGCCTAATGTCGCCATCTCAATGACTTGTTCAGGGATCATGATGGTGCGGTCTGAATGCTTTAAGCGTTGCATGTTTGCTGCGTAGCTTAATGTGCGCATGATATCGACTTGGTTAGAGCTCATTGGACCGTCGGTTCCTAAGCCAATGCGCATGTCAGCACGGTACATCTCCCACGCAGGGGCAATGCCTGTCGCACCTTTAGCGTTCGCCATTGGATTGTATGAGATACCCGCGTCAGCTTGTTTCAGTAGCTTTTGGTCGTTCTCCGAAAGATGGATACCGTGAGCAATGACTACACGCTCATCAAGCACACCGATTTCATCCATGTATTCGACTGGCGACGTTGCTTTAGTTTCATCTTTGATGCGCTTCTCTTCATTCGGGAATTCAGCAACGTGAATCAGCACCGGCACATCGTATTGAGCAGACAGCTTGTTGATCTCTTGCAGCTTGTCTTTGCTGACTGTGTACACCGCATGTGGTGCATAAGCAGGTGTAATCAGCTCATCGTTTTTGTACTGCTCAATAAAACCTTTGGCATACTCAATGCCGCCATAAGGTTCTTTGGCATCAACCACTGGGAACTTAATCACGGTTTCGCCGAGCACGGCGCGTAAGCCGACTTCTTTGGTCGCTTTTGCCATTTCGTCCATGTGGTAATACATATCGGCATAAGTGGTTACACCGCTTTGTGCTAATTCGATAGAGCCAAGCTTGGTTGCATTGTAAATCAGTTCACGGCTAAGCTTTTCAGCTTCTAGAGGGAAGAAGTAAGCGAACAAGCGGTTCGAGATGCCCTCTTCACCTAATCCACGAAACGCAATCATAGGTAAATGGTTGTGCGCGTTCACCATACCCGGCATGACGATTCCATCTTGAGCATCAATCACCTTTTCAGCGCGATATTGAGTGATCAAATCCTCGTTACCGACTGCGATAATCTGGTCGTTTTTCACCACTACCACACCATCTTCAATCACATCCATTTCTGAATTGATCGTCAGAATTTGTCCGTTAGTGATGATCAGATCGGCGTTGTATGTTTGAGTTGCGACCGTCGAACCACAGCCTGCCAGTAGAACAGCGCTGATGGTGCATGCCAAGCTTTTAAGCGTCATTGCTAAACCTATATGTTGTGCGTGTAATATTGTTAGAAGCTTCACTTTGTTGTTCTTAGCTATTCGTGCTTGAGAACAACAATGCCGCAAATTTTCGCGACACTATACCCTTATCTTTAAATAAAATGGCATACCAAATCGAGCCAAATTCAAGAGAAATAAGTAATTGCACAACAGGTCACAAAAAGTGGCTTTACACTAGTCGTCACTCCTGTACAAAAACAAAAAAGGCCCGCAATCGCAGACCTAAATAAACCTTCAAATACCGTTAGCTTTTCACACCGCAACCTTTAATCACTAACTGGGTGATAAACTCAGCGGCTTCTTCGTAGTCTTTATCATCGAGCTGCTCTTTCTGCATTACACTGCAAATCTGCCATCCAAAGTCGGCGTAAGTTTGAGTGGCCGCCCAAATGGTAAACATCAAGTGGTGTGCGGGGACATCGTCCATTAGACCTTGCGCCGACCAAGTTGAGAACTTATCGAGGATCATCTGGGATTGTTTATACAGCTCGTCACCGATCTCTTTTGGTAACACTTTCGCGCCAGACATCACTTCATTGGCAAACACTTTAGAGGCGTGTGGATGGTCGCGAGAAATGATCAGCTTGGTTTGAATATATTGAGACAAGGCTTCAACAGGATCGCTGAGTTCTTCAATCGGACGAGACGCTTCTAGTAAGGGCTGAGTGACGGTTTCAAGCACAGCGTTGTAGAGCTTATCTTTAGAGCTGAAATAATAGAATACGTTAGGTTTGGGAATGTCGGCCGCTTTTGCGATATCGGCCATTTTTGTTGCGGCATAACCATGAGTGGCGAATTGTTCACACGCGACTTCGATGATTAAATCTTGATTCTTTTGTCTGATCCTAGACATATTGCATCCTTTACAGCTCGTTACTGAAATCATAGTAATCAACGTGCTTCATTAGTCCAGAAGATAATTTCAGAACTCAAGGTCACAGCATTGATAACAATAAAATGGTCGCTCTATTTGTTAAGAAGCGACCATTCCATACCCTGCGTTTGAACTGTCCAAATTAAAGAATCAATATCGCTCTGAAGTCATTCACGTTAGTCAACGTCGGGCCCGTGGTAAGAAGCACATCGACTTGCTTGAAGAAATCGTAACTGTTGTTGGCATCGAGGTAGTCTTGCGCTTTAAGCGACAGGCTCGAACCTTGTTGCCATGTTTGAGGTGTAATCCACGCACCCGCATTGTCTTCCACACCATCAATCCCGTCGGTATCGGCAGCCAATGCAAATATATTGTCTTGGCCTTTGAGCTCGTTATATAGGCTCAACAAGAACTCACAGTTACGCCCACCGCGACCATTGCCTTTAACGGTTACTGTGGTTTCGCCACCAGAAAGTATCACGCAAGGCGCCTCAAATGGATGCTTATGATTGGCCACTTGCTTAGCCAGCGCAGCGTGAACCTTCGCGACATCTCGCGCTTCCCCCTCTATGCAATCACTCAACACATAAGCCGGAATGCCCAAGCCTTCAGCTTCTGCAGCAGCGGATTCCAATGCCGACATTGGTGTGGCGATAATATGGTGCTCGGCGTTTTTCCAACACGCGTCATCTGGTTTCACGGTTTCTGATTCTGGGTTGTTCAACCATTCAAATGCCGAAGGTGGTGTTTCAATTCGATAACGTTCCAGTATTGCCATCGCATCAAAGCGGGTGGTGGTGTCTGGTACGGTTGGGCCCGATGCAATCACACTGATGTCATCGCCCGGCACATCTGAAATCGCCAATGAGACGACTCTTGCTGGGTAAGCGGCCTTTGCTAGTCGCCCACCTTTGATTAACGATAAATGCTTACGCACACAGTTCATCTCATCAATAGCCGCGCCAGATTTAAGCAGTGCTTTATTGATTTGTTGCTTCTCTGCCAAGCTGATGTCACCACCGGGCAGACTTAACAAAGCAGAGCCGCCGCCAGACAATAGGCAAATAACCGTATCGTCAGCGCTCAAGTCACTCACCAATTGCAGCATACGTTGGCTTACTTCTAAGCCCATCGCATCCGGAACTGGGTGCGCCGCTTCAATCACCTCAATGTGTTCGCAAGGTGCGGTGTGCTCATAACGAGTCACCACTAAGCCTTCAAGATCACGCAGTGCAAGGTCTTGTTGTTTCTTTGCCTGCCAAACCGCTTCAAGCTCTGCTGCCATTGACGCGGCCGCTTTTCCTGCTCCTATCACCACAGTTCGCCCAGCTTGATTAGCAGAGCGGTAAAAAATATCTTGAGGAAGAAAAGGTTCGATGTGATTTTTAGGTAGCGCCTGATTAACAGCACTTGAGAAAAGGGTTTGCAGAAACTGCTTAGCATCAATGTCCATCAGCCACTCCTTAGTTGACGGAGAAAAAAAGAACCCCAATACAAGGCGAAAGGGTGCCTGCTAAGATCAAGTTGGAAAGGAACAACTTCAACCTTTGCCTCGTATCAGGAACGCGTATAAAAGGAGACGAAACTACGCGATTTATAAACAAACTGTTGGGCTACGAATCGATAGCAGCCCTAATTAATTAACGAATCGAGTGGTCAGAGCGTTTCTCTATCGCTTGAATAAGCGCAGAGTGGTCCCAACCTTCACCGCCCATTTCGGCGCACTCACCAAATAGCTCTTGAGCATTCGCCGTATTCGGCAGCGCGACACCTAATTCTTGTGCGCCCGTTAGCGCAAGATTCAGGTCTTTCTGGTGAAGTGAGATTCTAAAGCCAGGGTCAAAGGTGCCTTCAACCATGCGCTCGCCGTGTACTTCCAAGATCTTAGAGTTAGCAAAGCCGCCCAATAGAGCCTGACGTACGCGTGCTGGATCGGCACCGGCTTTTGAAGCAAAAACTAACGCTTCAGACACGGCTTCGATATTCAGAGCAACGATGATTTGGTTAGCCACCTTACACGTTTGACCTGCACCGTTGTCACCCACTAGCGTGATATTCTTACCCATGATTTCAAATAACGGACGCGCTTTATCAAAGGCGTCTTGCTCACCGCCCACCATGATAGTCAGCGCTGCATTGATAGCGCCTACTTCGCCACCTGATACCGGAGCATCAAGGTATGAAGCACCGCCTTCGTTGATTCGCGCTGCAATGGCTTTGGTCGCGATTGGCGAGATTGAACTCATATCGATAACCAGTTTTCCAGCAGCGCCACCGGCGGTAAGGCCTTGCTCGACGCCATTGTCACCAAACAGGACGTCTTCCACTTGAGGCGTATTCGGCACCATTAGAATAATGACATCCGCCGCCTCTGCCGCTTCTGCGGGTGAATGGCAGACCGTTGCGCCTGCTGCCACAAGATCGGCAGGTGCTGCATTAAAGTGATCCGACAGAATCAAATCGTGACCTGCTTTTTGAAGATTACTCGCCATAGGTTTCCCCATGATGCCAGTTCCGATAAATGCAATTTTAGACATTTTGTTCTCCTTAACGTTTGAGGGTTACCAGACGTAATTAACGGTACTGGTGTAGCCAACCAAGGCCTTCTGTCGTTGTTGTTTTCGGCTTGTATTCGCAGCCAACCCACCCTTGATAGCCAAGTTCATCAAGATAATTGAGCACGAATGGGTAATTGATTTCTCCCGTCCCCGGTTCGTGTCGACCTGGATTGTCAGCCAGTTGAACGTGTGCGATTTGGCCAATGTTTTGCTGCATGGTCGGCGTAAGATCGCCTTCCATAATTTGCATGTGATAAATATCGTATTGGATAGAAAGGTTATCGCTCCCTACCTCTTTGATGATCGCTTTGGCTTGCTCCGTGGTGTTCAAGAAGAAGCCCGGAATATCGCGGGTATTGATCGCTTCTATCACTAAGCTAATGCCTTCTGCTGCGAGCGCGTTCGCCGCGTAATGCAGGTTAATCACAAACGCCGATTGCGCATCTTGTTGGGTGACACCTTGCGGAACAATCCCCGCCAAGCAATTCACTTGAGTACAACCGAGCGCTTTTGCGTAAGCGATGGCTTTAGGTACACCCGCTTGAAATTCTTCAACTCGCGCTGGGTCGACCGCGATACCACGGTCGCCAGCGTCCCAATCACCCGCAGGCAAGTTAAATAGCACTTGCTCTAGGTTATTAGCGTCGAGCTTTGCTTTGATTGCCTGAGCATCAAAGGCGTAAGGAAAAAGATACTCCACACCTTGAAAGCCCGCTTCTGCGGCAGCTTCAAAGCGGTCCATAAAATCAACTTCCGTGAATAACATTGACAAGTTTGCTGCAAATTTTGCCATGACTCTGTCCTTATTCTTTATTTTTGAAAATCTGGTTATTTGTAGTAGAGCCTCGCTCTATTGGAGGCTTTTCCGTAGAGCTAAGCCTCAGCTCTACGGATACACATGACTTAATGATTACTTGTACGCCAGCGCCGTTGGAGCATCGCCGCGGCTTTCGGCAAGCGGTTCAAACTCGTTAATAGCATTGATCTCTACGCCCATCGCAATGTTGGTTACTCGCTCAAGAATCAGTTCAACGACCACTGGCACCTTGTGCTTGTTCATCAGCTCTTTTGCTTGCTCAAACGCAGCGGCAATTTGCTCTGGTTCACGAACTCGAATCGCCTTACAACCTAAACCTTCAACAACCGCAACATGGTCAACGCCGTAGCCTTCAAGCTCTGGTGCATTCTGGTTATCAAACGCCAGTTGTACACAATAATCGATATCAAATTGGCGCTGTGCTTGGCGAATCAAACCTAGATACGAGTTGTTCACCAACACATGAATGTATGGCAAGTTGAACTGTGCACCTACTGCCAGTTCTTCGATCATGAATTGGAAATCATAATCACCAGAGATAGCGACAATATCGCGATTTGGATCGGCGGCTCGTACGCCCAATGCGGCGGGTGTTGTCCAACCTAGCGGGCCAGCCTGACCACAGTTGATCCAGTTACGAGGCTTATAAACATGCAGGAACTGAGCGGCGGCGATTTGCGACAAACCAATGGTGCTCACATAACAAGTATCACGACCAAATGCCTTATTCATCTCTTCATAAACACGCATCGGTTTCATTGGCGCTTCATCGAAATTGGTTTTACGCAGCATGGTCGACTTGCGTTCCTGACACTCACTTGCCCAAGCATTTCGATTCGGCAGTTTGCCAGCGTCACGCCACTCTTGCGCCACTTCAACCATTAGCTCTAGTGCAGCTTTCGCATCAGAGACAATGCCTAAATCAGGACAGAACACACGGCCGATTTGGGTTGGTTCAATGTCGACGTGTACGAACTTGCGGCCTTCGGTGTAAACATCCACAGAACCGGTATGACGGTTTGCCCAACGGTTACCCACACCAAACACAAAGTCAGAGTTGAGCATGGTTTCGTTACCGTAACGATGGGATGTTTGTAGCCCCACCATGCCCGCCATTAAGTCATGATCATCCGGGATCGATCCCCAGCCCATTAAGGTTGGAATCACAGGAACACCAGTGATCTCGGCAAACTGTTGCAACAATTCAGATGCGCCAGCATTAATCACGCCACCACCGGATACAATCAGCGGTTTTTCCGATTGAGACATCATGGTTAATGCTTTCTCAACCTGCGCGCGTGTCGCTTGTGGCTTATAAGGTTCTAGCGGTTCATAAGTATCGATATCAAATTCAATCTCAGCCAGCTGAACATCAATCGGTAGATCAATCAGGATTGGACCCGGACGACCCGAACGCATTAAATGAAAGGCTTTTTGAAATGCGCGTGGCACTTGAGCAGGTTCCAGTACCGTGGTTGCCCACTTAGTCACAGGCTTAGCGATAGATTCAATGTCGACCGCTTGGAAATCTTCTTTGTGAAGACGAGCACGTGGCGCTTGGCCTGTGATGCATAGAATTGGAATCGAATCTGCAGACGCAGAATAAAGACCCGTGATCATGTCCGTTCCCGCAGGGCCAGAGGTACCAATACACACACCAATATTGTCTTGATTAGTGCGCGTGTACCCTTCGGCCATATGCGATGCACCCTCTACGTGGCGAGCTAAGACGTGGTCGATTCCTCCGAGCTTTTTCATAGCCGCATACATAGGATTAATTGCTGCGCCGGGAACACCAAATGCGATGTCTACACCTTCACGTTTAAGCACCTCTACCGCTGCTTCAATCGCTTTCATAATTGCCATTCGAACCTCCAGTTCAGATTGTATACAATTAAACTAACTTTTGTGTACTATGAACCATCCTCGCTATTTATCAACCCCAAAATGAAACAATTTCGTTACATCAAGCTACCATTTTGAGTAAGCACCCACCCTTAAAAGCTTACAATTCATTGCTTTACATAAAATATCTTTACGTAAAAATAAATCACAAAAAGACCAAATGATAAATAAATGTTAAATACCCTTTGCTTGTTTACAATTTATGAAATATAAATACCCTTAAAAAGAGCATTTTGTATACAAAGTGACATCGTATTGTTCAAAGGAGACAACAATGATGAATGACGTAAAAGAGAGAGAAGAAGTACAGTGTATGCAGGTACTCGGGAATATGGACAACTCCGAGTACAAAGAGATCTTGTCTAAAGATGCATTAAAATTCTTAGAAGCTCTCGTCAATAAGTTTGGAGATCGCCGTCATGCCCTGCTAAGTGACCGCGACGTAAAACAAGCTCAATATGACGAGGGTGAGTTACCCAATTTCAGAAAAGACACCATTTCCATTCGTCAGAATAAAGAGTGGAAAGTGGCAACACCGCCACCAGAGCTACTCGATCGGCGCGTAGAGATCACCGGGCCTATCGAAAGAAAGATGGTGATCAACGCGTTAAACTCAGGCGCGAAAGTCTTCATGTGTTGCTTTGAGGATGCGTCTTCCCCGACTTGGGCCAATATGGTCGAAGGGCAAATCAACCTAAGAGATGCCAACCTTGGTACCATTAGTTACTTCGATGAGAAGAAACAGAAGAGTTACCAATTAAACAACGATCCTGCACTGCTGATTGCCCGCCCACGTGGTATTCATTTACCTGAGCAGTCCATTCAATTCAACAATCAGCCTATCGGCGGTTGCTTGATGGACTTCGCCTTATACTTTTTCCACAACTATCAATCACGTGCACAACAAGGTTTGGGGGTTTACTACTACATTCCAAAACTTGAAAGCATGGAAGAAGCACAATGGTGGGACGATATTTTCAGCTTCACCGAAAATTATTTCCATGTACCAAAAGGCACCATTCGCGCGACAGTATTGATCGAAACGCTACCAGCCGTGTTCCAGATGGAAGAGATCTTGTATGCAATGCGTGATCACATCGTGGCAATGAACTGTGGTCGTTGGGATTACATTTTCAGCTACATCAAAACGCTGAAGAACCATAAAGACCGCATCCTGCCAGATCGTCACGGCATCGGCATGGATCAAGAATTCCTCAACGCCTATAGCCAACTGTTGGTGCGTACTTGTCACGCTCGTGGCGCACTGGCGATGGGTGGTATGTCAGCCTTTATTCCAGCGAAAGACCCGCAAGAGATGGCACGAGTGACGGCCAAAGTCATTGAAGACAAACAGAGAGAATCTCAAAACGGACACGATGGCACATGGGTCGCGCACCCTGCATTGGTTGATTTAGCGATGTCGATATTCGATAAGCACCTCGATGGCAAAGTAAACCAAATGGACTTCCAAAGCCCAGACCATGTGATCAATGCAGACTCTCTGCTAAAACCTTGTGAAGGCAGCCGCGACGAAGCAGGCGTTCGTAAGAATATCCGCATCGCGCTGTATTACATCGAAGCTTGGATTCAAGGCTACGGCTGTGTACCTATCTACGGCCTTATGGAAGATGCCGCCACCGCTGAGATCTCGAGAGCCAATATCTGGCAATGGATCCATCACGGGGTAACGCTCGATGATGGCCAAACCTTTACCAAATCACTATTCCACTCTTGGCTTTACCAAGAGCTGGACACCATAAAACATGAAGTCGGAGACTCGCGCTATGCAGCAGGTCGATTTGAAGAGACAGCCGATCTTTTCTATCAACTTTCTACAGCCGACGAGTTCGCTGCCTTCCTAACTTTACCCAGCTATGGGCTATTACAAGAGTCCAGTTAGGACTCTTGTACCGAGCTGAATCAGTCAATGATATTCACAAACAAGAGTAATGATTGGCTGACTTAGCTTGGTACATGGCCCCTTGAAAAACTAGGAGATAACATGGGAAGTTTGACTCTACAACAAGCGTTAACCATCATTGATGGCACCTTAAAAGCAGGAAACAAGATCCACACAGAACCTTTGACGGTCGCCGTCTTAGACAGCGGTGGCAAGCTGATTTCTCTGCAACGTCAAGACGGCTCTAGCATGATGCGACCAGACATCGCGATCGCTAAAGCGTGGGGAGCACTCGCACTGGGCTGTTCCTCTAGAAAACTCGCCCAAGATGCTGACAACCGACCAGCATTCATCTCCGCCGTAAACGTACTCGCACACGGAAACATGGTGCCAGTGCCAGGGGGCCTACTGATTCGAGATAAGGACAAAACGGTACTTGGTGCGATTGGGGTCAGCGGTGACATCTCAGACATCGACGAGAGCTGCGCCATCAACGGGATTGGCTGCGCAGAATTGTTTAGCGACGAGATGCTCCAAGCTTAACTCGCCAATTAGCTGTACTTGAAGTTCTTAAACAAGAACAAAAAAACCGAAGCTATTAGGCTTCGGTTTTTATTCATAAGTTGCGCCAACAACACTAACGAATACCATGTGATTAGACAAAGAACGCTAACGTACAAGAACCATTAAGCGCGTCCATTTAGCGTCTTCCTTCAACTTGTTAGACAGCCAGTAATCAACACTAAACGATCCTGCGCCAAGTACCGCTAACGCCAGATACCCACCAGCAACAGAGACATTTTTGTAGAAGTGAATCATTTGCCCCGACGAACTTGGGTCGAAGTGAAACATAACACCAGAGACCAATGAGAAAAACGCAATCGAGAACGCGGTAAAGCGAGTCATAAATCCAGCTAGAATCGCCAGTCCGCCACCGAGTTCAAGCAAAATCACCAAAGGCAACAAGTGAGTGCTGACTCCTTGAGAAGTCATGTATCCCGCTGTTCCTTCGTAGCTAAACAGCTTTCCCCAACCCGCTTGAATAAACAAGTAAGCCAATAAAATACGAGCGAAAAAAGTCAGTGTGTCGTTCAATCTGGTGTTCATAGTTCTAAGCCTTGATAAGTTTCATTGCCGATAGGTTATTCGACTTAGCATTAAGATGATAACGAGAAAAATAGAACAACTTGTTTGAAATTTTAGTAGACATACTCGCATACAAATTACTGACTGATTCCGAAGATTGAACAGCCTCAATGCTGTTACCATTACCTTAAATTCATTGAAACTCTTGCCCCATATTTATTGATTTTATGAAGACTCTGAAGAAAACACTGCCGCTCGACACCTTACAAATATTGGATGTTCTACAACGTGAGGGAACTTACTCGTCAGCCTCTGCGCACCTCAATCGTTCCGTTTCTGCATTAAGTTACCAGATTCAAAAATTAGAAGACGAACTTGGCATCTTGATCTTAGATAGGTCAGGACACAGAGCCGTGTTTACTCAGGTGGGACAAATGTTGGTGGAAAATGGTCGACAGTTGCTGGCTGGATCAGATGAACTCATAAACCAAATACAACGTTTTTCCAGTGGTTGGGAAAGCGAACTATTTGTGTCCTATGACGGCATTATCGGGCAAGATATTGCGTTGTCGTTAATCGCTGATATGGCAACAGAATGCAGCACGCAACTGTATGTCCAAGAGGATATTTTGTCGGGAGGCTGGGAGGCATTAACCTCAGGAAAAGCAGATATTCTCATCTCATCGATGCCCAATATCGAGCTACCGAATACAGTGAATATTAAAACTATCGGCAGTGTAGAAATGATTTGGGTCGCCGCAAAAAACGCACCCATTTTAGATGAACCAAACCCGCTCAGTGAATCTACACGACGTGAGCACACAATCATCGCAGTGGCCGATACCGCTAAGTCAGAGCCTAAAGTCACCAAAAACATCTTACTAAACCAAAAAACCAGTACGGTCAGTTCAATGACTAGTAAGCTGACGGCAATTCAACGTAACCTTGGTATTGGCACTCTACCTAAACAGCTTATAACCGCCGAGTTAGAAGCTGGAAGCTTAGTGGAAATTGGCCACGCGAGAACCGTTGATATCGTGCTTGCGTGGCAAATAGGCAACATGGGTAAGGCAAAAACACTCGCTTTGAAAAAGTTAGAAAAGTGCTGGAGAGCATCGGCTCAAACTCACTAACTTGCTTCTAGCTGGGCACTCCGAAAAGTCTATTTATCTCGTCCGATAAATAGACTTTGTTGGACACTCTCTCCTTGAGGTGTGGTTGCTTCAAATCGGTACACCCTCGGGATATTTCTCTTGTAGAAAAATGCTTGTCCTCTGTCTGATGTTTCTGTCACTTGTTGCCCACGAATATTGGTGGTGACCTGAGCATTAGGGACGCGTTCTCCATCTTGATAAACCGTAACGACAACGCCGTTGGTTTGTTCGCTGATCGACATTTTCAACTCTGCATGGGATGCAAATGACGTTGCGAGTAGTACTGTACTAAGGGCTATTTTAAGTTTCATTTTAGTGTTCTCTGTATTGTGGGAATACGAGAAATATACGGATGGGCGCTTTCTATTGATAACGGGAAGTCTTAAATAGGATGTCCTAAATTATTGAATTACATCGATGGAACTTGTTCGGTTTTCTGGCTCAGTTCTGATCCCAAACAAACCGAGACTAAATAGCACGACACCAAATTGAAGCCACAAAAAAACCGAAGCTCATCACTTCGGTTTTCAAATCAAATTAAGCTCGTTCAGCTCACTAAATTCAGAAAGACGATTCAACCAGTGATTACTCGTAAGCACTCAACCACGTTTTTAAAAGTTGGTTGGTGTTTTTCTTCTGGCTAGCAGATAAAGATTTAACCAGTTTTTTCTGCATCTCGACATGTTCAGTCATCATCTCATCGATCAAAACTAGGCCATCTTTGGTTAGCTGAACACTCACGCTGCGTCTGTCTTCTTTGCTGTGCTCACGGCTGATCAGCCCTTTGGCTTCTAGCTTATCAAGGCGATTGGTCATCGCGCCAGATGTCAGCATCATGGATCCAATCAGTTCTGATGGCGTCAGTCGGTAAGGCTTTCCAGAACGTCGCAACGTCGCCAGCACATCAAACTCACCTAGCTTCATGTCGTATTTTTTATGAAGATCGGCAACTTGCGTCTCCATATACTTGGCAATACGCATAATCCGACCCATCATTGCCATAGGCTCAGTTTCTAGTTCGGGCTTTTCCTTTGCCCATTGCTCTACTACGCGGTCGATAGCATCCATTTGCAATCTCGCTCCGTTGTTAGTCTGATTACTTCAAACTAGTTTAACATAAAGATACTTTACAACCACTAGTTCTCAGTATACAGTTCACACAATAGTTATCTTAACGTAAAGATATTTTAAATGAACATATTATTAGCAATGATCCCCGCGTTCTTTTGGGGAACAACCTATGCAGTGACGCAATTTACGCTACAGGAGTGGCCACCATTATTATTGGGTGCTTTGCGTGCGTTGCCTGCTGGTTTGTTATTGCTAGCAGTAAAGCCAACATTGCCTAAAAAAGGCGAGTGGCAGATCATTTTCACACTGGGCCTTATCAATATCGCGACTTTCTTTGGCTTGATCTTCGTGATGGCGCTAACGCTGCCTTCGGCGATCTCTGGCGTGGGCATGATCTCCGTGCCTGTGTTCGCGATGATCTTCCATTGGGTAGTGAAAAAACAGCGCCCACATTTGATTCAAGCCTTGTCTGGTATTGGCTTGATCACCTTAGCGTGGGTACTGTTTAACCCAAGCCAAATTGCTCTGAACCCAATCGGTTTAGGCGCAATGTTTGCCGCAATCATGTGTATTGTCATCGGCAGCAGCATTACCAAGTCACTGGGTAACCGCATGCACTGGTGGAAGGTATTAACGTGGCAACTGATTCTGGGCGGTACGATTTTGTCTATCGCGTCTGGCGTTCATGCATTCATCGACCCGCAGCCTTATGTTAACGCTGTCACTCATTTCGATACTCGTAATGCTATGGGGCTCGTGTGGGTTATTGGGCTAAACACTGCACTGGGTTACGGCATGTATGTGTGGTTGCTACAACGTATGTCGGTGGTTGATTTCACCTTCGGTGGCATCGCAAACCCAGTAGCTGGCATCGTGACAGGCATGGTGTTGATGGGTGAATCATTTACTCCAGTCCAGTATTCACTAATGACCGGCATGATCGTGATGTCGCTGCTACCACAACTTATTCTGGCAGTCAGGCAGTCCAAACAAGTTAAGCCTGTTACGCAGTAGATACCGTATCTTAAACGTATTGAACAAAAACGCGCCTAATTGTGGGCGCGTTTTTTATTGCTACGCTAACAGCAATGACCCAACAGCCATACTCGTGAGTTGATTACTTTCTGAGCAAAATTAGACCTCACAAAGAATAATGACTTTACTTAAACTATCTAAAGTGAATTTATTTTCTATAAAATAATTACATTGGAGATTTAATTACTACAAAAAACTAAAATTAGAGATAAAAAGACAAAATTTTTCTCCGACTACCTTTCTATACTGTGCCACGTCATTAAGGCGCTACAAGCCTATGATTTAAAATAATTATTAATGAGTAGTCACCATGAATTCGAAGTCGCTAACTATCTTGCTTTTTGTCTCTGTTTGCTTAATTTGGGGAACCACTTGGTTCGCTATGGAAGTAGCATTGCATTCTATCCCACCTATTTTTGCTACTGCGTTGCGCTTTTTACTTGCAGCACCTCTGCTTGCAGTATTGGCGAAAGTCTTCAACCAACCACTGCTGTTCCCTAAAGGTAAGCGCCAATGGCTGCTTATTGTTGCGTTGATGTATTTCGCGATTCCGTTTACGTTGATGATCTATGGCGAGCAATACATCTCTTCAGGTTTAGCGTCGATCATCTTCGCCAACATGCCTGTCGCAGTAATGCTGATGTCTGGCTTATTCTTAGGTCTACGACTGGCGAAGCACCAGATATTCGGTTTGATCGCTGCTGTTGTGAGCCTATGTTTAATCCTTGGTAATGAAATGCAGATGGGTGGCGATGACTACCTTATTGGCACGGTTTGTTTAGGCCTTGCTGTTGCGATTCACGCAGTGATGTATGTGTTGGTTCAAAGGCACTGCAAAGGTATTGAAGTACTAACCTACAACGCCGTACCGAGCCTAATTGCAGCTCTTTTCTTATTTGCCGTATCAGCTATGGGCGAAAACGTAAATGTTGAATCTTTCACTTGGGACTCAATCTCTGCTGTGGTTTACCTAGGCTTTGTGGCGAGTGTTGGCGGCATTGTGGCTTACTTTAAATTAGGACAGGTTTCGACGCCGTTCCAAGCGTCTATCTGCTTCTTAATCTTCCCAGTGGTTGCGCTACTGATCTCTTGCTACATCAATGGTGAGGTTCTATCTGAACAATCTCTGCTTATGATGATCCCTCTACTTTGTGGCATCTTGCTGACCAAGGCACCTAAGGGAATCTTCAAGCTACGCTCTTCTTTGAAAACAGTAAGTAGCAACTAGGCTAAGCTAGACTAATAATCTGTATATATAACCCTAGGGCTCGCAATGAGTCTCTAGGGTTTTATTTAGTTACCACTCCGACTTAAACCTCTCTCTCACTTCCAGCCGCATATAAACTCTGTTTACTCTACTTTCCGAAATTACGTGCATTAAAGCTAGCGTAACTGATTCGATCGTAGGTTGAATAATTAGAAAACTAAAGCCTTTGTAAAGTGCTAAACATCACGTTTATTGAAAAGTAATGTTGACAATTTAAATTTAGAATTAACGGGGATTAGTAATTATCCTACGGCTCAACTAATCAATAAACAGAGTTTCAGGTACTCATCAACACTTCGAGTTAATTTTCTACTTATGGAGGGTCACAATGACCAAAAAGTACATTTTTCTTATATTCACCGCCTTAAACTTATCTGCATGTGGAAGTGGTTCATCTCCTTCATCAGACACTCACCAAGACAACTCTTCTCTGACCGTATCCCAATCAATTCAAGCTAAAAGCATACTTTTGGAATGGAATAAAATTGAAGGCATTAAACATTATAAGTTGATACGTTATAGACCCTCGACTCAAGGTTTAATTAGCGAAGTAGTTGACCCCTCTATCACTGGTACTTCATATAAACTAAAGATCGACCTCGTCGATTTTGATGCCGCTTCTTCTGATTATGAACTGTTAGCCTGCAAAGATAATGATTATTGTCTTGTTCAATCCCCACAATTTCAATTAAAGAATCTAGAACAAACTGTCATCCGCGTTAAAACATATCTTGACCATTCTGAGTGGAACAACGTTCGATTTGGCGAAGCTATAACTTGGCAAAATGACCATTTAATTGTCAATTCAGGTAAAGATACAACTCGCGTAGTTGATATTTATACAAAGCAGAAAAGTGGCAATTATGGTTATGATGAATACATAGCTAATAGTACGAGCTATAACACTGACGGACAAAAAACAACGAATAGTCTGGTGGGCATAGGTAACACTTTCGAAGACATGATGCTTGCAACATCTACGTGTTCGACGAAAAAAGAAGCGCTAGTTCATATTAACAAAATGCACCACGATAATAATGGGCGTCCAAAACTTTCGCTTAAAAATTACAGCGATTCAAGTGGGCAAGCTTTAGCTAGTTCAGGTGAAAATGGCGGTATCATCATCATGGGAGACCCCGAAAAAAATGATGCAGGGGAAGTCTCATTCTTCATCAATAAAGACCTCAACTTTCCAGCAGCTCCTGAATCGGGCATAAAAACTTTACGTCACCCTAATGAGTTGAAACTAAAGCGTCCAGATGACCTAGCTGTAGATGCAAGGTTCGGTGCTAGTGTCGCTATTGCACAAGACAACGTTTTAGTTGTTGGTGCTCCTATGGATTCAATGCGAAAAGGGACAGGAAGCGAAGTCCAACACGGTGGTGCTGTCTATGTATACCGTCTTAACCCCTCTCCAAACGAATACAATGATATTTGGCACTTAGAAACCATACTGAAATTACCTATTCCAACTGAGAACAGTGGTTATGGGTCTTCAGTGACTATAAAGAAAGACGCAGATCTCATTCTTGTTGGAGCTCCGGGGATCGATCAAGTTTTGAGTTATAGATACGATTCACAAAAAGGGTTTTGGTCAAACGTCGATACAATAGATCCAGTAAAAGCGTTTAAGGGGCAAAAGTTTGGTACTGGTATTTCGCTTAGTGACAATGGTTATCTAGCGGTATCCGCCCCGCTTGCCCCATGGCGTGGATTTGGTTTTCATCACAGCTCTGATACCTTAGAAGTTGGTGGCGACCCAGATGGTGCTGTTTATATTTACCACCTAACCAGCTATGGTGATCGAGACTATGCATGGGAAGGGGTTTTTACGGGTGATAGTGTCAGTGGTGTAAAAGAAGAGTTCGGAAAATCAATGATGTTTAAACCCGGCACTGACGAGCTTGCTATCGGAGCACCTGGACATCCTTCTGATCCTCTTCTCGATTGGAGTGACAATTCTTGGAAAGACGCTGGAGCCGTGTACATTTTCTAAATCAGTAAAGTAACTGTACATCAGCTGAAAAGGTATGAGGAACCAAACTACAACCCTCACTTGAGAAAAGTAATTAATGGAATCAATAACGTAGATATTCACATCTAGGGTTTTATTGTGATTTATTAGTTAGTTTACGTTAGCGGATTATTTTACTGTTAATAAACTCGGTAACTTTACTTATACCCGTATCCATTGTTGATGGTATCAACCACTCTATAATTAATCAGAGCCAAGGTAAGTTATTATAAAGTTATATTTAAAATACTATTAGTCACTAAAAAGTAGGAACATTGGAATGAGATCAGGTTATGAAAGTGAACTATCACTTATTTTTGGTGGTGAAGATATAAAAATGGATCGTATATTATTTCTGTTGGAAAGAATTCATCAGTATGAGAGAAGTCTATATTGGATGAAAATGAAATTTATGGTCTTCGGAATGATAATTCCCACAATACTATCAATAGCTGCACTCTTTTTCTCAGTTATTAAATAAACCATTCACGTGTATTAACTTAGTCGTAAGGTCGAGTTTTCACTCGACCTATCACACTATACTCAATTCAAAAATCGTGATTCGAACCCAACATACGATATTTGTCCATTTAGGCCGCTATACACATTCCTTTGAACATGAGAACTGAAGCGAAAACTGCTTATTTTGTCTCGCGTTGATAAGGTATATCACACCTTACCTTACTGTTCGTAAATCCGAGTCTTCAAGTTCATCCGTTTAAAGCATATCGTTTATCGACCATAAACTAGCACATACAAAAAAGCTCCAATAGCGATATTGGAGCTTTTTATTTGTCTCTACCTAGCGTTAACGCCAGCTAAACATTCGCACTTCATTACCTTCTTCAGGTGTCTTAGGAATGTTTAAAGACAACGCCAAAGAAACCGCCGCCATCGCAGCGCCAATGTAGAAAACCGTTGCAGGGGAAGACAGCCAAATCACACCAAACACGACCGGAATAACGACTGCGGCAATATGGTTGATGGTGAAAGAGACACCAGCGGTTGATGCCATGTCTGCCGGGTCTGCGATTTTCTGGAAGTAAGTTTTGATCGCCAGCGCCAATGCGAAGAACAGGTGATCGACCACGTAAAGTGCCGCCGCCCATTCCGCGCTTTGCACCAAACCATAACCGACAAACACACCAATCAAACCCACATACTCGAAGATCAACGCTTTGCGCTCACCAACCACACCGATGAATCGTCCAATGCGTTTTGCAAACAAGAAGTTAAATAGGTAGTTAACCAAGAACAACAATGTGACGTCGGCCGCCGAATAACCGAACTTCTCTACCATCAAGAAGCCTGCAAATACGGTGAAGATTTGTCGTCTCGCGCCGCTCATAAACGTTAGCGCGTAGTAGAGCCAGTAACGCTTACGCAGTACCAACTTTTTATTCTGTGGCGTCTTGGTCTGAAACTCAGGGAAGCCAAAGGTCATCACCAAAACTAGAATAAAACCAATCCCGCCAGTAATACCGTACACCCAAGCAAAGTCGAGCTTCAGCTGTTCTAGCATCACCCAGATAGATCCGTAAGTGATTAAAGATGCCAGTGCGCCGACTGAGATCATCTTACCTAGCATCTCTGGCGCTTCTTCTTTGCTTAGCCATTGCAATGACAGAGATTGCTTCAGCGTTTCAAAATCACAATATGGATAGCACTTTCACTTAAAATTGAGCGAGCGAGTGAGTGCAATGTGCCGTATTGCCGCCGCTGCACCCATAGAACTATGCAAAACAAGCTTTACACAAAATGCAACTATCGTAAAGGTTGCTCAAATTACAGTTGAATAGGAGTCAAAATATGCGTTTCGTAAAGGTTAGTGGCTTTGCTGGCGTCAACGATAAGTCGAAAAGATCTACAAGGTAACGGTTACGCTTGTGCGAGTTACTTAGTTGGCAAGTTACGGCCTTAAAATCTTCGCTGCTACCAACGATATGAATCTAACTCTCTGCTCTTGTGATTGCCGTATACAACCACACTCTATCAACTACTTGTCCTTTTTTAGTGCGATATGGCAAAGAAAACTCACTTAGGGTCTATTAGTGGCAAAAATTGAATTTAGTCTAACAATCACAACAACTCGACAAACACTCGATAAATATCTCAATATTAAAAATGAATATAAAGATAAGAAACGCTTACTCCAGGAGATTCAATAAGTCACTTGATACGTTTGATGAACTTAAGCTCGGGGCTTTCAAGCAGCGAATCATTTCCGCATTTTCGACAGATTTTAGAGTAATAGCTAACCCCGCACTGACTAAATGTAGTTATTTAAGATGAATCCAGAGCATGTGTAAAACACATATCCCCAGCGTATTTTCCAGGTAGCTCTAACACAAGACAACAAACAATGAATCGAGAGCGACGTTCAAAATCACTGGTCGTCGTAACTGGCTTATTGAGAGTAACTCAGCAGGTAAACTCTGCGTCATATCTTATTTGTATACATTGACCTTACAAGGTTCTATTGGCCTTCTCAATTGCACTTAATTGCATAACAGGTTGTAAATTACTTTCAGCGAGATAGTTTTGGCAAATGTTAACTAAATAACCTGATTTTCCGACTACAACACTTGTTTTTCCTGTACCTGCGCCAGCGAGTAGAAGGTTATTGTCGATATCAGTCACACAAGCAATTCTCTACTTGTTTGTAAGAGGGTTCGATTCAACTGTCGGAAGGCAATATATTTTGCTCGATTCCAATAAGCTTGTCGCATAACCTCTGCTAGTGCACTCGGCAAAGGTTATGTGAACCGACTATAGCAAACACGTCTTTGCCCCAAAGTTGCTTAGACCTTTACTCATTAGCATCCTGTTCATGAGCTTTTGCCCTACTAAAAGTTATCCATTTTTCTAATGCTGTTCGTTGTGAATCCCCGTGTTGTATCACGGGGGTAAATTCGACCAACTGACAGCTCTCTAACGCCCTGCCATTACTCGCAGCGTATTACCAGCCGCTTCAGATAGCTCTTCCACTTTACCTTTAGTAGGCTCTTCAACATAACTGCTATTCTTTATATTTAATGCATCTCTTATGATGGACATTTTTTGCATTACACGCTGCTTATAACGTTCACCTGGTTCATTATCTTCGGCTAATCCTATTGCTTGCGATTCTGTCACTTCAGTAACAAGATAAACCAGTTTTTTAAGTTTTTTGAGCTCATCAAGATTGTTAATTAGGCCTTGAATCAATACTCCTAACCATTTAGATATGAACAAGATTATCAAACTATTTACCGTAACCGATGGGATTCTACTTATTAACAATTCATAAATGTTAGCTCCACGATTAAATGAATCGATTAAGTCATATGACCCGCTAAGTAAGCTATGTACAATCGCTGCACCTACTATTCCCAAGAGACTAATTAATGCCAAAAAGAGTGAGTTCTGTAAGCTTAACTCTCGTTTAAAAGAGTCAAAATCTTCACTGTATCTATATTTTTCTACCTTTAACTTGTTTAAGTCTACGGTTAGAGCCTTATTTTCTGATTTTACTTTTTTGTTGAATTTAGCTAGTTTTTCATTTTCGTCATTAAAGTCAAACAGAACTTGCGTTTGTTTTTCGACGTCCTCTTCAAGTTGTTTTAAGTTGAATCGACTTGCTAATTCACGTTCGTCTAACTTATCACGCTCATCTTCTTTGGATTTTATAATGGAGTCGAGCTCTAGTAGTTTGTCTTCTAAGGTAAAGACATTCGCTTTTATTTGATCACGTTTGGTTTCTAAAGCTTGATTCTCTTGAGAACTTTCTTGAATTTCTTTTACCTTGTTTTCCCATTCGGTTTGAATTTGCTCGTAGCTACCTTGAATTTGGTCAAATAGAATCTGTAAGTTTTGAACCGTTCGCCCCATGATGCTCACACCAGTTATATTTTTTATAACCTCGGTATCGACAAACTCAATTTTTCTAATGATTTTTGACGGTGTCCAAATGAAAACCTCCCCATCACCATCTTTAGTTTTTTTAGAATATTGGACTTCCTCATACTCATCGTCACTGTATTGAATACGTAAAGCAGTAATTCTATACCCTGGCATCAACCTTATCCGTATACTCGCTATTAGCGCGAAATCACTATCAAATAGCATTTGGTCCGGTAGATTGAGGTTCTCAAAACCTGGGTTCGGCTCAAAGAACGTTCCACGGTTGATGAAAAAAGGATTTATCGATCTTGCTAAAGGTAAGGTTTGGTGAGATTTTAATGCTGCAATATTCATTGAGTTTCATTTTTAGGCAATTTGCAACTATTATGCATTTGTTTGAATTCTCTTTAAATGACCCAATTCAAAACGTTCGCTTATCATTGATTAAACAATCAAAAAAGCCGAACCCTCTCAATAAAGGTCCGGCTTCTTTCTCCTTGATATAACCAAAAGGAGGACTGACTAATTCATACTAAACAGGATGGAGCTTCGCGCCAGTCGAAGTAACATTATCAACAATTAGCTTTAATGTTTGCTGATATGCCCTAGACTTTGAATTCGCCTTGATAGAACCATACTTTTCTAATGCTATTTCTTGATATTGGTTATCGCTCTCGCAAGGCCTAACAAGTATGTTGAAGTCTTTATCTCTAACTCTGATAGAATCCTCAGAAGCGCTATCCCTGCTAATATTTGTTGCGGCCTCACTACTTGGCCAATTGGCAGGTCCTTACTATCGCATAACTGATGACGTAGAGGAAAACCATTGGGAAAATGAACTTTGTTATCAAAGCGATTTCGTCAAGCCTTGACGCTATTGACTCCATTAGTCGCCGATTTCACTTCTTTCAGGGGGTGCAAGATGCCAACCTACAAAGATCCCAGTGGTAAAAAGCGCAAATACACAATATTTGACGCATATGACATCGAATATTTTCTCGGATAGTAGCTTACTCATACCTCCCATTTTATTGACTGAAGAAAGCTAGATTCCACCAAAACTCAGCTTATCCGAAGCGTGTACCTTAAAGCGCAGACTCTAACGCGCTTGTGGACAATTGTGTTTCAGGGGCTTTGCTAATTTAGCATTTCACGGATTACCTTGAGTATCACAAGACCTCTAGTAAAGTGGCCAAATTTACCCATCTTCTACAACCTCCACTACGCGCTTATCGTGTTAGGTCTGTATAGAGCCCTTTAATATTTGGTAACTCCATAAAAACAGAAGGAGCCCCATTTTTTAATTCTAGATTTGAGTTTAGCCTGCTAGTCGTTGTTATCAGAAAACAATGGTTAATCGCGCGTGTGACTCCTACGAAAAGCAAATTTAGCTCTTGCTCATAATCGTCAATTTCCCATGTTGTGAAATCATATTTGGGAAAAATGTATTGGTACAAGTCCATGATAAAAACAGCTTTAAACTCTAATCCTTTAGATTTGTGTACGGTCATTACATTTATCGACTCAGTAGTCGTATACATGTTTATGAATTTCTTGTTCTCAATCACTTGAGACAAAATCTCGAACTCTGTTTGCGCGAGTTCTGACTCTAGCAATAGTGGACATAGATTCTTGATGTATATAGCTAACGCTGATTGTTCGATATCCCGACATATTTTAATGACGTCAATTAGCTGAGACTTATGTTTCTGTGATTTCTTCTCACAATACTTTTCAACAATGTCAGTAGCACTCCAAGCTAGATCATAACGAAACTTTAATATGTCGTGACACATCTGAAGATGGGAGCTATTGGAATTGTGTAGTGGATTTTCTCTATAGACGACATGTGGCAATGGTAAGTGTTCGTCAAATAGCTCAAGACTGCTGTTATTTCTTACTAATATTGCAATATCAGAGTATTTCAGGTCTGTGTATTTCTCTCTTAACTTGTATACAATCTGCTCTATCTGTTTGAACGCATCTAGCTGTGTGCCTGTAAATCGAGCATGGTAAATCCTTTTATGGTCGCACTTGGTAAGTTGACTATTTGGCTCCAATAACCTGTTAGCGTAGTTAGTTATTGAAGGATGACACCTATGGTTTATATATATAGTATGCTTAGCGAAGTCGTTGCGTTCAGATAACTGCAAGAGATACTCAGGCTTCCCATCCCGCCACTTATAAATAGATTGATTTATATCACCTACTACTATGCCTTTTAATCCATAATTTAAAATCGATAGGAATAGTCGATGCTGTTCTGAAGACGTATCCTGATATTCGTCGATGTATATTGCTTTATACCGAGCTGCAATATAGCGTTGACAACTGTTTGACTTGCTTAAGACAAATTGTGCCAACTGACTAGTAAAGTTTAATAGTACTATTCCCTTCATGAATAGAAATTGTGATACTTCGATAAGATTGCTGGATATTTGACCGACATTATTTGCACCGAAGTTACTTTGCAGCTCATCCAATACACTTTGTGGCAAATCTTCAAACTTAATACACTCTAGCTCTTGATGGGGCATACTAAAAGCATGCCTGCCAAACGGGTATATTATTTCGGACAAGCAAAACTGATCTATTGTTCCTATAAAACTAGAGTTTGTATTGAAACAACCTTTAGCAATTTTCTGGGTGATTTCTTTACTAGCCTTTTTAGTAAATGTTATTCCGATGATACCTTGATACTGCGGGAGGCTGATTAGGTCCTGTTTAATTTTTTCTACTATGACAGTGGTTTTTCCGCTACCGGGACATGCAACAATCACCATGTTACCAGCTTGTGCTATTGCATCTTTTTGCTCAGTTGTATATTCAAAGCTCATCCTTATAACCCTTTTGCTCGTTCAATCGCTTGGAGTAAAGGCTTTGCTAATTCACCATTCTCAATTTTGGCTAAAGATGACCGATACCGACTAATAAACTGACGCATATTGATAGCCTTACTAGACTTTAAGTAGTTGATAGCTTTGAGCTTATCGTTGCTTCCAGAAAACTCTTCCATTTCCAACGCAAGTTCGTCATAAAGGTCTGTTTCTAGGTCGACTCTAGCTACGAACAAACCTCTAGGGTTTAACAGCTTGCTGTAATCTTTCCACACATCTGAACTTGCTATTGATTCTGGAGTTTCATCAAGTCCAACTCTTGCTATTGGAGGTATAGGAATAGTCATATTGGCAATCTCTATACAGCGATTAAAGCCAGCTAGTGTTCGTTCATCTTTATGCGGAACTTTGGAAACATCATTATCAGTACGCACGACATAGGGGATACCCATAGCGGATAAAATCTGGGTATAAACCTTAAATTGAACGCCATCAACGGAAATTATGGATACATTAAAGTAGTCGAGACATTTATCGATCTCTTTTGACATTTCTTGGTACAGTAACTTTTCTGAAGGCCCTTCAACTAATAGCACGCAAGAAGAAAAAAAGGCTTCAGCAGGCAAAATACTCATTCGATACCCAAGATCATCCCATGCATCATTTATACACTGTGAACACCCCTCTGATGCAGCGACGCTAGTATCTTTATCTATATACAAACGAATAATAGAGCTTGGTTTAAATTGCTCTACTACTTGTGGCGAATGGGTGGTGATTAGTACTTGACCGCATAAAGATTCATTAAGGTATGAGGCTAGCCTTCTTTGTTGATGAGGGTGCAAATGGGCCTCAGGTTCTTCGACACAATAAAATGTAACGTGATGTTGAGGATCATATTCGCGTTCACTTTTCGCTTTCCATAACGCCAACAAGATTTGATTGTCTCGACCATCACCACCTAACAATAATGGTGCTCCATTTTTCTCGGCGCCAAGTTGAAGATTATCAATAAATTGTTGAACTTGTATCGCACCAGTATCTAAAGTTACTCGATAGCCAGAGTTTAGGTGAGAAAGAGACTTAAGCTCTTCATTCACCAAGCTAGTTGATTGTCTAACGTAATTAAGGTTTTTTATTTGGCTATTTATAGTAGTCAAACTTTTTGAAATTAAAGAGGTATGAGTATCATCATTTTTAACTTCTTGCTCTGGTCGTTCTTCTTTTGCGATCTTAAGGAGATGTTTCTTTTCTGATTCGATAAACCTTTTCAAATCTCTTCTTGATTGGACATACTTTAAACTTATAGCCTTAAGATAAAACCGAGAATTCGCTTCCTGTAGATCATCCATGCTACTACCTGTAAGTATTTGATAGTCGCCTGACAGTTTTGCTCTAAAAGAGAATACGGTAGTGTCATCTTCAGACACATGTCCTCTCAAAATCGAACGAGCTGAATCTTCGCAAACGTTCTTGAAAAATAGATTTACTTCAAAGTCAGAAACTTGCTGACCATTTGAGTCAATGTAAAAGTCTGTCGTTTGCGGTTCAATATCGCGCTCGGATAGAGACCGATCTAAAAGTAGTCGAAGTGCAAAAATAAGGTTTGTTTTACCAACGTCATTTGCACCCAGAATAAGTGTATTTGCGTTAAAGTTTATTGTGCTTCGAGAAAAATTTCTAAACCCAATCAGCTCTACTTTTTCGATTTCCATCAATATTCTCAATCAGTTGCTCTGCAATTATTATGATATTAACCCCTTTTTTTGATGAGGGATATCTAGAATCGAAATAACTAAGGGTGTCATTGAAAATGCGCCAAAAAGATTCAAACAACATTTTGAGTATACAAGTTAGTTGATAGCTCAAACGCATATGCGTTGGTCGAATTTACCCCGTGATACACCACGGAGATTTACAATGCACCCCATTAGATCAATGGATAACTTTTAGTAGGGCAAAGCCCATGAACAGGATGTGAATGAGTAAAAGGTCTACCAAATAATGGGGCAAAGGCGACTTACGAAACAACTTGTTTCGCATTTTTGCAAGGCCCTCTGCAAAATTTAGGTATTAAAATTTGTCCAACAGGCTGTTTGGACAATTCGGGCATGTAAGGGTTGTTGCAAACTCTGCAACTACTGAGGATTCCTCGGTAGTTGTTCACTAGCTAATCCTATGGTTTTACTGTGGCTCCTGAAACGTTTGGGGGCAAAAGTTTGTAGCAACAAAGCTCACGAAAACACTCCATGCTCTAAACGGCCAATCAAATTGAGTACAGCCTTGGTATCTTCGGCTGTCGAAAGCATATCAATTGGTCGTTTGTTACCAAGTCCTCGAACTGGGTGCTTAAGCCAGTGATTAGCAGCTTCTTCACTACCAAACAGTGCTAACGCAGCCTGGAATACTTGATCAAAATTCTTTTTGGTTTCTTTATTCACCTTAAACTCCGCCCAAATTTATATGATAGGTCCTCTACACCATACCTACATCAGGAAAAGTTGGTCAAATAATGATTAGCGAACGGATAGATAGTAATGAGCTCTGCAATAATTGGGCAAAGACGATTTACGAAACAACTTGTTTCGCATTTTTGTAAGACCCTCTTGCAAAATTTAGGTATTAAAATTTATCCAACAGGCTGTTGGACCATTGGGCCATGTAGGGGTTGTTGCAAACTTTGCAACTACTGAGGATTCCTCGGTAGTTGTTCATTAGCTAATCCTATGGGTTTTACTGTGGCTCCTGAAACGTTTTGGGGTATTTTTGAGCTAGCAGGATTTACTAGCTCTTTCAGACCAGAAGCAATACAGGGTCGAAATTCTGAATTTATATTGAATCAAACGAGTTGGTAAAGTAATAGGCCTACTCAAGAAGCCAAAAATGCCGATATTACCCGCTGTCTAAAAGTTCCAAGCCGAAGCTCATCAAATGCGCCAAATGCGCCAAATGCGACATCAATATTCTCAGTGTTCCTTGTCGTGCTATTCCATACAAGCTTAGAGCTAAGTCCTCCTCGCTCTTCTAGCAGCCCCTTTTCGCTCAGACGGTTGCGCTTAGTATCTGGCTCGGCTTCTGCAAACTTTTCCCACTTTGCATATATACACGACTCAGGGATATCTTGTTCAATCCTTTCTGCATAGTCAATCAAGCTTTGTTCAGCAAAGGTGAATAACCACGCTTGTTGATTTGTCGCGCCGTTCACACGAAGAATTCGCCCGAGCACCTGTCTGAAGTACAATTCGGTTTTGACTGAACTCATGTGACAACACACTTGAAGGCGCGGAATATCGGTCCCCTCACTAATCATTCCAACGCTAACAATCCATTGAGTATCGCCTCGTCTATAACGTTCAATCTCTGCTAAAGGCTCTTCATGCCGATAGGTCACTATTGAGACCGATTGAGCATACTTTTCAAAAAGTACCTTTTTAATTGTTTGTGCATGCTGAACTGATGCAGCAACAATTAACCCTCCAGCCGTCGGGGATCGAGAACGGATTTCTTCAAGCTTTTTGCAACCCAATCCAAGTAAGTACTCCATTGCATCTTCATTATGAATGATGCTTTGATATGAGGCCTTGGTCTGCTTAATCATTTCCAATATTGAAGAAAAAGACTCCACCTTCTCATCGTTCGTCACGGTCAAATGTTCATTATCAACCAAAACAATCTTAGGGGCTCTGCAAACCTTATCGCCGATTGCTTGTTTTAACGTGTATTGATAATCAACCAAAAGCATTCCGTCAGGATCGCTGTACTGTCCCAACACTATCGGCAAAGAGTCTGAACGCCACGGAGTCCCTGAAAGAGCAAGGGTATACGTTGCGAGTCCTTGAATCTTTGCAAGGACTTGTTGCCCCCAAACATTCGCATTTTCAATCTCTGTACCAGAGCAGTGGTGTATCTCATCAAAGACCACAAAAACTCGATGATTTCTTAGCGTCAGCCAAAACTCCTCATTTAGAAATTGAATCGACTGATAAGTGAGAGATCGTCCAATAGAACCTAATCCTCCATTAAAGGTACAATTAAGAATCTGTGAAAAGGTTTTCTTTATTCCGCTTGAAATAGTTAAAGAAGGTGAGAAACATAATACAAGGTCGATCTTGTCCTCTTGCATCAACCTTGAAGCGACCGTCGCAGCCAGTACCGTTTTTCCAGCCCCTGGAGTTGCTTGGCAGAAGAAGTGCTGCTGGTTTGAGCTGTATTTCTGTAATGCCTTCTCTGAGCATTGTGCCTGCCATGGCCTTAGCACGACTGGTTGTCCTCACAAAGTGTTTTGAGAACACTGGTGAGTACATTCACTCTTCCTAACAACTGCGCTGAATGCTCTCTTGCTTGCTCAAGAAGTGGAAGCAACCTCGGCTCGAGTTCAGGAAAGCGGCTACAGAGAGACTGATACTCATTAATCTCCCCAAAAACAATCTCTAGCTCACCTTTGTACTGATTGCGTTCGTGTCTTAATACCGAGTAATCAGACGAGGTGGAAAAAGTAACCTTAGCTTTGTCTGATGCAGTATCGATTTGAAGGCCTTTAAATAAGTCTGTTTGAAAGTATCGTTTCTGCTGCCCCGCCCCTTCAACTCGAAGCAAATTGTTCTTCACCAAACGAAGGAGCTGTCGATAAACCTTACGACGAGCATCATCCAAATCAACATAGGAGTCATCAATCGAAACAAATGCATCTCTTAGCTCAACAACTAAAAAACCATCCATCTCTTTTTCAATCAATAAGTTGTGCATTTCATCACTGATTTTCAAAGAACGCTTCATGTACCGCATATACCACTAAAATACTAAGGATTGCTTAGTATACAGAAATCAGTAAAACTAAGAAAATCTTAGTTACCGTGAGATCAGAGACATGAAACTCAAGTGCCATTCGAAAACCCAATTCCAGTGCGGCTCAAAGAAGCCCGCAAAAAAGCAAACCTCTCTCAAAAAGCATTGGGAGTACGTATAGGTATGGATGAAAGCTCTGCTAGCCCTAGAATGAATCAATACGAGAAGGGTAAACACACCCCAGATGTACAAACCTTAAAGCTATTGGCCGATGAACTAGGTGTGCCTTTAAGTTACTTTTTCTGTGAAGATGCAAGCGCCGCAGAACTAGCATGTATTGTTTCTCAAATGACAGAGAGTGATAGGAAAGAATTAATTTCATCATTGCTAGCCAAAAGTAAACGTGAAGTCTAGTTGCATATTCAGACTTAGATTTGGTCTGCGGAATGACTAAATAGGTACTATTTAGAATCTTCCTTTACTGTTTCTTGTTGGCAGAATTCAAAGTCGCTTGATGAGCACACATGTATGATAATTCACTGGTTTCTATTGGCGCTAGAACGTTTCTGGACATTTCTGTGTCAGTGTTTTTGCTAAATTAGCAATTCATGAATAAATACAGGTATGGAAAGTCATTAACTTGGTGCTCAGCGTGAATAAACCAGTTCAAGGCGCAATGCCCCTCGATTATCATCGAATAATTTACTTAATAAAGTGGCTTTGGGCTTGTTCAACACTCGGGATTTATTGTTGGCTGCGCAACACCTAAATCCTTATTTGTATGTTTATTTTCTTGGCCACGGATTATCAGGTTCAACGTGTATCATAGGTTTATCATCAGAGCCTTTCCCTTGACTGTGTCCACTACCACTTGGACTGCCCCGCCAGTGTCCTTTGTCTGAATCACCATGAGATGCTTTACCACGCCAAGCACCTTCTTTATCGCTACCCTTCGTGGAGCCTTTACCTACGCCGTTACTATCTTTTTTTGCCATTTCAGATACCTTTGGGAACGAAGAAGTTTTCAGGTGGATAAGCTTTGATAACTTCATCAATACACGTTGTTTTTACAGTTTTATTCTCGGTACTTTCAGGAGATTTGCTGACTAGAGTCGCATGCTTTTCCATAATTTCATTGAACTTATCTATGTGAATTTCATTGTATTTCCTAGCCGTACTGATACCAACTTTTAGTTGCATCAATTCATATGACAATGCTCGATATTCACTGAGAACCTCTTCATATAGACGCACTCTTTTTGTAATACCTAGAATTGGCTTCGCAACAGATATAACTGCGGAGATAACCAAAAATGATTGCCAAAAATGACCGGCTAGACCTTCATTCCATAAAGTCAGACTAGCTATAGCAGATGTCGAGGCTGTTGCAGCAATAGCGAACTCCATGAAATTATTAATTCGCACATATTTTTGGAGCCTGTATCCAAAGTATTTCTCATTTAACTTTGCTGTTCGTAGCAAGTCATAAACTTCCCATACTGGGTGATCCTGTCTCAAGTTACCTCCTGTAAACATGTAGCCGCGTTAAGCAGACTAAAATGGTGGGTTATAATGTGTAGCGAAGCGAAACCTAACCCACTGTTTTAGCCACGTTTTAAACGTCTTGCTAGCTTTCGTATTTGGATACCCGTTTAATAATGTCTGGAATTTCTTCATACGATTCGTACCAAATTATGGTAACCCCTAGCTCTTTCATTAATTCTTCATTAAGAGTGTGGTGCCTATCTAAAAATTTTTCTGCTGACACGACATTTTCTATTTTAGATACAGTTTTACCCTTTTCTTTTTCAAAGCAAAACTCTTTTGATGATAGCCGCTTCATAAATGCAAAATGCTTGCTTCGCTCAATGTTTTTAGATGAAATTTCAAGCAATCTGCGGAGGTTTGGATCTGTCATAGACAAGCCGACCATTAGACAGGTATTTTCCCTAAAAGAGTTTAATTGCACTAAGTTAGACCAATGGTAAGAATCAGAATAAATCTGATGATAACCCTCTTCGGAAAAAACTAACGTAGAACCATCCAAACCATCAAATGACTTTCGGTCTTCAGGCAAAAAACCATGAACATGATAAATGGGTAACTCATCAGGATCATAGCTTTCGTTGTCAGTGTATATACAGCGATGATGAATCGCATTGCTTGATAACTGCCTTTCAATCAAATCGTCAAAATTATAGGTGACAACTGATTTCACTTTAGCCCCAGTCCTTCTTGGCAGACACATTGCAGCTATTGACTTAATTAACTCGGAGTCTATTTGGAAATTAGAGTTACGCAGTTTATAAAGGTTTTTGGTCACAGCTTCGATAAATAGCTTTGCTTCACCATCTCTCTTTGAAAGACCTTTTCGCAAATATCTTGCAGCCATTAATGCAGATGGTTCATCGATACTATTCAGCCTTTGTACAAGCTCACCGATATCGTTTTCCCCAATTGCAGTATCACCATCAAACTCTTGAGTTAAATAAGTAACAAAAAGAGAGTTTAATAATGTATTCCAATCCGGCATGCCTGCGCTACTAGAAACCCCTGCCCCTAGAAATAATGAAAATTGACCTTTTTTATAAAACTGTTTTAGGTTCTCTATTATCTCTTCGCGCTCTTGCTTCCAATCCCTTATAGGCTTAGATATCGCAGATGAAAGTCTTAATGCAAATAAGTTATTTGCTATTTTGTTCACTACTCTTCTATTTCTTGCCGCAATTTTATTTAACTCTGGAGGCCCCCAAAAAGTGACTTTAAATGGTAGGTTATTGCGTGATAATTCGTCGTGAAACCTATGAATTACATTTTCAGGGATTGGTTTAGCCGAAATCACTAAAAGATTAGAGAATTTGTGCTCAACATATTCATTTAAAAATTGATGAGATAACTTATCTAAAAATCTTCTTATTGAGCCTGTAGCAAGGTTAAATTTTATCTCAATAACTGTTGGCCCATCAAAAGAATCAAAACCTTCTGGCGCAATAGCATCACCAAACCTAGATGGTTCGGTCGATATGAGAAATCTCTTTTTTTGACTTTCAATGTGGTGTTTAAATAAATGCTGGATAAAAGTTTCAAACGAATAGTAACTTTTAGGCCCTCCCTCATCTATCCCTGAAATAATATCATCAATAATCATTGTTCGACTCATGTCCTTAGAAAACTAACGCCAAGCTAACTTGCCCGAAACCGTGGCATAGACTTTTGCGAAGCAAAAATGCCATGCGTTTTGGGTCACTGTTGAGCGCCTTGTTAGCACTTTATTTACCGCGCTTCTCATCCCATGTTTCTAGAACAAATAGCGCAAGTGTATGTGCCGAATGTATAGCTAGCCTAGCGTGCCTTGGTTTAAGTTTATAAGTTTTACGACCTTCACCATGAGCTGAGCTTGCGTGAGTTCTAAAAGCACCAATACCGTCAACAATTGACAAAATACCGGATAATACTCTTTTAAGGTCATCATCTTGCACAAGCTTAGTATCAAACCCTAAGTCAGACCTTACAACTTTCCATACGTTTTGAAGGTCTTGTTTTTGAGGCTGAGGCAAGTTCTCGTCAGCAATATAAACTTTAAAAATTGATTCGAGAATATTGCAAGCAGCTGAAACAGCTTCTCTTGGTTCAGAGTTAACGTTGTCTAATGCTCGGTTAAATTCAGCTTCAATTGATGGGATATCTCTACCTTTAATTAACTCAGATAGTGATTTACTTGGTGCTGAACTACCATCAGAAATAATACCACCAGTTAAATAAGTTAAATTACACCTATCTAAAACCGCTTGAAGCTTTACTTTAAGCTCTTGTTTCTGATCTACAATATTTACACCCCAAAGGACTTTAGTGTTGTCCTCCTCTTCCGGCAATTCCATATATGTTTCAATCAGTTTCCCTAATACTTTTAGTGGAAATTCTGATTCTTTGTTTATACGGCGTAACCAAGCTTGGGTTTTAACTGGCTTAGATCCCTCTGGCGGGTCACCAGGAGCATCAGCATACAAAAATAGATTATCTAAACCTGCATGAGACTCAATATTGTATAGAGTGTCTGACAGTACAGCGATTATTGGAGCAGGAATTTCTTTTCGCATACTACCTCGGATTATGACTTAAAGTGCTAACGCCCTGTTAAGGTGTGAGCAACGCAATACCGAAGCCGCCGCATACCACCTTAAACGCTAAACGCAACGCATAGAATAGCAAAAATGCCAAGCGTTGCGAATCACTCTTAAACAGATTGTTATGTGTGTACAATCAACTCAATATCACACTACTTGCTTGCCATATACATATAGCTTTGGTTTATCTCGGCTACAAACAAGCTTGATACCTTCACCAAGCGGTATTTCTATTTGCTCGACATTTCCTAAGCGTTGTCCATTTGGATAATAACCACACCCTAAGCTCCATGCCTTTCTACCATTAGCATGGTAGCCAACACCTAAACTGTATGCTTTTCTGCCGTTATCATGATATCCAACACCTAAACTCCAAGCTTTACGACCGTTTGCATGATATGCAACACCTAAACTCCAAGCTTTTCTACCGTTAGGGTGATAACCAACACCTAAGCTCCAAGCTTTACTACCATTTTCGTGATAAGACAGCATAAGATTCCCCTTTGTTCTAAAACCATATGATCACCACATATAATATGTGGTTATTTATCTGAATTTAAAGGGGAAGCTTTAAGCACATAACATTTTAATATCGTGCTAGCACGAATTAATATATTCAGCATACCTCACCCCCTTTCCTAACCAACTGAAAAATATGAATATAATTCAGATTGGCTCTAGTTTCTAGTTGAAAACCGTGCAAGCACACATTTCTTCCGATTCAAGGCACGTTATCAATCAAAACCGAGTCAGTTATATTACTAAATTAGAATGTAACGGATTAGCTCACGTATGGAAAAGTAACGCCCGCAATAAGGTGTGCCAACTCTGATCTAGCCAAGCACACTGAACTTCAAACCAAAATTGCCGAGTAAAATGCATCACCTTGATTGCATTGTTGAATTTGTTCCATCTGGCAGTTTAATTTCTAGTTTCTCGTTAAATTCAGCGGGAGTTGTAAGCATTGTAATATCGGATAAATCCCCAATCTCCAAGGTATACGGGCTTGGCTTTTCTCTCTGAGTATCGATCTTAACTCTATACTCTCGTTGCTCTCTGAACATACTACGTTTTTGATAACCCAACTTATCTTCTGGCATCGGGCCATGGAACTCATGCTCATTAAAGTAGTCCACTAACCCCAAATTTCCTTCAAGACCTAGAGTTTCGATAGCTACCTCACAGCGATTTATAAACTCAGTCACATTGAGTACAACAACACAATACTTTCCTAGCCCAAAACATGACTCATGTAGCTCTAGGGTCGTTCTAAACTCTTTAATCGTGTCAGCAGAAATATATTCATGACCCCGACTATTTAATGAATAAATACAAAACACATTTTGAGATAGTAAATGGTCACCATGAACAACAATCGGGGCGGCTAGTTCGGAAGATGGAATTGAAATTTCACCAAAAGTTATTTCGCCAAGCTGACTAGGCTGATACATAGCAATGATGCCTTCATGATCATCACCTCTTAACTCGCCTGATTCATCTCGATATTCTTTAAATGATTTAATTGTATTCATGAACAATTTCCCGTTCACGAAATCTTCTGCATGTTCCTTCTTCTCAAATAACTTAACGAATGCAAATATTGTCGCCATTTTACCTCCTAATGCATAGCCTTGCTAAGTTGCAGCTAACGACCACGACACTCAAGCAAAGACACCTCAATGACTTAACTCAACCAAATTCGCCAAACGTTAGCTGTCGACTTGAGCAATTTGTTAACTGGCGATACTCTCGATTGCATGGGCACTGTTCAATGCCAAGTCAAGATAGCGCTCGGCTTCATCTTGAGAGATGGCGAAATCTGGTAAATGACTAGCTTTATTACGAAGCTGTCTAAGGCTATTAATTACTTCGAGGCTATTCGGGCTGAAATTTCCAGTGCTTGCAAGGTGTTCGAGTATTAACTTCGGGTTAGTACGTTTTATTGTAGTGCCAGTGGTTAGGTCATTTTTCACTGCCGCAATTTCAATTAGCGTCCAAGCCTCGACAATAGCTGCACGTGGAGAAATTTCAGCCAAGCGATAGAGTCTTTCCTTCTGGCTTAACTCCTCTGGTGTTGGCTCACCAACCACCTCTTTAGTCTGTTCTAGCTCAGAAGCCTTCTGTTCAGCTTGTTGCAAATCAAGACTAAAGTTAATTTCAGTTTCACCATGTTTTAGAGCAGTAAGACGAGCTAACAACCCTCTTACCTCCGCACGAAATAAATAGCCCAGCCACACGACGGCAACTGGCCACGCCAAAGCTTTTATAATTTCTACAATATGTTCCATATTCATCCTAGCCAGTTAACGCTTTGTAGACGGACTTTTCCGGCTTTGCATTCCGTCTATGTTGCTGCCATTTATTATGAAACTCAACTGGTATCAACCTGTTATGTGAATCGGCATATAGTTGTGGGGGCGAATTACGAAAAAATTCCGTATAAGAGAACAAAGCACGGATTAGATTAACTTGGTCTATTGGTGTACTGATCAGATGTTCCGTTTACGGCTTCTGTGAAGGGTTGGGGCATTATCGTGTTACAAAATGCCAAATATAACGGTTCTTAATATGACTTTCCGTTAAGCACTTTTAGCTACAGATCTAACAGCTTTAGCGATAGAAAATGGTCTTATCTCGTCATTGGAGAAATGAACCTTATAACAAGGGTGTGTTACCCATACCCCATTATTTTGACGTCTCTCGTAAGCAACACTGAAAGCTGTAATTAAACGACCATTTAGCTCATAACCAGGTGAGTTATCACAGTATCTTACATATACATCTTTGAGTGCTTCATATAGCTCTCCCGCCTGAATTAATCCGCTTGATAGCTGTTCTTCCTTCTGATCGGTGAAGTAGCTTATCGCGTCTCCTTGTTTCTTAAATAACTGCCCTGCAATTGTCACTGGTTTTGCTTTGCCCATTAATATGATCCCCTTAAATCCCGTTAGTCTGTCTTTAGCGCCTTGTATGGCTAATTTTAAACTTTGAATACCATTTCAGGTGCGTACTTCAAAACAAACCTAGCGACGTCTTCACCTGCCATTAAATCTATTTGCTTACCTATTTTGTCGCTCAAACTCTGCACTGAAGCTTCTAAGCTTTCTGTGCTTAAAGCTGTTGTAATTATAATCCCAGCATTCGCTTCATAAACTTTAATCGCCTCTTCAATTTGTGAGACAGCTTCGAGAGAATAATGACTTCCCTCAAACGACTTCACTTGAACTACGACTTTGGTTTCAAAGTTTAGGTTTTTGAACGTGACGATTAGATCGGCACCATGATCAGTCCCCCAACCAGACCCATTATCCTTAACATCGACAACGCCTTCTACTTTGCGAAATACTTTCGCTAAGTAGAGCTCTAAATCCTTACTTTTGTTCATTTGTTGTATCGAAGACGTAATTTCAGCAAGGTATGCTTTCGTCTTTTCTTTAAGGTAAAACTCACCTTTTGACTCTCGACTCAAGTCAACGCTGTTGTTTCGTAAATTAGTAATGGATTGATGAAAATCTTGCTCTTCGTACACTCGGTGATACCTACTTCTAGGTCGTAGGTTTACGGAAGGTAAGACATTGTCATTTCGTCTAGAAAATACACATATAGTCGTTGAATCTACAGGAATTGAATGTCTAAAGTCAGTACCATGTGTACTTTTAACCCCTTCATCAAATTCATAAGTACCAACTACTTTTACAGCAGTGCACTGTCCCCACTCGGGAGTGTTTATATGAACGATCCAATCATTCGGTTGAATTTCTAGTAAGAATTGTTGTTTAGAATGCCAGTCTGACCATTGCTCTAGCAATAAGTTATGTTCATCTCTCTGTGACCAACCAAATCTAGATTTACCATTTCGAACAGATTCAAACACCAATGATCTATTTGTTGAATCGTCAACCTTACTAAATGCCCAAACAGCCATATACACTCCTACTGAACTTATTCGCCGAATGCTTTATAGACGGAACATTTCCGTTTTTTGAATCAGCTTATCTTGCGCTCGCTCATTATGAAACTCAACAAGTATCAACATGTTGTGTGATTGTGTTAAACCAATTGAGAAGGAACTACGGACACAATCTGTATAAAACACCACGTCCTAAAGGATTAGCTCTAGTAAGTCAAAATTCACAATACGGCTTGGAGGATAGCTTTGGTTCTAACTTGAAAACGGGCAAATACGTGTTTGCCGAGATCGGCGTCAGCACGTCTTTGGACAAAAGAATCTTAGAGTATTGGTTCTCACATGCGAGATTTAGATTAGACAATGTATCTTGAAGCCCTCAACGTTTGTTATGATTACGATTTAACCAAAATCACGTGTTACTTTTTCAAACTGACGCATGACAGGTGTTGGCTGAAAACCAAGCTTCCGATAATTCTCCAAGCATGACTTTAGAACAATGAAGCTTTGGAATTGAAGATCAATATCGATCATTGTCTCCTCACCCTTGTCGTGGTGTTTGATTATGTTCCTAGACCAATTCCTTTCTCGAAGAATGATATTCGTTTTAGGGGTATCCTCTTTACGCCATTCTGCTTTGAAACGCTTAAACATAACAAAGAAAGTACTATAAGGCTTTGAGTTTATTGCTTCCACTAACCCCTCACTCAAACTTTCAGCACTACCAGCTAAAGTAAGAGAACATATGTATTCTTTTTTCAGGTATAGCGAGCATGCCTTGTTTATCTGAATAAGCAATATTGTATTTTTATCGATTTTCTCTTTCATATACCGTCCTAAAAAAGTAGTTATAGCGCTTTGCTAAGGGGCAATTGACTGTTGGCTAAACTTGCGCGAAGCCAACAGTCAATTGTTTTTTGAAGTAGATTCAAGTTCAAATGTTCTATTGTGCTTTCTGCCGTCCGTTTGCCATTGAGCTAATCCACCTCTTCGAATAAACATGAGACATTCAAGTTTGGAAAACTGGAGGCATTTACAATAACTCTTTCGATCATCTCTTGCGCTAATTCATAATCACTTTTATAGATATCTCGCTCTGCGCGGCATCGAGCAAGTTCCTCACGAAGCTTTTTCACCTCATTGATGTCTTTTGATGTAATCGATGAGTCATCAGTTAGAATCACTCCTCGAATTTGATTTTTCTTAAATCTAAAATCTGAATAAATTGATGGGTATGTATTGATAATGGTGGTTTTTGTTACTTTAATACCCAAATCATTAAAAATCGCTTCAAGTAACGCATTCCAGGTAAACTTTGCGCCAGTCCAGTTGTGAATAAGAGTTCTCACCTTCATCACTTCATCTTTATTTAAGGCTTTAGCACTCATGTAGATATACCTTTGCTTTTCAGAAAGTCAGTCAAAACGCTCTTCGGTTTGCTCTCTATCTTAGACAATTCATCAATCTTATCGCTAAGCTCCTGTTTGAAATCAGGTAATTTTCTAATTATCTCACCAAGGCTAATCCGTTTAGTGATGTCATATAATTCAAAACGGATATTGGTCTTTCGAAACCCCATAAAACGAATTAAAGCTCCATCTTCAATCTCGGGAGACATCATTAGTCCAAGTAATTCATGATAAAATGCAAGGCTTTCGGTCTTTTCCATAAATTGAAGCTTAGATAACTCACTCTTATGAAGGTTCTTTTTTTCAATAACCTGTTCTAACCACATCTCTTGTTGAGCTATATCACTTTTCATAGCAGTAATGGCAGCTTTGCTACCTTTGCAAAACGCTGCTTTTGTACAGTCAGCGCAATGATATTTGAAGTCCGATAAATGGGTGCAAGGTGATTCGGATAAGTCCTGCAAACAAAGCCCAACTCCCGTATCTGTTGCAGCCCTTTTTGTAAGCTCTTGGTACGCATTGGCTGTGATCACATTTGAGTGTATGTAGGAATAATCCTTATCTTGGTCGGTATGCCTCGACATTCTAAATGCGATTTCGTCATTAGTTAAGTGATCATAGTCAGCGTTAGTTCTTATATCTACGCGCCCAGAAGCAATTGCGATATGCTCGTCACTAACTTCAGACTCTTGATAAATCGTATTGCTATAGTGCCGGATCATATGAGGGGTTATCCCATATACTTCTGCGGAATAGCCATTGGATGTAAAAAATAGTCCAGCATTACAATGATTACATTGAGATATAGCGGTTCTAAACACTCCAGCATATTCAGTAGAGTCAATTGCAAAAATCGATGTGGAGAGCGGCCACGAACCTTTAGAGTTCAATTGGCGGCCAGTAAATATAGTAAGCGCATCCTTTAGTAAGACTAGGTTGCCGTTAGCATGAAGCCGGTAGGGGAAATTAGGGCGCATCTTCTTTAAATGAGCTATAAACTCTTGTTCAAGTTGTTTGGGGGTTTCAGCAGCAGTGATGCGTTTAATTCGTGGATTTTTATAATCACCAATAGTAAGCCCCAGTAAAGCAAATTTTTGTGACAGACTTTGGAAAGGGGCTTTAGAGTCCACACTGAATGGGTATCCTTTTATCTTTTTTAAATGAGAAGTGACGCTTTCAGGAAGCTCTTCGTATAGTCCCAATAAACTGCCCAACGTCCATAAGTCAAGAGGTTTTTCAGGATCAACGCCTTTCCAATCGTCTATTTTAATCCCAAATAAAATATTGTTCGCGGGTAAGTCTTGGTTTTCATAATAACGGGTCAAAGCTCTAGCTGGTGCGCCAGATTGGATTAGAAAATGAATAGCTTTTTCAACAAATGGAATTAGAGGACCATGAACATGCTTCTTATTTACACCAAAACCTTTTGATCCAGGGAAGGTTAAATTATAAACCTCTTGACCATCACTAGACTCTCTGCTGGATAGTGAATGCATAGTAAGGTAGGGATTTTCCGCAGCAAATCGCTGTGTGGCCGCAAGACTAAGCATATAAGCACTAGCAACATATCTATTTCTGGTATTTTCATAAATATCTATTTCTTGATCGGTTTCTGGCATGATTTTCTGAAAAATAGATAGTGCTACAGCAATATCTTCGTCGGAGGGCATTTTTTTATTTAACCTCCTCGACACTTTTGCAAGGGTGCGATCTGGTGCGACTGAAGCTAAAGGCTTGAACAGTAAAAGGTCATCAATTGCACCGACAGACTGCAATGTTTTTATTGCCGCCAGAATTTTGCTCTCTTCGACATATTCTGAATTAGGTTTTAATGAGCCATCCATAAGCCAACTCATAAAATCACGATGCTTAGATGGCGTATATTGATAAATTTTTAAACTCTTTTCCTGCATCCACCCAATCCATTTTTGGAAATAGTGGCAATGCTCTTTAGGCACGAAGTGATAACCCGCTTTCTTCCTCTTCTCCTCGATAAATACGGTCAAAGCTTTACAAATATCATGATAATAAGAATGAAAAAGAGCATTTTCTTTTTCAGTAAGCCGAGCGAACTGCTTGTGTGTCTTAATCATTTCGTTTGGATATAAGTATCTATTGAAAATAGATACGCTGTGTCTCTTGAGGTTTCCAGCTTCATGGAAGAAGAACATATCGCTCCACGTTGCTTGAGTAGAATCCTCTGCATCCTTTACGGCAAAAAAATGAGACGGTTTGTTTTTTTGTTCTTCTATGAATTTTTGAAGCGCTGACTCATAGTGATTTATCATTTACAATACACCTATTCGTTGTTGCTAAGAGCCTTTAAAGCCAGATCGCAATAATGTATTGTTGCCGCTATTTTATGCATCTGATGCTCTAGCATCGCTAACTGGAGACCAGTATAACCAGCCTTTTTTTTGGCCTTATGCTTAGCCTTTACTATCGTGTAAAAATGTCGGTGATTGCCTGTTGCTAAAGGCTTAAAGCTATGGCATCCATAACACGATATAGGTTTAGTTTGAGAGCACCCTTTGCACATAGGTAGCGAGGCTGATTTTCCTAACTCCCCAGCATCTAGGTCTTCAATTGCTGCCTCATTCTCTTCAATACTGTTAGATATACGCTTTCTTAGTTCTTCGGCAAATACGCCAGTTGCAGCAGCCACAAGAAAGCCTGAGTCTGTTCGCTTGTTATCTATTTCAGCCTGTACGTCTGGGGGGATATCTATATAACTTTGTTTCACAGCATCTAAAGTGGAGTGCGTTAAGGATGCGGCAATCTGTTCTACGGGCACTCCTGCGGCACTTTGAACAGTACCAGCGTAATGCCTTAGCCTTCTTGAGTTTACGGTATATTCACTATCAGGGAGTCTGTCAGAACACGGTCTGAGAGTGGCTATTGTTCCAGCAATCAACCTCATTGCGTATGATTGACTCATAAACCAAGATGTATTTTTAACAGATTTAACAAATGCATGCTTGCATTCGTATTTCTTTGCTTCATTGAATAGCACTTCATTAATAACGAGCGGAAGTTCAATCATTAATGCGATTATTTCATCATCACTCATGTCAAAAGATGACTCGTGGACACTCTGCTTTAATAGGGCGAAATATTTTTCATAAAAGACTTTTAACTCCTGAGAAAACTCAAGAGAGACCGGAAATGGGCTGGCTACAGGCCTTACTGGTTCATCATCTTTTTGCTTAACGTAGCGAGGAAAGAAATAACCTTCTCCATTGAAAAGGAACGGCGCAGATTCGAAGTTATTCTGGGTGAAGTGAGACCATTTGATTATGCGTATTTGTTCTGGTCTCAGGTGGTAATTTATTGCAAGCCTCAATCCCACAAATTGATTTAACTTACCTATGTAAGTAATGCTCCCAGCTCCTTTTCCAAAACCGCTTCGCCAGTTTTGAAAGCGACTCTCATCAAGAACTACGGATGCCCAATCATTAAGCTTTATGACTAAATCAGTCATTTCGTAGCTGCTTAATGAGCCTGTTCGAATATCCCAAGGATCTCTTTTGGGACGCTTAAGACTGTATTCTTTCAAGGCGTTGTTTACGTGAGTATACTTTCGGGGGTTTAGACGCGCCAGTGAAGAAAAAAATGCTCTAAGGTGGATTTTTTTTGAAAGAGCAGAAGAGCCTTCAACTGCC
Source organism: Vibrio sp. 1CM24A (assembly GCF_023161725.1). Taxonomy (NCBI): domain Bacteria; kingdom Pseudomonadati; phylum Pseudomonadota; class Gammaproteobacteria; order Vibrionales; family Vibrionaceae; genus Vibrio; species Vibrio sp. 1CM24A. The sequence goes on from NZ_JALNTS010000003.1 coordinate 192,629, forward strand.
GAAGTTACACCTTCAATATCGAGGCTCTTAAGCGGGATGAGAACTATGGCATAAAGCATGTTTAACACATACATTCCTTTACTAGCCAACATTGATAATGTTTCTCTAACGACTAGTTGTTCATCGAATGTAAGCTCGCTTTCATCAAGTATAGAGATAGGCACGAAGTCTTTAGCGCTATATCCGCTTCCTGTTTTCCATTTATCTGCATAAATATTATTTTCAAAACAATGCCCGGTATTTTTATCCATTGTGGTAAAAATTGCTTCATTGCCTTTTCGAGCGATTTCTTCATTGAGGCGCTGACTAATCGAAATTGATTGTCTACTTCTTGGCATCGTACATTTCCTTCTGGTGCTGCAAATTCACCTCTCCCATTCTCTTAACTGTTTCAAGTCTCGCGTACAATTGTCCCATTTGACTATTCCGTGACCAGCCCATGCCCTCCTTTCGCATCTTTTCTTTTTCATCAGCATTGAGGTTGTTGGCTTTTGCAATATCGTCGAGGTCCTTATTCCAGTGATGGCGAAGGCGGTGAGGGTGGATATGGAACCCAAGAACCTCTGTCAGCTTTTCAAAAATTTTGTTGTACGAGTTAAGTGATAAAGGAACTCCAGCGCTGTGATTGCGGCCACTTTTTTCCGCTACAAAAACAAACTCATGCTCACCTGCTGCCTCAAATCTCAATCTTGAGTTGTCGTAATGCTTTTTAATATCAAGCACTAGTTCAGATGGAAGAACCGCTATGTGCTCACGAGTTTTATGTGCTGCGCTGCGCTTACGAGAATCACTAGGGTCATTAGGAGTACGTTTCATGTACAATTTATTGCAATCGCCGCTAAAGTCGAAATCGCCTATCTTTATTTTAGCGACACCAGAACGCCGGAGTCCTGTTGCAATGATTACCCAAATAATAAGAAAATTCCTCAGCTTACTTTTTTGGAAAGGGTTGTTTGGGTTGTCAGGTTTGATTATTTCGACAAGTTGATCAAATTGGTTGTCTGTAAGCGGTTGTTTCAGGACGCTTGCATGAGCATGCGCTTTTGAGCGTCTACGCTTAGAATTACGCAATTTGTTAAGGATATCCTCTAGGTTGTACTGTTGCTCAATAGTTGGTTTTTTGATGTGATATTTAAAAACGAATTGTAAGTATTGATAAGCGATATCAATACGCCGATTGAAAGCTTCAGAACCTATCGGCTTCAAGCTCTTATTGCTTCCGCTATACATAACCTGATGAAGTTGCTTTTCGCTAAAATCTAAAGATCGCACACTGCCTTGCGAGTTACTTCGGCTAACCACGTAATGTCCAGCATCGACAGCTCTAAGTTTAGATGCCGATATATACAAGTTTATTTGCCATAATGACGGTAACTGACCGCACGAAACAAGCCGCTCAACATCAACATTCATTAGTGACATCAATTTAAGAAAATGGGAAAGAGCATACACTCTGGCTTCGTTAGATGCGTCCGATCCACTTTTAATAGAGTGGATGAATAGAGTCCGCTCAACTCCAGGGAAATGGGAGTCGTCCAAAAGAGCAAACATAGTCTTGCCGTTTGACTTCTTTGAGCGGAAAAACTTTAAATTTGTCATGCAACCAACATTTACGATTATTTTTTATGACATATCAATAAAATTAGTAGGGGAAAGAATGGCCGTCAAGGTATGTGTGTCATTTAAATCTTGGTTTTTATGGTTTTTTTTCTGAATTGACATTTACGTTTTTAGTTGCGGTTTAGTTATAGTGGAAACCCGTCGACATCAAAATAGTGGTAAGCAAAAGGCCTGTCAATGAAGGGAATAAACCGGTAATCGCGGTGCCCACAGTGAGCATCGCCAGCGATATCAACATGAAGCGTTGCTCACGAATGAATGCCAACACAAACACCACGGTAAACGCCAAGAAGCCCGGGATCTCACGCACACTTTGCAGTAAGCCAATATCCGCACCATCAAAGTTCGCTTTCTCGATCACGAAATTATTAAGCAAAGCCATCCAGCTCGAAAACGCGATAGGTACAACAATCGAAATCAGTAATAAAAAGTTTTGCGGCGTTTTCCAGCTCGCGGTTCTATCGAACATTGACGGACTCCTGTTCGTCTAATTGAGTGAGCACTCGTAACGTCAACTGCTCAGTATAAGGATTAATCTTCCAATGCTCAGGGCTCCAGCCTTTTACGAAGCGTTGGAAATCGGCCCACGCCACGTAAAACATTGGCCGCCATGTGGCTTCTACCACATCGAATGAAAGCTGTGGTTGATAGTGCGCTAATGCTTCTTTCAAGTGCTGGAAGTAAGCATCTAGTACTTCTGATTCAAGCTCTGCACAATCTTGCGGCCTCACCGCACTGCTCATAAACAGAGCCACATCTTTCATCGCACAGCCGAGACCCACATATTGGAAATCGACCGCAGCTGCGCGCTCGCTTTCCGAATCAAAACAAAAGTTAGCGAGCTTGGCATCGCCATGGACTAAGGTTTGATATGGACACTCTTTGAGTAAACGGTCGATGTGCTTGGCTTGGTTCTTCAATGGTAAATCAGCCAAGGCATTGAGCTCATCAGGACGTGTATCTAGATGCCAATATGTGCCAACTTGCCACAATGATGATGACTGTTTTTGATTGATATTGATGTGCTTTGCGTGAAAGTTAGCAAGCCATTTAAGGCAAGCATTACGTTGTTTTTGCTCTTCTCGTGTGTAACTAGATGCCTGATAGTCAGAAGCAGCAAGCACATCAAACTGAGAGGTTAACGGAAAACCTATATCCGCTAAGTCTTGCATCACAATTAGCCACTCATTCTCTTCTAGTTCACATTGCAGCCCAACAGGTACAGGGCAGCGCTCATCCCATTGTTGGGTGAACGACTGATACCAAGCCGTTTCCACTTGGTAAGAGTGTACCTTTCGTTGGTGAGAGAGTTTGGTGTTCCAGCCTCTGGGGTGTTCAGCTTTATCTGGCAACGCGACATGTTTAACAATCACACTCTTGAGTTCAGCACGGCTTGCTTGAGAAAAGACCAAGCGAACTAACTCGCCATATCCACCCCATAGGCGTTGAATCACTTGGACATCAAATCCTTCATGACAACCCAATGAGGTCGCTATTTTTTGATAAAGCTGATTTTCTCTTGAGCTTGCTGTAGCTTGAGCTCGATTATTCGACGATATTGATTGAGACATATTACTCGTTGTTATGCTTTATCGGATAGAAGATGTGACCACTGTGTCTGCCTATTCATGTAGTGAACCACATAGCTACAAACCGGCACAATTTTGAAGCCCGCTTGTTCGATTTCAGGCAATACCGACTCCATCATCACCTTACCAAAGCCCTTGCCTTGCAGTTCATCTGGAATGCGTGTCGACGTGATATGTAGTACATCTCCGTCCTTTTGATACTTAACGACCGCGAACTGGTTGGGTTCTAGCTCTACCGTGATCTGGTTCACTTCTTGATCCCATTTTACTGCCTGCATTCTCAACTCCTGCAAATAATTGATACGACAAACAATAAAAGTTTGAAGTATGAGTTCCTTGTAATAGACTAACGCAAGTGCATATAAATAAAACTAAGTACTTACAAACACAGCAAATAATTCAGTGCAATCGGCTTAATATAAAATCAGCAATGATAAAAGGCACTCTATAAATCTATGTGAGTACGTCCACTTAATCTAGCACGTAATAACCCCTTGTTAGCAAGTTACCAATATAACTAACAGACGCATGTTGGCGCATGGAGAACATATAATGAACGCACCCCTGAAGAAGCCTTTGGAGCATAATCAGGCACTTCAAGACCCTCGTAATCGCACCGTTTCCACCATCAATAGCACCGATGCACTGGCCATGATTGAGCACGGCAGTGAGCTGACATTAAATGTCTCGACTCCCGTTGGTACGAAGTTTCTCGCCACCACCAAGTTTATCGGTACGCACAGTGATAACTGTATTGTGGTTGAGGTTCCCGAGGTATCCAATGAAGATCTGAACTTTTTCTTTCAAGAAGGTTTTTGGATGACTGCTCGTGCGTATTCTCTACGAGGTGAAGGCGCGCTTATCCACTTTAGAAGCCAAATTCATCATAAGATTGGTGAACCCTTCCCTATTCTTGTACTTTCAACACCAAGCACGATGCAAGTGACTCAGCTGCGTAAAGAAACACGCTATGAAGTGAATCTGGCTTCAAGAATAATCTTCAACGACCAGCGAGCAAACTGTGAGATAAGAGACTTATCGAAAAGTGGTTGTCGTTTCGTGACCTCACCGACCTCTCGTGCGATTCAGATTGCAGATCGAGTGTCTATTGAGATAACCCCTGAGAACTACAACGGACCACTGATTCCGCCATTGCGAGGCATCGTCTGCAATCTACAGAAATCGACGCACTACGCTCGATACGGTGTTGAATTTGATGATATTGGCCGAGCTAACGCCAAACACTTATTGGCAAAACTGAAGTTCGATGGCACCAAGCTCTGCTTGCGAAACGGGTAACGCCTTTTAAGACGCGACTTTCACCGAATACCGTAATCCGGCCAAAAACGAATAGCTCACTAGCGAGCCGAATCGTAACCAATAAAAAAGCCATCGACTCTATAATCGATGGCTTTTGCGTTTTGACTGTTTATCTGTTTGTTTAGCTATCTATTTAGCTTAGCTATTAAACTGTGTATCTAGATATTCAAGCTATTTACGCAGTGCGTTCAGCTTCGCTTGGGCGATACCAAAGATAGTATCAATTGGATAGCTACCCTCATCACTTGCTTCACCAGCGGCTTTGCCTGTGAACAGCTCAATCGCTTCTGTTACATGGTCAATCGCCCAGATATTAAACTCACCCTTTTCAACCGCTTTAACGATATCGCTACGCAGCATCAGGTTGTGAACATTCGAGCGCGGGATGATCACCCCTTGCTCATTTGAACGCCCCTTGATTTCACACACATCAAAGAAACCTTCAATTTTCTCGTTCACACCACCAATTGGCTGAGACTCACCAAACTGATTCATCGAGCCAGTAATCGCGATGTCTTGACGGTTTGGCTGCTTAGAAAACGCTGACACCACCGCACAGAACTCGGCCATACTCGCACTGTCACCATCGACGCCACCATACGATTGCTCGAAGGTGATGTTAGTGGTAAGCGGGACTTTGGCTGTCTTACCAAACACAGAAGAAAGGTAAGCCGACAAGATCATCACACCTTTCGAGTGAATACTGCCACCTAGGTCTACGTTTCTTTCAATATCAATAACTTCACCATCACCATAAGCGGTGGTAGCCGTGATTCGGTTTGGCGCACCAAACATATGATCGGTTGTGCTGAGTACAGACAGCGCATTCACTTGCCCAACCGCTTCACCGTCCACATGAATCAGCGTTGTACCGTTGGTGAAGGTTTCCATTACGCTGTCTTGCAATCGTCCAACACGCATCTGTTGGTTCGATAACGCTTGGTCAACGTGTGTTGCACGAATCAGGTTCGATTTTGAGCCTCTCGCCACATAGTTTGACTCACGAAGCAGATTAGCAATGTGTGCCGAGTGCAGAGACAATTTACCTTGGTCACCCGCCTGACGAGAACTGTGCTCGATGATGCGAGCAATCGCTTTGCGGTCACAATGCAACATGTTGTTGTCGTGCACAATACTTGAAATAAAGCGCGCGTAATGCATTTCAGAATCCGCGGTGCGCTTCATCTCATCTTCAAAATCGGCTGTCACACGGAACAGTTCACCAAACTCTGCATCGTAGTGTTGCAGCAGTTGGTAAGTTCGGTAATCACCAAACAGGATGATCTTAACGTCCAATGGAATCGGTTCAGGATCAAGCGATACCGCCCCCGTTAAGGTCACCTCTTTTTCTAATGAAGTGAAACTCAATTGACGTGAACGCAGTGCTCGTTTCAAACCTTCCCAAACGTAGGGCTGCTCAAGTACCTTCACCGCGTCCATCAGTAATACGCCGCCATTCGCTCTGTGTAAGCTACCTGCGCGAATCAGTGAGAAGTCAGTAAATACGGTGCCCTTGAACGTTGCCGTTTCTACATAGCCAAACAGAGAGTGGTAATTTGGATTCTCTTCCACCACGATCGGCAGAGTCTCCTCCTTCTGGCTCACAATCACGTTAACCTTGTAGCGACGCGGCATTTTCTTATCCAAAGAGGCCGTTGCAACTTCGGCTTGCTCCGTGCTCTCTTCTAAGAAGATGTCAGCGTTGTCGACAATGTCTTTACGCAGTGCTGTTAGGTACTTTTTGATGTCTGGATATTGGCTGTAATCCTTCTTCAATTGCTTGATGAAGTGAGTGATCACATCTCGCGCCGTATCATCATTAAGCTTTTGAATTTTCTCAGTGTACGTCTCTTCAAGCTCCGTCAACTCACGAGAAATGGTTCGTAGGCCGACTTCCAATCCATCAATGGTTTTATCGAATTGATCTTGTTCTTCCGGCGAAAGCAGATCGAAGCTCTCTTCGGTATGAAGATCATCACCATTCATGGCCACAAACTGGTAATCACCCTGAGTGGTAATCGTCAGGTTAATGCCCTTGTCTTTCGCTTCTTGGCTAATGCTTTCTAACGCGGCTTGTTGCTTAGCTGCTAATTGGTTTTTAAGCCTGTCAGCACGGCTAAAGTACATCTCGTTATCAAACGCTAGAGGCATACCTTTCAGCAGTTTTCGCATCAATTTTTCAATATCTTGCTTTAAGCTGCTGCCAACGCCACGAGGCAATTTCAGTACCTTAGGTGTACGAATATCTTCAAAGTTCGCGATATAACACCAATCAAAAAGCTCCTGCACTTCTTGAGGGTGACGGTTCAGATAGCGCAAGATCATGGTGCGTTTACCCAGACCATTTCGCCCTATCGCATAAATGTTGTAACCCTTTTCCTTGATTGACATCGCGAACTCAACGGCTTTTTGTGCCCGTTCCTGCCCGACGATTTCGTCAATTGGAGCCAGTTCTTTGGTCGACTTACATGGTAGCTTGTCTAAATCCGCTACCTGATACAGCTGTTCTGTATTGAGTCTTTGCATCGCCATCGCCGCCTCCTTAGTCCTTCATTACTTGGGTGTAGATAAAATCAGTGTAGATGTAATTTCCTACAAATTTAGTGACTTACGCTACACAGCTGTTCAACTGAACAAATAACACACAATTTAAGCCATTTTTAGGAATAGCTCGTCATTTAATTCACCAACTTAACATGTGAATGATTTTAATTTGCAATTGATAATAAATATCATTAACATTTTTAGATATTATAAATTGAGGATGTGGATATGGAAATTGAACGATGCTGGATGCACTACCTAAAAGCTGAACAGTTAATGGAACAAGGTCACTGGCCTGAAGCACAGCGCCTGTATGGTGATGTTCTAACCTCACTTCCTCATCACATCCAAGATGCAGCATACCAAAGCGATATTAAGCCTTGCCAATTTGCCTGCCTGCTTGCCGGGTTGAGAGATGCGAGTGTCGCTCAATCAGAGATACTCAACCGTTTAGGTCAGCATCAACAAGCCTTCGATACCTTAAATCAATCTTACGCTCTGATGCAATTTATCTCTCTGGAGAACACTGAGCTGATTCAACGTACCTTTGGGTTATTGGAAAAGCAGAGCGAAGATTTACTCAATCACTTGATCGCTTTTTGCAGCGCTCAGCGCAGTTCGCATTGGATGCTCGAACTAGAACAAATTCAACGTGCTCATCACCATTTTGGGCAACTTAAAACAACGTCAGAAGTTCAATCTTCACCTAATGTCTTAAATTGATAAGGATATATCATGTCGGACCGGGCCATACTTAAAGTCAATAACCTCTCCGTTAGCTTCACAACCAATGATGGAATCATTGATGCGGTCAAAAAGGTTAACTTTACCCTTAACTCAAGCGAAACCTTGGCCATTGTTGGTGAATCAGGTTCAGGTAAATCCGTCTCTTCCAACGCGCTTATGCGTTTGCTTCCTGATAACGCGATTATTGATAAACAATCAGACATCGAGTTTGAGGGGCAATCGATTCTTGGCAAGACTGAGCGAGAAATGCAGTCAATTCGTGGCGATAGAATCGGCATGATCTTTCAGGAGCCGATGACCTCTCTCAACCCTTACCTTCGTGTTGGTATTCAAGTGGCGGAAGCCATTATGTGTCATCGCAATGTATCGAAATCAAAAGCAAAACAGCGCGTACTAGAGCTCTTCAATCTGGTTCATTTGCCCATGCCAGAGCAAGCTTATACCAAGTACCCGCATGAGTTTTCAGGTGGTCAGTTACAGCGCATCATGATTGCGATGGCCTTGATTAATGAACCCGACATTTTGATTGCCGACGAACCCACCACAGCATTGGATGTGACTGTTCAGGCGGAAGTACTTTCTCTTATCAAAGAGATTCAAGGCAAAATGGGCATGGCGATTTTGTTCATCACCCATGACCTAGGCGTCGTGAAACACTTTGCCGACCGTGTACTCGTCATGTGTAAAGGGGAATTGGTTGAAGAAGGGCAAACACAAAAGCTGTTCGATAACCCTAAGCACGATTACACGCGCATGCTGATAAACTCTATTCCGAAAGGCGCTAAGGTTCCTGTTGAGGCGACAGCCCCAGAGCTATTGTGTGCTGACGACATCCGAGTTCAGTTCTTAGTTAAATCACACTTCATCAAGAGTAAAAGCCAGTACTTCGAAGCCGTAAAAGGCATTTCGTTGAACCTTAAACAGGGCGAAACCTTGGGCATTGTTGGTGAATCTGGTTCAGGTAAATCAACCCTTGGACGTGCATTAATCGGCTTGCTGCCAAGCAGCGGACGCATAGTTTACAAAGGCCAAGACGTTAGTTTGTTGAACGACAAAGAGCGTCACAAGCTTAAGAAAGATGTGCAGATGGTGTTCCAAGATCCTTATGGTTCTTTATCACCACGCATGACGGTTGGGGAGATCATCACCGAAGGCTTAACGGTGCATCAACCTCATCTATCCAAGAAAGAGAGATTAGAAAGAGCTCGCAAAGCGTTGATTAAAGTTCGCTTAGAGCCGAATTCAATTAACCGCTATCCGCATGAATTTTCCGGCGGACAAAGGCAACGTATCGCGATTGCTCGCGCGTTGATTCTTGAACCCTCCTTCATTTTGCTGGATGAACCGACTTCGGCACTCGATCGCTCAGTACAACTGACCGTGATTGACCTACTCAAAGACATTCAAGCCAAGCACAATATCGGCTTCCTGTTCATCAGCCACGATCTCTCGGTAGTGAAAGCACTGTCGGATCGCGTGCTGGTGATGCAGAAGGGCGAAGTGATGGAAGAAGGGTCTGCAGAGGAGATTTTCAATGCGCCGAAAAACGACTACACCAAGAAACTGATCGCAGCGTCATTCGACTTAGAAAATAAATCGAAAAAAAATGCCGCGTAGAGGGAACTAATCAACATTAACAGCGTCTTATAAGTACATTCTGAATAATCTCCTAATGGATTGAAATCTAGAATGGATATAGCAAAACTGGTTTGGCCGCCAAAAGAAAAATGTCGCATGGATGCGACATTTTTCGTTTCTGAAGGGAAATAATTCATCTTGAAATATCATTCCCTGTCATCAAATCGCTTCATTACACACTATCGATACAAAGACTTAGTCGACTCTCTGACAATTAAATCAATCGGTGGTAATCGAGCTTCATGCCTCTCGCCAGATAATAGGTTCAAAATCGACTGAGCACACACCTCGCCAATCTCTTCAATTGGCTGCCTTAATGTTGTTAACGCGGGTGTGAAATACTTCGACGTTGGCAAGTCATCGAACCCAATCACTGACACATCTTCTGGCACTTTATAACCGTGATCGTGTAGCGCCTTAATCGCCCCATAAGCGGTTTGGTCATTGGCTGCAAATAGAGCGGAAAAGTGAACCTTAGATTCAATCAACTCTACCGTTTTCTCATAACCAGACTCACTGCTGAAATCGCCCTGTTTGACGAGTTTTGGCATCACTTTAATGCCTGCCTCTTGAAGGGCTTTCTTGTAACCTTCAAAGCGACTTCCCGCATCCGGTTGGCTTGAAAGCCCCTTGATGTGAGCAATGTTCACATGTCCTTGTTGCAGCAAGTGCAGAGTCGCCATATAGCCACCCAACACATTATCGATATTGATCGAGCGAACGTTATCCTCAACGATGTCGTAACCCACCGCGACAATCGGAATGTCTTGAGCGTACTTGGCGATGTCGTCTTTGGTAATACTGCCCGTCACGATGATCATGCCATCCACATTACTTTTAGCCAGGTACTCCAACGCGTGTATCTCGAGCTTTTTTTGCCAGTGCCCCGTCGCGATGACCAATGAATAGCCTTGAGCTATCAGGGTTTTCTCCATGTCGTTGAGGATGCGACTGGTATAAGGGCTGTCAGGGTGTTGCACCAATACACCAATCGTCAATGAACGGCGGTTGATGTTCTCCTGCATTTGAAAATTGGGTTTGTAGCCAGTGTCTTTGATTGCTTGCTCGATGTTCTGACTTTTATCATCCGACACATAAGTGGTTCGATTAAGAAAACGAGAAACCGTGCTTGGGGAAACACCAGCAAGTCTCGCTACATCGTATACGGTGGTTTTTTTAGTTTTAGTGCGCATTTCGATACCCTAATCCAGTGACATTTGGGGAGCCCGAAAGCTCCCCACCTATTTCAACCTGCATACCACTGCTTTTGTTGAAACTCGTGTCGTTTAGTTAATACATGTAGGCGAAAATCATCCCCGGTCTGAAATAACGACCTGCGGTATATTTCAAGCCGGTACTCAACAGCCATTTGTGAAGAACGATGGCTTGCTCCGCTGAGGTTTCGCCTTGCAGCATACTAACAAATTTATCACTGTCTTTAGTCAGGCTAGGACTCACTCGACCGTCAGATAGCACACACTTTTGCAATTTAAGGGCAGTAAGCCACTTTTTCGCATCACTTTGTGACAATTTAAAAGATTCTGAAAGATCTTCCTCATCAAATGAGACTGAGCAGTTGAACCCTTCTGGCGCTGCAAATGGAATTTTTGAATAGTCATACAACGCGGTATACACAGTATCCATCAATGTTTCCGCTTGCTGAGATTTACCCGCCAGACTCAACGCTGTCGCGACACTAAACTGCACGCCAATCCACACGTCTTGCGCTTGAAACGCTTCATGCGGTGAGCCATCAGCCTGCGTCATGTTCGCGACACCAAGCTTAGGGCTATTGATCTCAAAGTTGTGCTTATAAACATAATCTAGGGCACGTTGGATATTCTCTTGCGGGAAAATACCTTCTAAACCGATGAGCTTTAGATAGCTGTCGGCCAACAAGGCATCGCCAAAGCTGTTGTCGGAATCTGGCACTAAATCTAAGTAGTCTTGTGTAAATGCTTGAGGCGCGGTATCGCTAAGCAAGCGTTTCTTAGAGACTCTTTGAGATACTTTACTGATGTTGATGGAGGTATCCGTTTCATTTAGATAGGTATTGAGCGTGTTTTTGTCAGCAATCGCATCACCCGTCAAAATCAGACCTAAGGTTTCCAGTGCTTGGTAGCCTTCACCTGTTAAATGCTTAGCTTGAACGGGCGTGACGAAGAAGTGGTAGTAACCCTCTTTGTCATCCCACAAGCTTTGCTCAACTGTTGCTAACGCCTTTTTCGAACGCGTTAAGTAACCGCTAGCTAGTTCGCTTTCACCCATCAATTGTGCAAGCTCGCTTGCTGCTTGAAGACCAGCAACCCACAGGCTCGCACAGTAAATAGAGATGCCGTGAGACGCGAGGTTATCGAAGGTATCGTCTGTGCCACGGGTTAGTGGTAAATCATCGCCTTCAGCGATCAAGTTCGATAAGAAATCGATGCTCTCTGTTACGGCCTGCCAGCACTCTTTAACCACAGAAATATCTTGTGTGTTTTGATAGTGGCGGTACACCATCAGAATGTACTTCGGTGCTAAGTCCTTCCACTCTTTCACGTTGTGCCAGCTGTACGCGTCAGGCTGGATGTCGAACGGGCTGCCCAAATCGTGGATTACCGCGCCTCGAATAGCACGTACGCCTTGGTACTTGTCATCAATCAATTCTGCATTAGGCGTCGCTTCGTATTCCCAGTAGCGGCGCTGAGTGAAATCTTCGGCCAAAATAGCTTTCGAGAACTCTTTCATCACGCAGCCATCAAGCTCAGGCAGCAAGTAAAGCAGAGAGAATGAGCCGTAGAAATACACATCCAGAGAGTTAAAGAATGGGTAATCGACACACTCTTTCACCAAGAACTTGTCTTCTTTATCCCATACTGTTGATTCGGCAAGGAACGACAATGAATTCATCGCCATCGTCGCATAGCGCAGTGCCGATTCAGGCTGTGATATTTTGCTTTGAGCTTGCTCTAGGAAAGCGGTTTGTTGTGTGACGATCTGCTGCTCAATGGTTTCGAGCTTTGGCAATACATCTTCTAACATCGGCAGTGCAGGTTGCGCTTGCGGGTAGAATTGCGTGTAGGCCTTGTCTGAATGCCAACCATTAAGCATGACTTTGCTGTGCGCCATCACCTGTGCAAAACGCAGATCAACAGACTCACCCGCTTCCAATTCAACCTGAACCACAACCAATGCGCTCAACGCTTCACGCCCTGTGTAAATTCCTGTTTGGAATTCCGCGTTGGTACGGCCTGTTTTCAGTGCGAACTCTGTTTGTTCCTCTGCCTTAGAGGTATAAAGCGTTGGCTTCACAGAAATCGAAACCTTGCCAGATTCTGTCAGTTGATTATCCGCTTGAACACCAAACACCACTTCACCTTCAATATCACTTTGATAGGGAGACTGACTGGTCAGTTGAACACCCGTAAAGCTGTGACTTTCACCCTTTAAGTTAACCGTTTGATGCTGCTGAGCAATTGGGTTTTGAGACAAGGTACAAGCCGAATCTTGAATACCATCACGTCCTTTTTGGTAGGTTGATCCAATCAAGTTTTTTAGCGGCTGAGCAAGCGTAATCACACGTGTTTGCGATGAATTATTGGTTAATTCAAAGTGATTCCAGTGCATCGGCAAAGAACACAGTCGTTTGTCCTCTTTAACGATCGGAGAGACTACCTTACGCTTTATTTTAATATCATCGAAACTACTATATTTATATTCAGCCAGTGGATATAAAGCTTGATACTCTATATCTCTACCATTAACACTACCTGTATCATTATTTTCACCCGCAGTAAGTGATAATAATCTCGTTGTATCATTAATTAATAAACCATTAAAGAAATCCAAGGCGACATATAATTGACAAATAATCGACGATGGATCTTCTTCAATCAATAATTGAGTCTTATTTGAAAATTCAACGTTCCACTTTATAAAGTTAGATTTATTATCTTGGTAGAAGTGACCATTTTTCAATGCCGCGCGAATGTGGTTAATCGCATTCGACATTTCTGCGCTTTCAATCTTCTTACCATCAAACAAGGCAGGATAGAAGTTTAGGTGAACACTCAGCTCTTGCCCATCAATGACTTGTAGCGTGTCGATGGTTGGCACATTCATCACCGAGGCATGAAAATCATTAAAATTAACCACTTGCTCTGAGCAATCAACAAATATACCTGGAATAAAACTGAAGTTCGGCGTGTTACCATTTGGCGTCAGTGTAAATGTGTTACCAATTCCGCCTACCGCTATGCCAGTGTTTTCTGGCGTAGTGGAAATTGGCGTGTACCAAGGTTGAACAAATTCAACTGCATCACCTTTTTTGCAAAGATGTTCTGAATTTCCTGAATAGCTTGTATATGGAATTTTATTATTCATTTTAAAACCGCCATTGAATATTTTTTTCTTCTTGTTAATATCTTTTTAAAATGGAGACATCAACATGTTTAAAATTATAAATGAAAAATTTGGAAATATTGACTCAGTCACATTAATAAACCACCAACATGGTATAGAACTTCAAATAATCAATGGATTTGGCGCTGTTATAAATAAATATATTGTCAACAACAGTCCATTCTCTTTTATTTGTGGTTATCAGAATTATGATGAACTGATCAACCAACATCCGTTCTTTTCCCGCAGTGCTAAATTATTCCCTTTTCCAAACCGTTTAAACTTAGGTCGTTACAGTTTCGATGACCAAAACCATCAACTCCCAGCTAACTTTCCTTGGTCTGATCACGCCGTACATGGCCTGCTCTACAACCAACCGTTTTCAATCACAAACAGCGTAGTCACTGAAGAATCCGCCAGTGTGACGTTGCAGTATCAAACGTCATCATTGCATCCTGCTTTCCCGTTTTCTTTCAGCCTTGATGTCACCTTCACGATAGACGTCACGGGCAAGCTTACCTCTTCAACAACCGTCTCTAACCTTGGTGATTCAGCCTTCCCATTCGGTGATGCTTGGCACCCTTACTTTTCACTCGGTACGGAACTGGCACAATGCGAACTGTCCATGTCACCGTGTTCCGAAGTCATACATGTGAACGATCTACCCAATGGGGAAAAGCGCGCCTTTGACTGTTTGTCTTTGGGTGGTTCACTCACCAATCAAAGCTTGAATCACTGCTTCCAATTTGATTCCAAAACAACCAATCAACTTACGTTTACACGTTCAGATTTGTCTGCCGCTATTCACTATCAACAAGATGCGAGCTACCCATTCGTTCAGCTATACACGCCCACGAGTGAGCAAAGTATTGCAATAGAACCAATGACTTGCCCTGCTGATGCATTCAATAACCAGATTGGCCTACTGACGCTTGCCCCGAACCAATCTCAAACCTTCATTTGGCAATGCCAAGCAACCTATCAACCTATCAACCTATCAACCTAAATAACTAAACCAAATCAAGGCAGCCGCTGAATGCGAAATCAGCCCCCAGAGAACGCATTGCTAACGAAACAACTGCAACGAAAGAACCAAACTAAAGAAGCAATAAAGGGCGCATAACGCGCCCTTCTCTTTGTTAACCTAAGACCACTTCAATAGTGTGCTCACCAGAGGTAAACACTGGCGCTTTATTACCTGAAATTAGGTCACCATTGACCTTCATCTCAACCACGCCCTTACATACTTTATTCGGGTTAGTGACATGAATATGATAAGTCGCGCCACGGAACTGACGACGTACTTTGAATTCAGGCCATTCTGCCGGAATACAAGGGTCTACCACCAAGCCATCCACTTCAGGGCGAACACCCAGAATCCATTGCGTACCCGCAACGTATGTCCAAGATGAAGTACCTGAAAGCCATGCATTTCGGCCTAAACCAAACTGCTTATGTTCATCACCCAAAATGTTTTGTGGGTAGCAGTAAGGCTCAGACTCGAAGGTATCGATATCGTCATTTTTCGAAGCTGGGTTAATTTGACGGTAGTACTCGTAAGCACGCTCGCCGTTGCCCATTTTAGCTTCTGCAATCATCACCCATGGGTTTGAATGCAAGAAGATACCGCCGTTCTCTTTCGCACCTGGTGGATACGTTGATACGCCACCTAGCTGTGGATCAAAACCGTTGTAGCCCGGTGTTGAAAGCTTGATGCCATTGGTGGTGTTTAGTTTGTTGTAAACCGAGTCTAGCGCTTGCGTTGCACGCTCTTGTGTTGCGAAACCAGAAATCACAGGCCAGCTTTGACCGTTAGTGTAGATCTGCCCTTGCTCATTTTTATGAGAACCGATTGGCAGACCTTGCTCATCGAAGTAACGAACAAACCATTCGCCATCCCAGCCACACTCATTCACCGTGCTCTGCATCTGTTGGTACTGATCTTTAAACTTAGCCGTCAGTTGCGCTTCACCACGTAGCTCACACAAGTCCAACATGTCGAGCAATGCTTTGCCGTACATGTTCGCCACCATCATCGACTCAGCACCCGTTGGCAGGTTCACCGTGTCATTCCAGTCAGCAAAACCTAATAATGGAAGGCCATGCTCGCCGGTATTGGTGTACGTAAATTCAATCGCGCGACACAGGTGATCCCAAACCGTGCCCGTTTCTACTGGGTTACCCGCTTTGTCTTTTTGATAGAACGGGATCGCTTTATTCAAGAAATCTGCATTGCCCGTTTCTTTCACGTATTGAGTCACCGCGTAGATGATCCACAGGTGATCATCGCCGTAGTAATCAGGGCGATCTTCTTCTTCGCGAGAGTCACCCGCGTTCGCTTCCATCGTTGATGGGAAGAACTGGTGCATCGCTGAACCGTTAGTGTTCTGAACAGACAACAGACGCTCGATAAATTCGCGCGCTTCCTCAGGCATATGTGTAATAACGCCTAAAGTATCTTGCGAAGAGTCACGGAAACCGATACCACGAGCACCATAGCCCAGCTGGTACAGAGACAAGTAACGAGACCAGTTCTTGGTTGTATGGCACTGACGTGGGTTATGTACGTTCAGCATCGAGTTCATAGCTGGATCTGGCGTTTCAACCTGAACCGCTTGCAAGTATGTGTCCCAGTGCTCTGCCAGTTCAGCGAAAGCCGAGTCAACCACTTGGTGGTCACGGTATTTAGCCAATAGAGGCAATGCTACTTCTAGACTCTGTTCTTGTGCGATTTGTACAACCGTGCGTTCTGTCTGCTCTGGAGATAACCAACCTAAGCGCAGATTCAGTGCACCAATGTTGTCGCCACGCAGACACTCAGTATTGCAAAGCTCGTCGTTGTCTAATGCCTGTGGCGCTGCCCATGTACCGTAGCCCAAATTGCCCAAGAACGATTGGCGGTCACCATCAAAAGACGTCGCTGGGCGATCCGCTGTCATCAGATTCACCGCGTAATCGCGCTTCATGAAGGCATACTGCTCAAGCACGGTATGACCCGATTCTTGCTGATGCGCTTTAAGTGTCATGGTTTGTGGAACCCAGTCAGCATTGAGTAGCTGCTTAAGCGCATCGAAGTGCGTGAATTCATACACAGGCACGACATCAACGTGTAGCGCTTTGTCTGAAATGTTGGTGACCTTGATGTCTTGTAGTAGTACTTGGTCTGCTTTTGGCACGAAGAAAGTCGCTTCACAACGCACACCAAAGGCTTCTGCAATGATGGTGGTGTAAGACAAGCCCGTGTGGTTTTCAAACTTATCCAACGGCTTCAGAGTTGGTGTGTAGAAAGGTGAGAACACCTCTACGTTACCCG
Organism: Vibrio sp. 1CM24A; assembly: GCF_023161725.1. Taxonomy (NCBI): domain Bacteria; kingdom Pseudomonadati; phylum Pseudomonadota; class Gammaproteobacteria; order Vibrionales; family Vibrionaceae; genus Vibrio; species Vibrio sp. 1CM24A. The sequence continues at coordinate 209,783 of NZ_JALNTS010000003.1, forward strand.
CTTCATCACGCACCTTGAGGTATAGGGTCGAGCCTTTGAAATCTGAGTTTGGTAGTTGAGCAATGTACTTGGTGATGCGGTTCAGTGCCGGGTCGCCCTTACACAGCAATACGCCGCCGTTGCTATCTACAATGCCACCAAAATCTAATGTGCCCACGTAGTTACACCATTTGATCGGTGTGCATGGTGTGGTTGCTACGTATTCTTTGTTTTTATCGTCAAAATATCCGAATTTCATCATCACTATCCCTAGCCCCTCCCAAATCAGGAGGAGCCAAAACAATTTTTCGTAAGTTGGTTGGTGTCAGCTCAATGGCTGATTTGAATTAATTGGCTAGCTCGCTAGCGAGTTCTCACTCAGTGCGTCAAACAGGTGGAAAGCGTCCAAGTCCAAGTAAAGTGTCAGTTCTTTCACATCCACTTCAGCGGCTTGGGTTTCAACCATCAGCGGTTGACCACCAATTTCTGTTTTCAGAAGAATGCTCGCGCCTAGCAATTCCTTGTCTTTGATTTTCACAGGGAATGGCAGTACGCGATCGTGGTCCACTTGCTCAGCTCGTAGGTGGATGTCTGTTGGACGAACACCAAAGTGAAGCGCTAGGTTTTTAGATGCCAGAGACTTAAAACGCTCAGGCAGTGGGATATGAACATCGCCAAGTTCAACGAAGTACTCGCCCTCTTTTTCAATCAGTTTCGCTTCCAACATGTTCATTGACGGGTTACCGATGAATTGCGCGACAAACTTATTGGCTGGGCGTTGGAAAACCTCGGTTGGTGTGCCCACTTGAGCAACGTAGCCGTCTTTTAGGATCACGATGCGATCTGCTAGCGTCATCGCTTCGATTTGATCGTGGGTCACGTAGATCGTGGTGGTTTTAAGTTCACGGTGTAGGTGTTTGATCTCTTCACGCATCACACCACGAAGTTTTGCATCTAGGTTAGATAGCGGCTCATCAAACAAGAACACTTTAGGTGTACGAACCATCGCTCGGCCCATTGCTACACGCTGACGTTGGCCACCAGAAAGCTCTTTTGGCTTACGATTCAGTAATGGATCAAGCTCTAGCATTTTCGCCGCTTTTAAAACTTCTACGTCGATTTCAGCTTTCGGCATGCCTTTCAGTTTCAAGGCAAACGCGATGTTCTCGTAAACGGTCATGTGTGGGTACAGAGCGTAGCTTTGAAATACCATCGCTAAGTCACGGTCTTTCGCATCGACTTTATTCATCAACTTGCCGCCAACCACAATGTCGCCAGAGCTGATGCTTTCAAGGCCAGCAAGCATACGTAGCGTAGTCGATTTACCACAGCCAGATGGGCCAAGGAAAACCACGAATTCACCGTCTTCAACCGTAAAATCAAACTCTTTTACAACTTCAACGTCACCGAATGATTTTTTGATGTTCTTAAATTCTACTTTAGCCATTATCTGTTCTCCTCAGCGCGCTCTAGAAGCATATTTCGGTACGCAATTGCGCTCTGTTTCAATGTTCTTTCTTGGGTGGTGTAATCAACGTGGACGATGCCAAAACGCTGGCAGTAGCCGAATGCCCACTCAAAGTTATCCATCAGGCTCCAAGCGAAGTAACCATCGACTTTCACGCCAGCTTCAACGGCGTTGTGAACCGCTTCGATGTGGCCTTGGAAATAACGAACTCGTTGGTCGTCCATCACTTGTCCGTTAATACGCTCGTCGTTACCTGCAGCACCGTTCTCTGTGATGTAGATAGGTGGCATGTTTTCGTAGCGAGCATCCAGTCTGACCAATAAATCGGTTAGACCTTGTGGGTTAATCTCCCAGCCAATGTAGGTGTGTTCAGCATCGGTTTGTTTCACCGATTCAATATCGCCATTCTCGTTAAAGCGAGCGACATTACGTGTGTAGTAGTTGATACCGATGTAATCGACAGGTGCGCTGATAATGTCTAAATCACCTTCAAGGATCATTGGCATGCTCATCGCTTGACGTTCAACCACCAGCTGTGGGTACTCACCTTTTAATACTGGGTCGATGAACCAGTGGTAGTTCTCCGCTTCGCAGTAGTCGGCCGCACCTTGATCTTGTGGCGTCAGTGGGTAAGCCGGCGTCGCGTTGAATACCACGCCATGCTTAGCGTGAGGTGCATTGTTACGAAGGATCGGCATTGCCAAACCGTGAGCCAACATTAGGTGGTGAGATGCTAAGTAGCCCTCCTTCTCACCCTTGATACCCGGCGCATGTTCGCCCCAACGGTAGCCTAGGAACGCGGACACAAACGGTTCATTGAGTGTTGTGTATACGTCGATGTTGTCACCAAAGTATTTGCTCACCACTTCAGCGTATTCTGCGAATTTGTAAGATGTTTCTCGGTTTAACCAGCCGCCCTTGTCTTCAAGGTATTGTGGTAGATCCCAGTGGTACAAAGTCACATACACTTTCATACCACGAGCATGACACTCATCGATGATCTGACCATAGAACTCAAGGCCTTGCTGATTCACCACACCGTCTTGCGGCAGGATACGCGGCCAGGCAATTGACAGGCGGTAAGCATCAACGCCTAAGCCTTGAATCATTTCGATATCTTGTTTCCATAGGTGGTAGTGATCACACGCCACATCACCATTATCACCGTTATCGACCTTGCCCGGCTTCTTACAGAAAGTGTCCCAGATAGACGGTGTACGACCGCCCTCTTCAACGCCGCCTTCAATTTGGTATGAAGATGTCGCGACACCGAATACAAATTCCTTACTGCGTAACTTTGAATCACTTGGAAGTTGAAATTTATTCATTGTTATAACCCTTAAACCTAACCTTTAACTGCGCCGGACGTTAAACCACTGATCATCTGTTTCGATGCGAACAGGTATGTAATCACGAGTGGTAAAATAGAAATTGTGGTACCTAGCATTACCGCGCCCCATGGCGTATTCGGAATGCCTTGAACACTTCGTAGTGCTTGTGTGATGACGTAATTGTCAGGGTTGTTTAGCACCACGAGAGGCTGCATAAACATGTTCCAGAAGAAGACGAACTGAACAATCGCAAGCGTTGCTAATGCTGGTTTCATCAGTGGCAGTACCACGCTCCAGTACGTTCTGAACTCGCCTGCACCATCCAGTTTCGCCGCTTCTAATAGCTCTTTAGGAATTGATGCAATCACGTGCTGACGCATCAAAAAGATACCAAATGGTGTGGTGGTGAACGGTAGCCATACCGCCATGTGGTTATCCAGCAAGCCTAAGAATTTCACGATCATGAAGTAAGGGATCAAGCTAAGCACAGGCGGAATCGCCATCGAGCCAACCAGCATGCCGAACAACACGTTCTTACCGCGGAACTTAAACACAGCAAATGCGTAACCACCCATGCTACAGAACAGCAGCGAGATGGTGGTGCCTAAGAACGCCACGTAAATCGAGTTAAACATCGCTTTCCAAAACGGCATGATTTCTAGCAGTTTTGCGTAGTTGATTGCCAAGCTATCGCCAATAGCAAAGCTGATGCCCGAACCAAAGATTTCCGAACGATCACGTGTTGAAAGCAGAGCTGACCACACAAACGGGAACACCGTAATGATTGCAGAAACAACCAGTAATATTCCGAGCATCACCATCAAGATCTTAGTCAGAATGAACATGCTGCGTTCGCTTGGTATCAGGCCACTTAGTGGTGAGGTATTTGTCTTAATTGATGTCGACATCTTAATGTTCCCCTAAGCCTTTCTTACCGAAGAGTAAAAATTGAACCAATGTACAAGTCGCGATGAGTGCAAACAGTAACCACGAGATAGCAGATGCTGTACCCATTTCTAGCCATTCCCAACCCACTTTGTAGAGGTACATCGAGATAGTTAAACCAGATTGGCCAGTACCACCTGTACCACGTGTTAGTACGAACGGTTCTTCAAACATTTGCAGGTTACCGATGATGGTCATCGTGATAGCAAAGAAGATGAATGGACGAATCATTGGTAGTGAAATGTTCCAGAAGCGGCGGAAGGCATTGGCACCATCCATACGTGCAGCTTCTAAGATGTCTTTAGGAATCGTCATTAAACCCGTGGTGTAAAGGACGATGTTAAAACCGGTGTATTTCCAGAAAACCATGATTGCGATAGACGGCTTCACCATAGTGGCATCGTCTAACCAACGGATTGGTTGAAAATCGTTAACCCAAGCGAATGCCCAACCAAACAGCGTGCTATCGGCCAGAGCCATCAGCGTTTGGTTAATAATTCCTGAGTTAGGAGAGTACATATTGAAGAAAATCAGTGACGCTGCGACCGTTGATGTAATGAACGGTAGAAAGTACGCCGATGTTAGCCAGTGACGCATACGGTCACCCATTGAAACCAACATGTAAGCCACTGGAATAGCGACTAAATGCTGAGCCACGCCTGAAGTGATTGCTAGCCAAAGCGTGTTCTTCAATGAACGCCATAGCCATGGGTCCGTTAAAGCAATGTGATAGTTCTCAAAACCAACGAACTCCATCGCATCCATGCCTCTTACCGGGTTCCACTCGTGGAACGACAGGTAAACAGAGAACAACAGCGGGAAGATCCCAAATACAGAAAAAATGATCAGAAACGGCAGAAGAAATCCATACGGTGTAAGCGCTTTCAAATTTAGACGAGAAAAAAGGCTTTTGTCCGCAGGTTCTATCGTTGTGCTCGCTGTATGATTCATAGTAACGACCTCTTAAAAAGGAAGCGCGTTATCCACGCTTCCTCACTTACTTAAAGTAAAAACAAATTAAAGATTACGCGTGCGACGCTTGATTAGACGCTCTGCCTCTTTAAGCGCTGTCTTGATGTCTTTGCCTTCATCAAGTACTTCCATCAAAGCGTTCTCTAAGATAATAGAACGTGCAACGTGGTCGCCTTGTGCTGGAGATACTGGTTTGATGTTTTGTGCCACTTCAGCAAACAGTAGACGGGCTTTTTGTCCGCCTAGGAACTCCATCTCTTCTTGGAACAGCTCATCGTCATACGTTGTTGTATTCGCAGGGAAAGCAGCAATCGTTTCGAAGTGCTTAAGCTGTACTTCACGATCTGTCGTCATGTATTCAATAAGCGCCCAAGCTTCATCTGGGTTGTCTGATTGAGTTGGAATTGAAAGGAATGAACCACCCCAGCTGCCGTAGATACCATCAGGTAGGTTTTCTACTGCCCACTTGCCTTTAGTTTCCGGTGCAATCCAGTTGTTTAGGTGACCAAGAAGCCAAGCGCCAGATAGTTGAGTTGCAAATGTGCCGTTGCGGAAGCCTTCGTACCATTCGTTAGACCAAGCTAGGATGCGGCCGTCTAAGCCTTTGTCACGAATCTCTTTTGCTACTTCAAAAGCGTGAACAAAACGCTCTGATGTCACAACCGGGTTACCATCTTTATCAAAGTACAGACCTTCACCTTCAGGAACCGTCGTGAAGATGATTGCTTGCGCGACGTCGGCTGCTGAAGCAATAAGTTGTACGTTTTGCTCTTTTAGTTTTTCACCAGCAGCAATGTATGAATCCCAATCTTTGATTGCTTCTTCTACATCAATGCCCGCTTTTTCGAATACGTCGGTGCGGTAGTACATAACACCTGGACCTAGGTCGACAGGAATGCCGTACATGTCGCCGTCAGCGCCTTTGCCTTGTGCCCATGCGTAAGGTGCGAATCGTTCTTCGTATTTATCTGCACCGTAGTTTTCAGACAGGTTAACTAGACCGCCAGAGCCAACGAATGGACCGATTTTCTCAACGTCGACAACAATCACATCGCCAGCACCAGAGCCCGTAGCTAGGTTAGTCGTTAGTTTCGTGTGGTGGTCACCATGGTTATTCATAAGGTAATCAACTTTAATCCCTGTCTTCTTCTCGAAATCAGGCAATAACACCTTCAAGCTGCTATCGAAATCAGGGAAGCCGTCGAAACGAATCTCTTTGTCAGCCGCATTCACAGCCGTTGTACCTAATCCTAAAGCAACCGCGCATGAGAGCGCCAAGGTCTTAAATTTCATGTTCTATCCTTAATATTTTATAGGGTAACTGGTAAATCCGATACCGAGTTTCTAGTAACCAACGTCGGCAGCAATTTAAAGTTCACGTCATGTTTAATTTTTTTTAGCTTCTGTAGAGTGAGCTGTACTGCTTCAACGCTCATCTCTTCAATAGGGAAATTAATGGTGGTCAAACTAGGGGTCAGATAACGCGCGAAGATGGTGTTATCGAAGCCCACCAGTGATACATCTTTCGGAACTGACAGTCCCTCTTGATGCAGCACCTCAAAGGCGCCGAATGCCATGTGATCATTCGAAGCAAATACTGCTGTGAAATGACACTTACGATTCATCAGCTTCTTCATAGCGCTGATGCCCGTCTCTTCAGTAAAGCCCGCTTCCGAGACTAGGGCCTCATCGTATGGCACACCCGCTTCTTCCAAAGCCTTTCGATACCCCTGCAAACGCCCCCTAGCATCTGCTTTATCTAAAGGCCCGGTAATACACGCGATATCTGTATGTCCCTTTTGCAAAAGATATTGAGTAGCGAGTAGCCCCCCGACTTCGTTATCAATATCAATACAACTCATCGCCATTTCTGGGATGAAGCGGTTAATTAAAACCACAGGGGTCCCCTGTTCTTCCAATTCAATTAAATAATCATCACAGAGCAGTTGAGTATGAAGAATCAAAGCATCGACACGACGCCCCAACAGAAACTCCACAGACTCGCGCTGCCCTTGTTCGGTGTTCGAACCCGCTGTAACCACAGCGTGGTAACCAAAGCGGCGTAGGTTTTCCTCTATGCAATGCAAGATGCCTGAATAGAAAGACCCGCCCAGTTCTGGAACAACAACACCCACACTTCCGGTACGACTTGAAGCCAAAGCCTGAGCGATAGAGTTCGGGCGATAACCCAATTCTTTGATCGCTTTTTCAACCTTTAACTTCTTGTCGTGACTCACTCTACTGGTGCCATTAATCACTCTAGACACTGTCGCTTGAGACACACCTGCATGTTCTGATACGTGTTTAATTGTTGCCACTCGAACCTCGATACTTCATTAGCTTGTAACCGCTTACAAAACGATTATTAAGAAATTACGTTTTAGTTGAAGTGAGTGTCATCACACTAAAGTTGGAGGTAAAAATGCCAGTTGTGGAAATCATGAAAGCGCTTACAGATTCACTTTACGCCATGAAACTGTTTCATGAGATTATTGTTTATATTATCAATATGACGTTCGATTACTTGCTCGTCAGATCAAAGAAGTACGCCAAAATTCATTTTTTTAAAGCGTCATTTGATGATGAATCCGCAGCTGACGGCAATATACACGGGGAAAGTGACCTTGTTATTTCAATGGCCTTTCGAAATTGTATGAGAACATTTCCTCTCATGAGCACTCACATTAATGCTCCGTTGACCCGACACAAAAATGCCCAGAAAAAGCTGGGCATGGAAGAGGGTAGAGTCTCCTCTAAACCGTATTTTCTGATTGCTCGGCGAGCTTAAACTCTTGAGTTAGTGAGAATTGCTGCTGCGACATGGTTTCAAGCTGTTGACCATGAGAAAACAAAACCTGAGATCGTTGAGAGTTGTCCTCTGCCAAGGTGTGTATCTGACTGATGTTTTGTGTGACTTGAGAAGCAACCACTTGGTGTTCCGTGGTTGCAGTCGCGATTTGATGACTCCTTTGCTCAACCTCATTAAGCAGATCAGACACCGTTGAAATTGAATGATTCACTTCGCCCGTTTGCTCAACACATTGAACCATCCCCACCACACATTGATTGATTTGTTCCACCGCCAATTTAGAACTGGTTTGCAGCTGTTCAATCTTATTGTGTATCTCTTGCGTTGACGCATTGGTTTTGGCCGCTAACACGCGAACTTCATCAGCCACCACAGAGAAACCGCGCCCTTGTTCTCCCGCTCGAGCGGCTTCAATGGCGGCATTCAATGCCAACAAATTGGTTTGTTCGGAGATCCCAGATATCACATCCAAAATGGAGCCAATGCTGGCACTTTCGCTTTCGAGCTGGCCAATGGTCGCTGTTGATTCTGCCAACTTACGTTCTAAACTGCCCATCAACTCGACGCTTTTATCCATCGTCTTCTGGCCATCACTGGAACTCGACACCGCTTCGGTCACAAGCGTTAGCGTTTGATTCGCGGCTTGAGTTATTTCTGTCACCGAGCACTCGATCTGCTCCATAGCTGTTGCCACCATCACCGTTTGATTGGTTTGGTCTTGCATCGCCTCACTCAAAGAGCGGCTAGTGCTTTGGTTCTCTAAAGACGCCTCTTTTAAGCGTGTAGACGACTGACGCATGTTATCAATCATTTGAGTCAGGTGGCTGATCACTAAGTTGACCTTGTCGCTAACTGAACCGAACTCATTATTGGCTTGATATTGCACCATCGTGCTCAAGTCTTTATTGGCAACTTGGTCGAGTGCACTTTGCAGCAGCTTGCTTGGTTTACGGATCCCTTTGGCAATATTCAACCCAATCAACAGTGCAATAAGTACGGAAGAAAGTGCAATAACGCTCTGCATCACAAGGGCTTGCTGTGAAGAGTCCATCGACTCATGATACAAGCGCGTCGCAGTATCTTCAGCGTACGTAGACAGCTCATCAAAGTGACTTAGCTGAACATCAATCAACTGTTCAATTTCCTGCTTTTGGAGGGAGATAGATTCATCGAGTTTAACGGTTTCTTTATGGGTAGATACTGAACCATTGGCTGAAAACGCATGTGAAGCGAGCAGTGATAAAGACTGTTTACTGCGGCGCAGCAAAGATGAATCTAGGTTGTCTAAATCTGCTACCGCTTGTTCGAATCGCTCTTTGCGACTTTGCAGGCGGCGCTCAACACCGCGTACTTCCGATGACGTTTGCAGTGAAAACGCTTCGTTAGCTTCCGATGCGATCAAACTCAATTGCACCAACAGAGCTTCGACTGCCTTTTGTGTCTGCTCCGAATCTGCACTCGCGAGTTGATTCACCAAGGTATTGTTAAGCTGCCCCACTACAGATTGAAATTGCGCCTGCTCCATCGAACCGAGATCTTTGCTATCCAAATACTCAACGTAAAGCTCCAATACCCGCTCTATCTTATCGATCGTCGACACGCCAGTTTGAGTGATGTTGTTGAGCATGGCTTCCATTTGCGAACCAGCCTCACCCTTGCCTTCGAACCAGCTCAATTGCTGCTGATATTGCTTGATGTTGTTTAAGAAAGTTTGCTTCAGTGGCTCCAGTTCATCAACATAATTAGCGGACAAGTAGGGTGTGGTGCTGCGATTAATGTCCAAGAATCGAATCGTCAGCGTAGATGATTGAAGCATTAATGGGGTGGCTTGCTGGGTGATGTTTTCGATTCGAGTCGTTATGTCTTTATTGCTACTGATACTTAACCATGCAGAGCCCAGCATGATCACAATCAGTACAAAGAAACCTAAATATACTCGAGACACGATGGAAGAAAGTCTCATGGTGAATCCTTGATCTAGTGGCGAAAAAAAGGGCACAAAGAATGTGCCCAAGAATGGAGTTAATTGAAACGTACCCTAATTAATCTGCCTTTAGGGCTAAAATGGACAGTCTTTACTACTTTTAAACACAGGCTCTTTGAAAATATGCCTAATTCAAAGAGCTGCTGATGCTAGCTTGTGATTACCACCAAGCTTCAAACATTGCGCCGAACGATAATGTATCAACATTGGTTGTCTTCACTGTGTTGCCTTTCGTTTCTACATCACCCACGGTTGTGTAGAAGCGAAGCATTGGACGACTCCAAGGTAAGCCACCTAGAGAAACGTTTTGAGACAGCGTTACTTTCCACGCGTTCTCTTCACCGTCATCATCATAATCAACCATGCCGTAGCCAGCTTCTAACCATGTAGAGTGAACATCATCCCATTGGTATTGGGGACGAACGATACCTGCGTATTCCGTGTTCTCGCGATCTAAGTCTGAGCCGGAGTTGTCTTTGTACGACACTAAGTAATCGATGATGAAGTTGTCTGATGCTGCGTAGCTACCTTCAACACTTGCGTACAAAGTCTGGTAGTCGCCTTTCAGGTCATAAACCGAAGTGTCTGCACCGTCACCATACTTAACAATCAACTTGTTAGACTCACCCAGCCCTAAAGTTGCACCTACTAGATATGCTGTTTCATCACTGACTTTTGGATCACCCGCTACGTCTGAGTCGGCTTCATCTGAAGCAAAACCATAGTTCGCATATAGGTCTAGTTGACCGATACCCGCGTTAATTGAGTGAAGTTTAGAAGTGATTGCGTATCGACCGTTGTCGTTAACGAGGCCGCCTTTCACTTGGCCCACAAAACCCATATCCAGCTTAGCGCCACCGAAATCTAGATTGTTAAAGCCTGCACCTTGACCATCGTGTGTCATCCAGAAGTAATCGTTCAAACCTTGTTGCGGACGTTGATGGAAGTCGCGACCAGCCCACATATAAAGCTCAGGTTGGCTTTCAAATACATTGGTTACACCAGCGTACATTTTTTTCATGCTCAAGCCGCCGTCGTCAGCCCAAGCGTCTGCCTCCCAGTGGTCAGCCATGAATACGACGTCCCAAATCGCACCGTTGTCAGCTTGGAAAAGCTTAGCTAACTGAACCTCACCACCATTGGCTTCGTTACCCAAACGACCGACAGAACGACCTGTTGTACCGATGTCTACGTAACGCTCATCACCGCTCTTGTAGTGAGCGCCGTAACGAGCATAACCAGAGAAGACGATGCCTTCTGGCACCTTAGTTTCTGCAGTTAGGACTGCGGGCTGTTGATCGTTAACATAATCAATATCCACAACCCTAGATTCTAACTCTTGAATTCGTTTTTCTAATGCTTCGATATCAGTATCAGCAGCAAAAGAAGAGAGTGAAGCAAGCGACGCCGCCACTGCGACTGTTATTGGCAAAAGCTTAAATTTTTGCATTGTAATTCCCTATTATTTTTTTGAGTTTTTATCGAACAGGGAAATATTAAGCAATGAAAGCGTTGAAAAGTTGGTCGCTGTTCACACTGATAAATCAGCCTAAAATCCATGAAACTTTTAGAATATCCATGACGAAAACTACTAATTTAAGATCAACAGGTTAGGATTGACATTGCGTGAAATATCAGCTTGAAATCGCTTTCATTTCATCAGTAATGGTGGCGGCTATCACGGAAAACAGTGTGTGAAAGTGAAGGAAATATGGTGCAGTTTTGATTGGTTTTCATATATATGAAAAACCTCAAAATCTAAGGCAGATTTTGAGGTTTTTTGGTCTGAGTAAAATAGCCCGTTATCTAGAATCAAGCATTCGCTAAAGTGAATCTAGAGACTCAATCCCCATATTGAACAGAGTAAATGCGTAGATATCGGCGGTTAAATCGATCGCTTTGCTGAGCGGCATTCCGGCGCCATGGCCCGCATTAACATCAATACGAATCATCACGGGCGCGCCACCTTCATGCTTATCTTGCAGCTCTGCAATGAACTTATAAGAGTGAGCTGGCACCACGCGGTCATCGTGATCAGCCGTCGTAACAAGAGTCGCCGGATAATCAACGCCACGCACCACATTGTGAACGGGAGAATAGCCAAGTAAGTATTCAAACATCTCTTTGTTTTGTGCTGATGTGCCGTAGTCGTACGCCCAGCCTTCACCAGACGTGAAGGTGTGGTAACGCAACATGTCCAACACCCCAACGGCAGGCAGAGCCACTTGGAACAGCTCAGGCCTTTGTGTCATGCAAGCGCCTACTAGCAAACCTCCGTTAGAACCGCCGCGGATCGCTAACGTATCACTGCTGGTGTAGTTTTCTTCGATTAAAAATTCCGCTGCGGCAATGAAGTCGTCAAATACGTTTTGCTTTTGCTGCTGAGTACCAGCTTTGTGCCATGCCTTACCGTATTCACCGCCGCCACGTAAGTTAGGCACGGCATACACACCACCAAGTTCTAACCAACTGCCTACCGTACCAGAGAAATAAGGGGTTAGGCTCACGTTGAAGCCGCCATAGGCGTACAACATGGTTGGGTTACTACCGTCTAGTTTTAATCCCTTTTTGTAAGAGATAAGCATCGGAACCTGAGTGCCATCTTTTGAGGTATAGAAGACCTGTTTAGACTCAAATTTATCCGATTCAAACGGAGACTCAGAGCGCTGATAGATTTCTGAACTGCCCGTTTCGACATCGAATGAGAAAATCGTTGGCGGCGTGACATAGTTGGTAAAGGTGTAATAAAGCTGGGTTTGCTCTTTTTTACCACCTAAGCCACTGGCCGTTCCCATCCCAGGCATGTGAAGTTCTCGAACTAAGTTACCTTGGTAATCCAGCTGATCAATTTTAGACACCACATCCACCATGTAGTGCGCAAACAAGTAACCACCACCCGTGCTGATGTCCAATGGCTGTGGCTTCTCAGGGATGATATCAAGCCACTTCCCAGCACAGGTATCAAAGCTCACGACCTTGCCGTTTGGCGCATCTAAGTTGGTATATAAGATGAAGACTTGGTCTTGGTTATCGATGAGGTACGTATCGCTATCCACATGATCAATCAGTGTATTCAATGACTGCTCTGATGATTTTAAATCGATATAGAACAGTCGATTACCTGATGTCGACTCCTTGCCGAGGATGATCAAGTATCGATCGTCTTCGGTGGTGTACCCGGATACATAGCGATGCTGCTCATCGTTGCTTTCGCCAAAGATCACCTTGTCGCTAGCTTGATCTGTGCCCAACTCATGGAAGTACAGCTTGTGTTGTTCTGTACGAGCAGAAAGTTCACTGCCGTCTGGCTTGTCATAGCTAGAGTAATAAAAGCCGCGATTACCCAACCAAGAAATACCAGTAAATTTAGCGTCAGTGATTTCGGCTTCAAGCTGCTGTTTAGTCTCGGTATCAATAACGAAGATCTTGCGCCAGTCGCTACCACCTTCAGAAATGCTGTACGCCACTAAGCTGTAGTCTTTAGAAAACGACACCGAGCCTAGAGATGTGGTGCCGTCTTCCGAGAAGGTATTCGGGTCTAAGAAGACTTCAACCTGCTGCCCCTCTTTCTGACGATAGAGAATACTGTGATTCTGCAGGCCATCGTTCTTATAGAAATAGGTGTAATCACCTCGCACAAACGGCTGCGAGCTCTTTTTGTAGTCTTGCGCTTTCGCCAATCGCTCTCGCAGTTCAGCGCGATACGGAATTTGAGCAAGGTAATCAAACGTGACCTCATTTTGACTCGCTACCCACTGCGCGGTCTCGTCACTTCTATCATCTTCTAACCAACGATACGGGTCTTCGATTATCTGGCCAAAATAGTCATCGCTGACGATCTGTTTGTTGGTGACTGGATACTCTTTTAGATAGCTCATCGTGATCCTTATTAAAAATAATGTGAAATCGTCAGGTAACGGGTTCTGATGTGTTCAATCAATAACTTAATCTTGTTCGGTGGTTGGCGCGTAAAAGGGTACACCGCATAAATACCGAGCTTTTTGCCCACTAAGTCAGGGAAGATATCCACCAGCTGACCATTACGAATATCGTGATAAACCAGACAACGTGGCACGTACGCCACACCATGGCCGCCCAACGCCGCTTTACGAAGTGCCGTGGCGTTATCGGTAGAAAATGAACCCGAGACACGCACGATGTATTTGTCGTTGTCAGTACATCCGTCTTTACTATGCAGGAACTGCCATTCACTGGCACCCGTTGTTTGATACGCGTATTGCAGACAGTTATGTTGCACCAAGTCTTTAGGTAACATCGGCTTACCGTTCTTAGCAATATAAGATGGAGAAGCGCAAACCACCCATTGAGAATCCAAAATATGACGGGCAATGAGGCTTGAATCTTCCAAGTAGCCGGTTCGAATCACCAAGTCGAGACCATCCTCTACCAAGTCGACAAAGCGATTGTTCAGAGACATATCGACCGTTAAACCTGGGTGCATATTACAAAACTCGGCCACAGCGTCTGCGAGAATCAAATCTCCGGAGATAGTAGGCACTGACATTTTGATATGACCACTGACATTTTCACCAAAGCCTGAAACTGCGTCCATAGCCTCTTGAGCTGCCTGCTTCACATTTTTGGCCCCGTGTAACATTGCCTTGCCCGCCTCAGTCAGGGTCAATTTACGCGTGGTTCGATATAATAATTGCACACCAATCTCTTCCTCTAAACGCGCAATTCTTTTACTAACTACCGAATTTGTAAGGTTATTTTGCTCTGCCACCTTACTGAAACTGCCCAGTTCTACCACCTGTGAAAACAGGATCAAATCGTCTGCTCGCATCTGATTATGCCAATTTTGGAATTAATTATTTTCATTATTTCCCTATATCAATAAAAAATAAAGGGGTAAATTCACGCCAAATTAACAAAACAATTACAAAAACAGTCATTCCAATTACAAGATTCGCCTAAAGAAGGTTCCCGTTTAGAGGCCAAAGCGATTCAAATAATGACAAACCATAACGTGATCTTTACTTCAAACATGAACGTTTGAAAACAGTACGAGGAAGTACCCATGAGTGAAACTCTACTAGCCCTATTGGCATTTTCACCAATAGTTGTTGCAGCGATTCTGCTGGTTGGCCTTAACTGGCCTGCAAAAAAAGCGATGCCTGTGGCATTTGCCTTAACCGTTGCTATCGCCCTACTTGCTTGGGACATGTCTGGCACTCGCGTGCTGGCTTCTGTATTCCAAGGCTTCGGCATTACCGTGTCGGTTCTCTGGATTGTGTTCGGCGCCATCTTCTTATTAAACACTTTGAAACACACCGGAGCCATTACCACTATCCGCAACGGATTCACTGATATATCCGCTGACCGTCGTGTTCAAGCAATCATCATTGCTTGGTGTTTCGGTTCATTCATTGAGGGCGCATCTGGCTTCGGCACACCAGCTGCCATCGCTGCACCACTGCTGGTTGCTATCGGCTTCCCTGCACTTGCTGCGGTACTGATGGGCATGATGATCCAATCTACGCCAGTATCATTCGGCGCGGTTGGTACACCTATCATCGTTGGTGTGAACAAAGGTTTGGACACGCACAACATCGGTGAAAGCCTGATTGCTCATGGCTCAACATGGGATGCTTACCTACAACAAATCACGTCAAGCGTTGCGCTGATTCACGCTTCTGTTGGTGTAATGATGCCTGTATTGATGGCAATGATGCTGACTCGCTTCTTCGGTAAAAACAAAAGCTGGACTGAAGGTCTAGATATCCTGCCATTCGCACTTTTCGCAGGTGCTGCTTTCACTATTCCTTACGCACTAACAGGTGTTTTCCTAGGCGCTGAATTCCCATCACTGATTGGTGGTTTGGTTGGCCTAGCAATTGTGGTTACTGCAGCAAAACGTGGCTTCCTCGTACCAAAATCAAAATGGGATTTTGAAAGCGAAGACAAGTGGCCAGCAGAATGGCTAGGTTCTCTGAAAATCGACCTTGATGACAACAATCAAAACCATAAGAAAATGAGCATGGCGATGGCATGGGCACCTTACGTGCTGCTTGCTGTCACTCTAGTTGCTAGCCGTGTAAGCCCTGAGTTCAAAGGCCTGCTTAAGAGCGTGAGCCTTTCGTTCAGCAACATCCTAGGCGAGACAGGCGTAAGCACAGCGATTCAACCTCTATATCTACCGGGCGGCATCTTAGTCTTCGTCGCGCTGGTTGCGGTTCTAATGCAATCTCGCAGCGCAGCTCCACTGGCTAAAGCCTTTGGTGAATCAAGTAAAACACTGATTGGCGCAGGCTTTGTGTTGGTGTTCACCATCCCGATGGTACGTATCTTCATTAACTCTGGTGTGAACGGCGCTGATTTGGCAAGTATGCCGGTAACGACTGCGAACTTTGCAGCTGACCTAGTTGGCGGCGCATTCCCAGCACTGAGTGCAACGGTTGGCGCGTTAGGTGCCTTCATTGCAGGTTCGAACACAGTTTCAAACATGATGTTCAGCCAATTCCAGTTTGAAGTGGCACAAACTCTGACTATCTCTAGTGCGGTGGTTGTCGCTCTGCAAGCGGTTGGTGCAGCAGCAGGTAACATGATTGCGATTCACAACGTAGTAGCGGCATCGGCAACGGTAGGTTTACTAGGACGTGAAGGTGCAACGCTACGTAAGACAATCATCCCAACGTTCTACTACTTGGTGATGACAGGGATCATCGGCCTAGTGGTTATCTACGGCTTCAAAATGACAGACGCACTTATGTAAACCATAAGTCGTTACAAAGCACTTGGCGTTAATACTCAATTCCCCGACTGCAACACCGTCTAATAAGACAGTTGATGAGTTTCGGAATGGATACTGAAACACATCAACACCCTCGGGTATTAACGCCATTTTCCCGTTTTATCGTTTTATCGTTTTATCGTTTTATCGTTTACAGCTTCAAAGCTTAAGCAAGATCGAACACTTACTTTCAAGAATTAAAGCAGCCCAAACCAAGCTCTCATAGAAGAGCAACATCCCAAGAATTTAGGACTGAAATTATGATCATATCCGCATCGACTGATTACCGCGCCGCAGCAAAATCGAAATTGCCACCGTTTCTTTTCCACTACATTGATGGCGGTTCTTACGGAGAACATACCCTACGCCGCAACACGGCTGATCTGGCAGAGATCGCGCTCAAGCAACGTGTGCTTAATGACATGTCGGACCTAAATTTGGAAACCGAGTTGTTTGGCGAAAAGCTCGCAATGCCAATCGCACTGGCTCCTGTTGGTCTAACAGGCATGTACGCACGACGTGGTGAAGTACAAGCAGCAAAAGCCGCCGATAACAAAGGCATTCCTTTTACCATGTCGACCGTATCGGTATGCCCGATTGAAGAAGTCGCACCCAAGATTGAACGCCCAATGTGGTTTCAGCTTTACGTATTAAAAGATCGCGGCTTCATGAAGAACGTTCTTGAACGCGCAAAAGCCGCTGGCGTTACAACGCTGGTCTTCACCGTGGATATGCCAGTACCCGGCGCTCGCTATCGTGACATGCACTCAGGAATGAGTGGCCCGAATGCGGCAATGCGTCGTGTATTCCAATCGATGCGTCATCCTAGCTGGGCCGTTGATGTTGGTTTACTCGGCAAGCCTCACGATCTTGGCAACATCTCTACTTACCGCGGTTCACCAACCAAACTGGAAGACTACATCGGTTGGTTGGGCGACAACTTTGACCCATCAATTTCATGGAAAGACCTAGAGTGGATCCGTGATTTCTGGGACGGCCCTATGGTCATCAAAGGCATTCTTGATGAAGAAGATGCAAAAGACGCCGTGAGATTTGGCGCAGACGGTATCGTAGTTTCAAACCACGGCGGTCGTCAGCTTGATGGTGTGTTATCAAGTGCCAAAGCACTGCCTGCAATTGCAGACGCAGTAAAAGGCGACACTAAGATTCTGGTCGACTCTGGTATTCGTACTGGCTTAGATGTAGTGCGCATGATGGCGATGGGCGCAGATTGCACCTTACTTGGCCGTTCTTTCGTCTATGCGTTAGCGGCACAAGGACAAGCAGGTGTTGAAAACCTACTCGACCTTTACGACAAAGAGATGCGCGTTGCGATGACATTGACAGGCGCCAAGACAATCAAAGACTTAACTCGTGAATCTTTGGTGGGATTAGATTAAGTCCGTTGATTCACTGTAATGCTTTGGTCTACTTAGACTGAAGTTCAATCGGTGTCACAGCAATTCCACTGCCGTTGTGACACCGTTTAAGCACTGGAAAATAAAATAAAAACAAATCAGTGCCAAATAGAAGCACAAGGAAGCAAAGATGGAGACAAACACATCCCATGAGCGAGTAGTAGACGTACAAGCTTATCAGCAGCTTGAATCGATACTGGCTCAAAAAATAGAAACGGAACGCATTGTCACGCAAGAGGCAAAGCGCTTGGCTTACGGCACCGATGCGAGTTTCTATCGCTTGGTGCCGAAAATGGTGCTAAGGCTCAAGAACTTAGACGAAGTGATATTCACCATTCAAAGCTGTCGCGAACTGGGTATTCATTTTACGTTTCGCGCCGCGGGTACCAGCCTATCAGGACAAGCCGTTTCAGACTCGGTACTTATCACCCTGACCGACGACTGGCGCGGCCACGAGATTGTCGATAACGGCAATCAAATCATCCTTCAACCCGGTGTAATTGGCGCTGATGCCAACAAATACCTTGCCCCTTTCCAACGTAAAATCGGCCCAGATCCAGCCTCAATCAACACCTGTAAAATCGGTGGCATAGCGGCGAATAACGCCAGCGGCATGTGTTGTGGTACTGCGCAAAACTCCTATCGCACCGTCGAGAGCATGAAAATCGTATTGAGTGATGGGTCCCTGCTTGATACCGCAGATAACGCCAGCGTTGAAGCATTCAAGCAATCACACAAAGCGCTGTTTGAAGGCATTATTGATTTACACCGCCAGACAAGCTCAAATCAAGAACTGGCAGACAGAATCCGCCACAAGTACCGCCTCAAAAATACCACCGGCTACGCGCTCAATGCTCTAGTTGATTACCACGACCCAATTGAGATCATCAAACATCTGATGATTGGCTCAGAAGGCACGCTAGGCTTCATCGCAGAGATCACCTACAACACGGTTATCGAACATCCGAACAAGGCTTCGGCGCTGTTGGTGTTTGCCGACATAGAACAAGCAAGTAAAGCCGTGACTACGCTATCAAAAACGCCGGTTGCTGCTGTTGAATTGATGGATGGCAGAGCACTACGTTCAGTGGCTGATAAACCGGGTATGCCTGCATTTATGCCAAGCTTGGATTTAGAAGCCGCAGCTATTTTGGTTGAATCACACGCCAGCTCCCAGCAGGACTTAGATTTACAATGTAAATCAATTTTGGATGCACTGGCTGATTACACGATTGTTGAATCGGTCCCTTTCACGTCCGATCCGAAGACAGTCGCGACTCTGTGGGGCATCCGAAAAGGCATGTTCCCAGCAGTTGGCGCAGTGCGTGAAGTCGGCACTACCGTCATCATTGAAGACGTTGCTTTCCCTGTTGAAAACCTCGCTAACGGCATTCGAGAGCTGCAAGAGCTGTTCGATAAATACGACTACAGCGAGGCGATCATTTTCGGCCATGCACTCGAAGGCAACCTGCACTTTGTGTTTACCCAAGGCTTCGATAGCCAAGAAGAGATCGACCGTTACGGCGGTTTCATGGACGACGTTGCCGAGCTGGTTGCAGTGAAATATCAAGGTTCACTGAAAGCGGAACACGGCACGGGCCGAAACATGGCACCTTATGTGGAATTAGAATGGGGCAAAGATGGCTATGCCTTGATGCAACAGATCAAAGCACTGTTCGACCCAGAAAGGCTGCTTAACCCCGGCGTTATCATCAACGACAATCCAAACGCCCACATCACAGACTTAAAGCCGATGCCTGCCGCCGATGATCTAGTCGACCGCTGTATTGAGTGTGGCTTCTGTGAACCTGTTTGCCCTTCTCGCACGCTGACTTTATCACCTCGCCAACGTATTGTTTTATATCGCGAGCTACAACGCCGCCGTGCGGCAGGAGAAGAGATAGAAGCCAGCGAGCTAGAGAAGACTTTTGAATACCAAGGCATTGATACCTGCGCTGCGACAGGCCTATGTGCGGAGCGTTGCCCAGTGGGCATCAACACTGGCGATTTAGTGAAGAAGCTTCGTATCGCCAAATATGAGAAGTTCACACCAATTGCTAAGTGGACAGCGGAGCACTTCTCGACCACCACCAAGCTGACTAAGGCTGGCCTCAAAACTAATCAAGTGGCGAGTAAGGTTCTAGGTGCGAATACAGTCGGCAAGCTAACCAATGGCTTGCGCTCAATGACTAAAGGCGCGACACCGGTTTGGATGCCTGAGATGCCGCAATCCAATAGTCACTCGCCAACCTCATCACCAGTGACGGCAGAATCTTCAAGCAATCATAAGAAGGTGGTTTACCTCCCTTCCTGTGCCAGTCGAACCATGGGGCAACAAAGCGATGCGGGCGACCAACGTCCTCTAACTGAAGTGACCATGTCTCTGCTTAAAAAAGCAGGATTCGAGGTAATTCTTCCGAAGAAGCTAGACGACCAATGTTGTGGCATGCCTTACGACAGCAAAGGGATGACCGATTTAGCCCAATCTAAAGCGCAACAGCTCGAAGAAGTGTTGTGGCAGGCCAGTCGTCAGGGTGAATACCCAGTCTTAATGGATACCAGCCCATGTGCTAAACGCAGTATTGAACAGTTCACCAAACCGTTAGAGGTATTAGAACCGACAGGGTTTGTGAACCAATACTTGCTTGAGCACCTGACACTTGAGCCAATTAAAGAAACCGTAATGCTGCATGTGACTTGTAGCTCTCGTCGAATGGGTTTAGAAGACGCGATGTTGAACCTTGCTAAAGCCTGTACCGAAGAGGTCATCGTTCCTGAGCATATTCAATGCTGTGGTTGGGCAGGTGATAAAGGTTTTACCACGCCAGAGCTGAATGAAGCGGCGGTACACCCACTCAAAGAGCAAGTGCCGAGCAACTGTACTCGTGGCTTCAGCAACAGCCGAACCTGTGAGATCGGTTTGTCACATCACAGTGGTATTCCGTATCAGTCAATCTTGTACTTGGTGGACGAAGTCGCGCAATAGCATCGTTCATAGCGCAAAGGTATTAACTTAAACCTAAAACGAAAAATGGCAGCCCAATCAGGCTGCCATTTCTTTATTCGATTTAAAACGCATTACCGAGCTAGATATTGCTGAGCTAACGGCTACTGAGCTAGGCGTATCAACTCTTCTGGCGAGTAGTGTTCTGCTTCTGCACCTTTGGAGATTAAGTCGATCACTTGGAACTCATTCATGTCACCAAACTCTTTAGTTAAATAATCACGAAACGCTTTCTCATTCGGCCATTTACCTCGCACGATATAGCCATCTTCTTTATCAAAATCTTCCGTCTCAAAGAAAGAAAAGTCGGTCATACCAATATTGTGGCAATACAAAACGAGATACATGTTGAATCCTTAACGCTGAACACTTAACTAAGCTAAAAACCGATCGACAACCGATCCGAAAGCCAATTCAAAAAAACAGGCTCAAGGTTACAATATAAAAAGCAAATCGAACACTCAATCGAATAGCACATAGAAAACTTAAGCAGCCTGCACTTTTTCGTTAATCATCAAACATCATATTAATTGCAGCACCTAACAGGATCAGACCAACAATTGGGCCCATGACTGCTAATGGCGCGCGTTCAATGTAGGGCAAGTTTTCTGCAATCATCAAACCCCATTCCGGTGCAGGAGGCTTAGCTCCCAAGCCGATGAAGCTAAGCGAGGTCAGGCTCAATGTGATTACTGGCAGCCTCAACATCGCGTGCCTTAGCAAAGGTGGCAATACATAAGGAAGCAAGTAGAAACGGAAGATTCGAAGCTTGCTAGTTCCCCATAGTGGCGCGAGATGCGTATATGGTTGAGCCTTGGCTTCTACGATTAAACTTGAGCAGTGGGCGGCTAACGGCGCCCACGACACCAATACAATCGCGATTAATGCGCTGTTCGGATTCATGCCCGTTAAGCCCGCAACCAACAGACCTGCAATGATGTAAGGAATGCCCTTAGTGATCTCGATAAGGCCTTGGCTAAAGCGGGTATTGAAGCCCATGACGATGCCCGTCACCAAGCTCAAAAACGTTGCCAAGATACCCGCTTGGAAGGTCGAGATCATACCCGAGCCGATTCTCGCCAGTAAGTCTCGGCCAATGCCATCCGCACCCAAAGGCGCTTGCCAACTAGGTGATGCCAAACGTGCGAATTGGCTAGTGTATGGGTCTCGGAATGCAGCCCATACAACGATAGCAATTAGGAAAGAGAAGATCGCAAAAGCAGTGACACGCTTTGCGCGGTTCTGGGTAAAACGAAACGAAGAGTGGCTACTGATGAGCTTGCCGCTTTTCAGGCTGTGGCCAAGAATCAATTGCTGAACAAACAAGCTCATGCTGCTCACGGCAATTGAAAATAGCAGCAACACCAATAAGCCGCCTTGCAGCGTTGGTAAGTCTTGCGCCTTAGCTGCACCAAGAATCATGCGCCCGATACCAGGGATCGAGAAGATAAGCTCAACCGCGACTGCGCCACCAGTTAAGCCAATCACGATCATCGCGATTTGCGGGATCAGACTGCTCAGCGCTCTTTTCAGCGCAAAGCGAATAATTTGATTGGAATGAACGTTGGCACTGAGCCAAGTGATCACCCAAGGTTCATTGAGAACGCGTTGTAAACTGTCTCTGAGTAGGCGACTAAACAAGCCACTTGCAGGCAGTGCGAGCGCTAAACTCGGTAGCCATATGTCTTGCCAACCTTGCCAACCATACGGTGGTAGCCAACCTAACCAGATAGAGAACACCAATATTAATACCGAGGCCACCACATACTCTGGCAACGATATTAATACGGTGCTTAAACTGCTGTAACTCTGCCCTAATTTGCCCTTCTTCCAACTGCGTAAGGTAGCAAGTAAGCCTGCACCACACAGTACGAAAGTCATCACCAATGCGCTAGACATCAAAAACAGAGACGTAGACGCTGTTTTTTGAATGCCTAATGCAACCGAGGAACCATCAATCCATGATTTACCTAGATCACCTGAAAAAGCACTTCCGACCCAGTCGATCAGGCGCTCAATGGCTGAACGGTCAAGCTGAAGATCAGCGCGTACCGCCGCTAAAGCTTCAGGCGTCAGCAGGTGTTGTTGCCCCGCCCTAGCCCGAAGGATGGATTGGCTTGGGTCGATGCCTGCAATGTCAGGCATCAAACCAACAAGAATCACCACCACAATCAGTGACGCTATTCTTGATAGCCAAGGCGTCAAGATAAATAGAGTTCGACGCAGAGTCTCAGCAGATAACATTTATTTAGTTAGCCTGTTTCACTTGTTTGATCTGTGTAGTTTGGTCAACTAAACGGCGCTCACTTGGGTCACGAACCACATTGCTTACGCGCTTGCTTTCACCTTGAATCACACGTTCGTGAAGCAGTGGAATCGCAGCAAAGTCGTTCAAGATTTTTTGCTCAGCTTCGATGATCGCTTGCTGACGTAGTGCACCTAGTGGTTGTAGGTCAGCGTGAGTCAGCGCTTGGTCTACTTCTTGAGAACAGAACTGGCCAAGGTTGAAAGAACCCTTACAGCCAAAGTCACTCATCATGTAAGCCACTGGGTCACCCGAATCTAGAACCGTTGCACGAGAAAGGATAAACGCGTCGAACTTACCAGATAGCGCATCGTTCTCGATCTGAGCGTATTCACGAATATCCAGCTCAACCTTGAAACCAGCCGCTTCAAGTTGTTGTTTCAGTAGCGCTGCCACTTCTGGAAGCTCTGCGCGGTCGGTAAAGGTACCGATAACAATGCTTTCACCGTTCGCTTTTAGCGTTTTGTCGACTGCCGGACCTTCAGGTCGAATTGGCTCAGCCCAAGCAAGTGCAGGACCTAATAGACCTTGCGCGATATCCGCGTGTTTTTCATAAACAGTGTTCACGATCTGCTCACGGTCTACTGCAGCTGCCGCAACCTTACGCAAATTGATATCACTGAACACGCCTGACTTGTTGTTCAGGTACAGCGTATTAGTACGAGGCATTGCCACTTCGTAAAGTAGGTTCGGATCAATAGTCGCGATTTGTGAAACGGGTACCGCTTCAACGACGTCAGCCGTGCCGGTTCTTAGAGCCGCAGCGCGCGCAAAACCGTTCGGAACGTATTCTGCAATCACAGATTCAACCTGTGCTTTTTGACCCCAGTAGCCATCAAAACGTTTCAGTTTCGCGCTGGTTGTACCGTTGATTTCAGTCAGCTCAAACGGGCCAGTACCTGCACCAATTGGGCTAACACGGCCATCTTCTTGATAAGCACTTGCTGCAAGAATCGCTAATTGAGGGCTTGATAAACGGCTTGGTAGAAGAGGGTCATCAAAGCTGGTTTTGATCTCTACGCGGTAGTTGTCCATCGCTTTCACTTCTAGCTCTACACCATCTAGGATGCGTGGCTTAGGTGCTGCTTCAAGCGCTTTTTGTAGAGAGTTCACTACAGAGTTTGCCGTTAATGTCGAACCATCATGGAATTTAACGCCTTGGCGAATCGTGAACTGCCAAGTCAGAGGATCAAGATGTTTCCAATCCGTTGCTAGCATAGGTTCTGCTTCTGAGGTTGGGCTCAGGTTAACCAGAGTTTCTGCTGTACTCCAACGAGATAGCTTAAAAGCATCATCAGAAAGTGGTGATAAGCCCGTTCTTGGCGGTTGCATCATCGCAACTCGGATTTCAGATTTTACTGCGGCATCGCTCGACTCTGGCTGAGAGTCAAAACAGCCCGTCAAAGGCAGAGCCAACGCAAGCGTGCAAGCCAGTTTGATTGAATTAAAACGCATAGTTATTTTCTCTGTAGCTGTATTTTTTAATAAGATGTATTTCGTTAATAAATAAGGTTGTTTTAACAAGTAGATTTCGAAAGAGGCTGAGACTCGATCAGCATCTGAGTTGCAGGGTGAGCAGGTGTACCCATCACTTGATCGGTCGGTCCGTGCTCGACCATTTCACCATGGTCGAGAACCAGTATTTCTTCACAAAGAGCTTTTGCCGCACCGAGATCATGCGTAACCAAAATAAGGCGCATATCACGCTTCTTTTTCAATGAATTAACCAAGTCCAACAACCTTTGGCGATTCACAGGGTCAAGGCTGGCAGTAGGTTCATCGGCCACCAGCACAGCGGGTCTAACGACAAGAGCCCGAGCAATAGCCACACGTTGAGCTTGACCTGTAGAAAGCTGATTAGGTTTCAGTAAGAGCAAACTGGCAGGCAATCCAACGTCTGAAAGCGCCTCTTCAATGATGGCTTCATGATTACCCGAAACATCTAAGTTTCTTAGCGGTTCGGCTAAGATCTGTCGAACGGTATAGTAAGGGTTGAGGCTAGTGTGGGGCTCTTGAGGCACCAATTGAATCAGCCGACACACCGTTGCTTGCGCTTTGCTATCGCGAATTGGGAGCGAATAACCGAACAAGTTTATTTGACCAACGGTTGGCGCTTTAAGGCCAAATAGCAGTTCAATTAACGTTGATTTACCGGCACCAGAACGCCCAACAATTGCTAGGCTTTTGTCTTCAACATTAAGGTCTATGTTCTGTAGCGCTTTGAACGCTTTACCACCCAACCAACTTGGTACGGAGTAGTAGTGAATACTCACATTGTCGAACTTAATCTCTATCGGTGTTTGTGTTTCTGAATCAGTCACTGGCATTAATGGCGAGGCTTCTGAGTTTAGTGGTAAGGTCGAGCTCATTCGATTAAGTCTCTCAATGAACAGCAGAAAGCGTGAGAGCTCGACTCAAGTGCGTGTTTTGGTGCACCGTAAGCCACCACACCACCATCATCGATGACTAACAGCTTGTCACACGACAACGCGCTATGCAGGTCATGGGTGATGAGTAAACCACCAATTTGACGCTGTTTAACATTGTGTCGAATCAGCTTAAGTATCTCTTGCTCTGTCACCGGATCTAACGCACTGGTTGGTTCATCGGCGATGATAATATCGGAGTTACTCAGCAAGCCAATCGCAATACACACACGTTGGCGTTGCCCGCCCGAAATTTGGCTCGGGTACAACGGCAAGATGGTTTCTGGATTAGGAAAACCAAGTTGAATCAGCAACTCGGTAATTTTGATTTTGTCTTTTGATTTAAGCTTAGTGCGAGTTCCCGTCAAGGCAAGGCAGAGTTGACCTTCTATTGAAACCAGAGGGTTCAAAGCTTGAAGCGCATCTTGGAAGATAACTGCGGGGCGCTGTGCGGCAGTTCTTTGCAACATAGGCAAACCACACACCGCTTCACCAGATAGAGAAATATGACCTTCAACTTCAATCGTCTCAGGCAGAAACCCGGCAATAGCGCGAGAAAGCATCGACTTACCAATGCCTGAAGGTCCCATGATCGCCAACAACTCACCGCGATAAACATCGAAGTGGATATCTTGAAAAAGGGTTCTCGAAGAGGTTTTGATCGTTAGGTGGTCAACAGACAAAAGTGGGGCGTTCACGCAGATACTCATAGATAGATGTTATAACATAACAATCTTATCATTTGGCTGAGACTATGAAAAGCGGACATTGAACTGTATCGCGTTTTACTTACAATTTTATTGACCATTTATAGTGAGTCATTACATACAAAAAAGCGCTCACCAAATTTATCGTATAAAAATAGTAAAGCGCTTTCATAAAATATTAATAATGTATTAAAAATGGCGATTAGACAGCTTAGTTAATGGCACCCTGTGCTGCATCTTCGACTGGGTAACACTTCTGCTTAACTTGTGCGATGAACGGATACAGGAACGCAATACGCCCAAGATAGAACAGAGTAAACGCAAGCCACAAACCATGATTGCCCCAAATATCGATGGTGAATGCCTGTACCGCTAAGAATACCAACAAAGTCGCGATGCTTGAGTCTCTAACCGGACGCGTGGTTCCCGTTCCGGTAAAGATGCCGTAAACCGTTAAGCCAAAGCCAGCCACTAGCGGGAACACAATCAGCCACGGGGCCATCTCTTGATACAAGGCAACCAGCACTGGAATATCGGTAAACAAGAAAACAATCATGTCTTTGAATATCAGGGTTAAAAGCGTCAGCGCAGCAATGAAACCTGCCGTCCATTGGAAGTTAAGCCTTAATACTCGATCCAACATTGAAGGATTCTTCTGTCCCACGGCTTTACCCGCAAATACACTTGATGCGTTAGCAATACCGTCAAACATGTAGCTGACAATGAAGGTCACCTGCATCAAGATCGCGTTAGCCGCAAGAACATCCGTACCCAGTCTAGAGCCCGTACGCGCCATCATGTTGAAGAACACCAAGATACAAATGGTGCGAAGCAATAAATCAGTATTCGATGAAATGATCTTCGATAGGTCTTTCTTAGTCATCTTCGAGCCTTGCAGGAACTCAGAGATCGAGATATTGCTGGTCTTCATCACCAAGGTCACACCGATCGCAAAGGTGGTAATTTGTGCAATCAAACTTGCGTAAGCCACACCTGCGACACCCAAATCGAAATAAAGCACAAACACCGCATCCAAGACAATGTTCAACACATTACCAAACACTTGTGTATAAAGAACTTCTTTGGCTTTCGCCTGTCCCATTAACCAACCAATAATGGTGTAGTTAAGCAACACGAAAGGCGCACCATAAATCAAA
This sequence comes from Vibrio sp. 1CM24A, assembly GCF_023161725.1. Classification (NCBI taxonomy): domain Bacteria; kingdom Pseudomonadati; phylum Pseudomonadota; class Gammaproteobacteria; order Vibrionales; family Vibrionaceae; genus Vibrio; species Vibrio sp. 1CM24A. The sequence continues at coordinate 237,042 of NZ_JALNTS010000003.1, forward strand.
ATACTGAAGTAGATATGCGCGTGCTCGGCCACATTGGCTTCAGGCTCTATCACCCACATTGCGCCTTGCCAGATGAGTGGTTGTATCAAGATAAAGATCAACCCCACCAAACCAGACAGCACGAACGGACGCATCAAGCTACCCGTCAAATCAGTGCGGTTTCCCTTACCCAGTGCCATCGCACTTTGCCCCGTGGTACTGACACGGAAAAAACCAAACAACCAATACATGGTGTTCATAATAATGGTGCCGATCGCTACGCCACCAATCAATTCAGCAATACCAAGTTGGCCGATAACAGCGGTATCCACCGCACCTAACAGAGGTTGTGTCACCGTTGAGATGATGAAAGGGAAAGCGATTTTCAGATAATCTTTGTGGGTAATGGTCATATTCTATCGAGTGATATTAAGAACTATTTGCAATTAGAACGAAATGCTATCGTTTAATCCGTACGTTGTCATCATTTACTTAGAGTAGATTATCAACAAAGTATCTTTATCTTAGTCCAACTGCATAGAATCGTTGGCTGCTATTGGTTGTGCTAATTTTTCTCAACAAAAGATCAAAGTCTGGTTCAACAAAACAGCACAACCATCGATTAGTAAAAGCTCACGGGAAGGTAGAAATCGAGTTCGAACACTTCATCGGTGTTGAGAAAATGATTCTGATGATAATGCACATACGCGGGAGTCGAGCGCTGTTTGAAACCAGATGTGGGTAGCCACTTTTCTAACACCATACTGATCTGTGGGAGCAGTTCTCCATAGCGACCATTCAGTCGAAACACCGCATGTAAGCCGCCCGGAATCACCATCTGGTTTACCACACTGCGATACTTAATCGGCTCATCAATCGCGATACACGCGACATAACGACACTGATCCATCTCAACCCAAGCAGGGTTTGAGTGATGTAAACCAAATTGACTCGAGAAATCACGCTGTTCCGAATTCGCCCACGCTTTCAATATCAACCACGCATTGCGAATGGATCGGTTATAGCCCGTATGTCGAACATAGGCCGCCATGCGTTCAGGCACTTCAATAATCTTGGGCTCGGGTAACACTCGCTGCGCCACATTCAAATAACCCGCCGCCACTTCGGGATCTTTCAAATAGGGCTTTTCTGCTACTTGTAAATCATGCTTACGCCACTCTCCGGGCGACATATTGAAGGTCGCTTTAAATGCTCGACTAAACGAAGATACAGAACTAAAGCCACATTTATGAGCGATCTCAACCACAGACGAGCTGGTATCAAACATCAATTGGTTGGCTGCATACTCCATTCGAGTGCGTCGGATATATTGATGCAACGACTCCCCAACCACACTTTTAAAGGTGCGATGAAAGTGCTGTTCTGAATAGGCCGCTATCTCAGATAACTCTTTTGCAGACAAAGGCTGACTGATGTCTTGGTGAATATGGAACAAGACATCATTGATTCGCGATATGTGTTGACGTGACATCGTTTAAATAGCATAAATGGACATGTTTAAGAGCATAAACGGACACGCTAGTTTTTACAATTGCCGTGTAATATCAAGCGATAGAATAAAAACGATAAACGACGAGACACAACACATGGAAATCGCACAGTCATTACAACAGATTCAATCTTCATACATTCGAGAGATCCTCGCAGCCGCAAGTGATCCAAATGTCATCTCATTGGCCGGTGGTTTACCGGACGAGAAAACATTCCCAATCGATTTAATGAAGCCAACGCTAGAAAACCTAGCGAACATGCCTGAAGTTTTCCAATATGGTTCTACTGCCGGTTACGGCCCGTTGCTTGACCACCTAACACAAAGCTACCAGTTGCCAGAGTCACACACAGCAATGATTTGTACTGGCTCTCAGCAAGGTTTGGATTTGATTGCGCGTGCGTATGTTGACCCGGGTGATGTGGTTGTGATGGAAGCGCCAAGCTACTTAGGTGCGATGCAGGTGTTTGGCCTAGTTCAAGCAAACATTTCGACCGTGTCTCAAACTGAATTTGGCCCGAACCTAGACGAGCTGGAAACGTGCTTTGCACAGCAATCACCGAAGATGTTCTATGCCGTGCCTGATTTCCACAACCCAACAGGTGTGTGCTGGGCAATAGAAACTCGTCAAAAAGTCGCTGAGCTGTGTATCAAATACAACGTGGCATTCATCGAAGATGCACCATACCGTGAGCTACGTTTCACAGGTACAGAACTGCCGTTGGTTTCTTCGTTCTGCCCTGATAACTCTATCGTTCTTCGTTCATTCTCTAAGATTGCATCGCCAGGTTTACGTATTGGCGCAGTAACAGGAAAACGCAGCTACCTTGAACCACTGATCAAAGTGAAGCAAGGCGCGGATTTACACTCAAGTGTACCAATGCAAGCGCTGCTTGTTGGTCTTCTAAAACATGAAGACTTTGGCGTGCATATGGAAAACATTCGCACCCTGTACAAATCTCGTTATGAGGTGCTGTTCTCAGAGCTAGAGAAACAACTGCCTGCAGATTGCGTGTTAAAAGCCGTAGATGGCGGGATGTTCATTTGGGTTGAGATCCCAGAATGCGACACCTTCGAACTGGCGAAAACCTTGCTATCGAATGGCGTGGCGGTTGTACCAAGCCCAGTATTTTATCCAAAAGCCGATGAAGCCAAAGCCGCACTGCGCTTAAACTTCACCAACGCCAACCCTGAAGAATTGACTGAAGCGGTAAAACGCTTAGCAGAAGTACTTAACCAAGCGTAATCGCTGACAGTACTGGCCGCTTTGGTGATTGCCTGATCGGCTTATTAACGAGAAAGCTGTCACCAGTCAGCATTAAAGGCCAATGTCATTCTCAACAAGAGAATCACATTGGCCTTAATTTTAGGTCTCCATAAAGCACAGAAAGGACATCAGTTTGCCGCATTGTATAATCGAACACTCATCCACTATTGATGGTCAGCAACTCAACCAAAAAGTGTTTCTCGGCGCGATGGAGTCTCAGTTGTTCTCACCAACAGGAGAAGACATCAAAGTACGCAGCCTTGCCTATCAGCATTACCAAACCGGTGAAGTAAAAGAAGACTTCGTGCATGTCTCTGTGCGTATTTTGTCTGGGCGTAACGAAAGCGTTAAAGCGATGCTCTCCAAGTCCATTTTGGACCAATTACTTACTCTTCCACTATCCAATACTTCACTGACCGTAGAGATCATCGATATAGAGACAAGCAGCTATTCAAAAGCCTTAGTTTAAGGACAAGTTACAAACGTACAGCCCCTCACAAATAGGGTATTTTCAAAACATTCGTTAGCAGCATGGAGCAATGAAATGGAATTGGTGATTGGTAACAACCCAGAATTGATAACGAAAGCACAGTCCATTCGTCATCAAGTATTCGTTGTTGAACAAGGTATCCCACAGGTATTAGATCTTGATGAGTTAGACCCAGTATCACATCATGCACTCATCACCGATGAAGATAATTTAGTCGCGACGGCACGCTTGCACATTGATGAATCAGGACACTCAACCATGGCGCGAGTTGCTGTTCTGCAGCCTTATCGAGGATCTGGTACCGCGTCTAAAATTGTTCGCGCACTTCTAAAACACGCCTCTGAACATGGTGCCAAAGTCATTGAAATCCACGCCCATCAATACCTAAAGGGTTACTATGAAAAGTTTGGCTTTGAGTTCATTCGTGAAGTAGAAATCGTCGGAGAACACCAACTCATTGAGATGAGATACTACATAAGTGCTTAGCCGAATATTCAATAGGCAACAAAACACCACTGCTTATTTGAGCTAACATTCCTTATCAAATAACGGCCTTTTCACCACACCTAAAGCCACACCAAAAATGATGTTATATAGCCCTACGTTTGGTTGGTTTTTGTCCCGCACCGCCTTGGTTATACTGCGCCTGATTTTAATAAGCCAACAAGACAGAACTAAGTTGAAATACTCAGTTCTGATCAAAACAGGCAACCGCTCTGGATTTACGTTCCAGCTCGCAGAAAGGAAAAACCATGTCTCAATATGTTGTATGTGCTCTGTATAAATTCGTAGCACTTGATGATTACCAAGAAATTCGCCAGCCACTAACCGACGTGTTAGAAGCCAACCAAATCCGCGGTACTTTGTTACTTGCGAGTGAAGGTATCAACGGCACCGTTGCAGGTAAACGCGAATCGATCGACGCCCTTCTTCAATGGTTCAAACAAGATTCTCGCTTGGCGGATGTTGTTTACAAAGAGTCGTTCAACGAAGAACAACCATTCAACCGAACCAAGGTTAAGCTTAAGAAAGAGATCGTAACCATGGGTGTTGAGGGCATCGACCCACGCCATGTTGTCGGCACTTACGTGAAACCAAACGAGTGGAACGCATTGATCTCTGATCCTGATGTGATTCTGGTTGATACTCGTAACGACTACGAAGTGGACATCGGCACCTTCAAAAATGCCGTAAACCCAAACACAGAAACCTTCCGTGAATTCCCTCAGTACGTTGAAGACAACCTTGATCCTAAGAAGCACAAGAAAGTTGCGATGTTCTGTACTGGCGGTATTCGTTGCGAAAAATCAACAGCCTACATGAAAGAACAAGGCTTTGATGAGGTTTATCACCTTGAAGGCGGCATTCTTAAGTACCTAGAAGAGGTACCTGAAGAAGAGAGTATGTGGGAAGGCGACTGCTACGTATTTGATGGTCGAGTTGCAGTAAACCACCAGCTAGAAAAGAGCGGTTACGATGTGTGTAACGCGTGTCGCCTGCCAATCACTGACGAAGACAAAGCCTCTAAACACTTCGAGAAAGGCGTAAGCTGCCCTAAGTGTATTGATAAGCACAGCGACGAGCAGAAAGCCCGTTTCCGCGAACGTGAAAAGCAAGTTCAACTGTCGAATGCTCGTGGCGAAACCCACGTAGGTGGCGAAGCTGCTCACCTTATCGAGCAACGCAAAAAAGAGAAGCTTGCACACAAAGAGCAGCAGCGCTCTGGCAAGAAAACTCAGTAGTATTTGATCCTACTAAAATAACAAAGGGCATTAACGCATCCAAACTGGAACGTTAGTGCCCTTTTTTGATCCTGCTCTCGCTTTGTGTTTAGGAACACATTTATCTTCAAAAATAGGCTCTATACTGAAGTTAATTAGACAAGTGAGGAAGTGCCAATGCTCAATGAAAACCATGCCTTTATCTTAGATTTCCCAGATCTTAAATTAGACATTGTTCAGCTCAACCACGACGACGAAAAATTCAAAGCAGATATGCAGAAGTACCACCAACTCGACTACGACATCCGTCAGCTAGAAATCTCTGGCAGCCCTATCGATGACGACAGCATGCACAACCTCAAAGTAGAACGCATGGAGCTCAAAGACTCGCTACACAAACAGCTCACACGCCATCACGCGCTTAAGATCGTATAACAACTCATTATGCTAGTGTGGCTGACTTGGCCACACTACTCTCCTTCTCAAAGAGTTCTTTGTTTGAAATCGAAACTACCTGCTACCCAACTTGATTATTCGCTGAAAAGTCTAAGTAAGTACTAAATTGAAGCCCATCATCTTGAGTTTCAAAACTCCAACCCATTCGCTCACAAATTCGTTGCACAATCACTAGGCCACAACCATAGCCAGCATTGTAAGTCTCATTGCCATCATGACGGTTAGTGATTACTAATTGATAACCTGTCACCACAATTCCAACATCGCCAACACTGTAGCTAAACGCATTTTTAATTAAGTTATTCAATACAATAGTAATAAAGCTCTCTGGCGCATACACAGTGACAGTCCCTTTTACGTCTAGGTTATAACTCGCATCCTGCTTGGCAAACAAAGGCGCCATTTCAAACAGCTGATTCTGAACTTCGACTTCCAGGTCATAGTGACCGAAATGGTGCTCATCGATACTCTCTTTACCAAGCAGCAAAAACATTTCAGTCAGCACTCGCATCTGTTCACTCGCTTCTTGCAAGCGGTTAATCGCTTTTAACGCAACAGGAGGTTGATTGGGTACTTTAGTTAGCAGATCAGCCGAACCTTTAATCACCATAATCGGGGTTCTTAGCTCGTGAGATGCAAATCGATTGAACTCCTCTTCCCGCTGAAAAAATCCTGAAATGTGATTCTTTGAATCTAAAAGTGTTTGCTCGATATGTCGTGTTTCAGCGTAAGACGTCTCGACTTCAAAACTTGGCTGCTCAGGGTGCATTTGCCCTATTTTCTTTTCTATCTGATTGAGTGGCCTCGACAGCGAGCGTACAACATAGATCCCATACAAAACCATGAAGATTGAGGTTAAGCCACCGAGTATGAGGGTGTAGTTGTGGAGGCTCCATTCATACTCGTCGAGGTAGTCGTCGGCGTCATCTTGAAACAAGATATACATCAGCCCTTTGCCTGACGGGTGCTCGAATACGTAAAAATGTTTATCTTCCGTACCCAACAGATGTTCATAGAAACCGGGCTCTTTGTACCAAGCTAACCAATTGGGCAGTTCTCTTTCACTCCAATAGGTTGAAAACTCATTTTTATTCGGCAACAACGCTTCTTCGCCAAGCAACTGATATTCAGACGTATAACGATTCGCTTCAGTGTCTAGCCAGTGGTGCAGGCTGATCACTTCCATCTGGTTTTCAGCGATATAAATAACTGTCCAGAAAAGTCCGAACATGACCAAGGTCATCAAACCAAAGCTGCGACGGATTTTTCGGTAGATGCTCGGGTAATCGCCGTGTCTTGAGGCGTTATGCTTTGAGTCGGTAACCTTGTCCATGAATAGTCTCTAATCGTGAGTGTTCAAACCCTTTATCGAGCGCGTTGCGGAGGCCATAAATATGGCTTCGTAGTGCATCACTGCTTGGCGATTCATCACCCCAAACGGAATCAATCACTTCAGTTCTTGAAACAATTGCTGGCGCATGGCGCATAAGGACTTTTAGTATCTTAAGCTGAATACGACTCAACTTAATAAGCCTACCTTCTCGGCATACCTCGTCTGTCTGCGAGTTGAGAGTAATATCGGCAAAAACCTGCTTTCCAATACCTTGTCGTGGCCCTCGGCTTGCCAATGCGTTGAGCCTTAAACTGAGCTCTTGCATGGCGAAAGGCTTAACTAAGTAATCATCTCCGCCCGCTTGAAAGGCAGCGACTTTGTCGTCCAACCTATCTTTAGCGGTTAAAAATAAAATTGGCGTAGGGCACTGCACCTCTTCTCTTAACTTTCTAACAGCTGAGATGCCGTCTAATTTAGGCATCATGATGTCCATGATAATCACGTCATAATGATTCTCAGACGCTAACTTCAATGCCGCTTCACCATGATAAGCACAATCGATCACCATCCCTTCCAACTCTAGATAATCGGCAATGGTTTCTGCAACATTGTGGCTGTCATCAACGATCAAAACTTTCATCGATTTATTTCACCTTTCTTCACGAGTGCTTCACGTTTGAGTTTATAAGATACACCCTCAATAAACCAAATAAAGAGTATATAGATGAAAAAGTTAGCGCTGATTTCAGTTGTCGGTTTAATTCTAACTGGCTGTGGCGGTAGTGACAGCAATAGCAATGGAAGCAACGATAACAACACGCAAGCTCCATCAGCAATTCAGGGAACCATTGACTCTGTTTCAGGCAACACCATCGTTGTTAATGGTTATAGCTATGAAGTAGACAGTGCGAACTATGCAGGCGAAGATGTGGCAATTGCAGACCTAGAAAAGAACATGATGGTCTCTATTTCATCTAATGCTCGTAGCGCTTCAGCTCACACTAGCGGAGCTCAAGTTGGTCTTGAACCGACCATCGTTGGTCTTATTTCAAACACCAACCATAATAATGGCACATTTAAAGTCAATGGCATCGCATTGACCTTTACAAATCTGTCAGGTGAAATTGAAAATGGCGATTGGGTTATGGTCTCTTCTTTACCAACAGCGAATGCAGGTTACAAAGTACTTTCTGTTGTTAAGTTTGAGCACTCTAACTTAACTGAATCCGTTGAAGTTGAAGGGCTAATAAGCGATTTAAATGAATCGACTTTCAAACTTGGTGCAAATCTAAGTGTTGATTATTCAATTGCCCACATCGACAACGATAAAAGCAGCAACGGATTATCTAACGGTCTTTGGGTTGAAGTGACAGGCTCAATGGTTGGCTCGATATTGCAAGCAGATGAAGTAGAAGTCGAAGATTTTGACGAAATCGATAATGACACTGAAATCGAAGGCATTATTACTTGGGTAGCTAACGACAAATCAGCATTTGATTTAAGCTACAAAGGTCGCTTTCTTGTCAATGACAACACTCGTTACGAAGACGGCAACAAGTCAAACTTGACCATAGGTACAGAAGTCGAAGTAACAACGAAACAAGCCAACGGCGAAAATGTTGCTACCGAAATCGAATTTGAACACAACGATGATTCACAGGATTGGAATGACAACGACATCGATTTTGAAGGTGTGGTTCAGAGTATCGACGAGCAAGCATTAAACTTTATTATTAAGACAATCTCAGGCAGTCAAACCGTATACGTTAACCAAAACACTCGCTATGAAGATGGTCTAAGTTTCCATACTTTACATGGTCAACGTATTGAGGCTGAAGCTTACAAGGTTAACAACCAGTACATCGCGAGTGAAATCGAAGCAGAAGACAACGACTAACGCATAGAACATCCTTGTTATTGAGTTCAGAAGCCACGCTCTACGCGTGGCTTTTTTGCATCAAAACAACCCGCACCTTAAGTGCAGCCTACCTCTTCAATTATGTTACTGTTTGCTTATTCAAAGGCGTTTGATAAGGAAGCGAGTAAAGTGGCAATAACAGAAGAAAATATACAGTTCCAACGTGTTTCAAATTCTGAATTCGATGAACTATTTGCGTGTGTTAAACAAGGTCTTTTCATACACGTAGATGACATTTTCGGCTGGGATGACAACTTCCAACGCCAACGACTTTTAAACGAATACCATCCATCTTGGTTTCATTGGGTATATCGCGAAAATAAAAGAGTAGGACTCGCCTGCTTTAAGCCTTATGACAACGCATACCATATTCACCTGCTGATCATTTTCCCTCAATACCAAGGTCGTTCGCTAGGCAAGAAAGTCATGACTCTCATACATAAGAGAGCCATGGAAGAGCAACGAAGCCAAGTCACTCTATCGAGTTTTAAAAGTAATGCTCGTGCTATTAACTTTTATCAATCACTGGGCTATCACGTTGCTGATGATAGTGATGTTCACTTTACCTCGTTGAAATTAAAAGTTTATAAAATACAGTGAGATATATAACAAAACCAATTGATAATCATGTAAATTACAGACACTAAACATTCACCATAGATATCACTCGCATATATAACTCAGCCAATTAGATATGTCTCTAGAATAAGTTTTCCTGCTATTTCCACTACACGCCGTTTTGATACATTCCTCTCCAATGGTGTTCAATTTATAAATAGTCATATTTATCAATGACATTCTCCCAATTGATTCCAGAGTAGTGAATTTTTATCAATAACTTAATAGGAGAACTAACATGAATGGTCAACGTTCACTGTTAGCAGTGGCAATAGCCCTAGGGATAGCAGGATGTGGTAGCGACAGTTCGGATAGCTCCACAACTGATACTGGCGGTTCAACAGCGACTTCAGCGTCTTTAACAGCAAAGGCCGCTGATGGCTATTTGGTAGGAGCCAATGCGTGTTTGGATCTAAACAGCAATAAAGTTTGTGATAAGGATGAGCCAAGTGCCGTAACGGGTGACGATGGTTCGTTTACGATTGATAATCTAACTCAAGAACAACTTGAACAAGGTACTTTGTTGATCGAAGTGGTTGCCGGACAAACCATCGATACCGATAATCCAGGTGTCGTTCTAAGCAAGAGCTATCGCCTAACTGCCCCACCAAAATCGGCATTTATTAGTCCATTAACGACTCTCATTCAAAATGAAATCGAGAGTGGTTCTTCGTTAGAAGAAGCCAAAACAGCTATTCAAGAAAAGTTGGGAACAACACTCGACTTAACGCAAGATTATATCGAAGCCAAAAACAATAATGACTTAGCCGATTCACAAAAAGCGGCTTTTGAAAGCCTACACCGCGTAGCTCAAGTTACCGCTTCAGTCATGGCAGAGAACACGGATGCGTTATCAGAAACGGCAGCGGGCGCCGGTATTTCTGTAGAAGCACTCACCGCATTGATTAATGAAGAAGTCACTCGAGTCCTCGACGAAGTTGTAAAAAATATTGAAGCCGCTGGAGAAAACTTCAACCCAAGCGACATCGCTAGCAACATTAATCGCGATCACATCGCTATTGATGACTCTAATCTTGAAGATAAAATTAAAGAAAACGAGGCAAATAAAGGCTCTAAGCAAGCCGACCTTGCGAAACTCATTAAAACGGATGGCATCAATTGGTTTGGCGGTGCGAATGAGACAGGTACAGACTTAGTGGTCGCTTATGGAACATTAAAAGCGGATACAGACAACTCAGTCACCGAAATCAGTTATATTTATGATTACTTTGCTGAGCAATTTATTGAGTTTGAATATACCCCTGACACAAATAGCATGGTGTTGGGTCAAAACGGTTGGGAAGCGAGCGATGATACCTTAACCAGCATTAAGCCGAACAAAGACGGCAGCTTAACTCTAGAATCTAGAAGCTCGATTTTTAATGAAGTTGCTAGCGCTAAGCAATTAGATATCAGTGGGCTCAATGTTCGTTCCATCATGGATCAAACGGATGATGAGAACGTTTGGTCTAACATTATGCCTGTAGGTTTAAAATTCCCGGATAACACAACGGCATACAAATTGTCTGTAGAAGATATCTACGACAATATTTATACCTTTTACAAGGGGGATTGGTGTGCTGAGTATAGCCCTGACCGCTATGAGGCACTCAATAACTCGTGCAACGGTATTAGCGCCTTTAAGAATGGCAGCGATACATGGCTTGCCACTTTGGCATCGACCATTGCTGACGATGAATCAGACCGTCATGACACAGCGTCTAACAATCATGCAGACTTAATCCCAATGGCAGGCATGGAAAGTGCAGAAATATTTGCACAGCTGCTTTCTAACGGCACCGTGGTTTATTATTCAAGAGCGTGGAATTTAGATTCTACATTTTCCAAATTATCAGAACTCGGTTCGTGGAAAGATATATCAGTAAATGGCGAGGTATTACGTCAAGTTACGATTCCTGAATCTATCCACTCGCGAGCTACATGGTCTAACTACCAAAAAGAAGATAATTCCGCTTACTTGTCTGTAGTCGATGGCTTTGTACGTATTACCTACAAGGAAGTTGAAGATGCAGGCAGTGAGGCTTATGTTTTTGATGAAGCGACTAAGCAATTCATTTTGGATAACGCATTAACACCACAACCTTTACACCCTCTCAATCTACAGGCTTGTCTTGACTCGCTACCGGATGCTGAGTTCATTGCGACAGCTAATGACGTCACGGTTTACGATGTACAACGCACACCTATGTGGGAGCCGGAGGCAGTAACACAGAACCTAACTTATGAGTTTACCTACTTGGGTGACACTTTCTCTTGGCTGAATGACGTTACGTTAGTAACTGGACTTCCAAGTTGGATTTCTTACCTAGAGGGTAACCTAGAAAAAACGCGTATCGATATTAAAAATTCGGAAGGTATTTTAATCGGGTATGAGTTCTCATATAGCTCTGAAGATCACTATCTAGGTCAAGAAGGCTTTAACTCTGATGACTCACTAGGTTGGGGGTCAGCTAAAGCAGTATTACCACTGACGATTACTGACAACCAAAAAATTATCAATCAAACGGTAGACTTTGGAACGTCAACTAACGCACCACTCGCCTCTCAGTTTGATTATTGGTGGGACGAAGACAGCGGTGAAGAGTTCGTAACTGAGTACCCTGGATTAAGAACCGTTTCTGTAGAGACCTCACTAAACGATATTATCAACGGACAACCTTACTTTCTGCCCACTTTCAACTACCAAGAAACCTACCTAGGTAAAGAGGAAATCACTGTACCTGCAGGTACTTTTGCAGCATGTAAAGTAACAAGTGAGACACAGTTCGCAGACTACGGACCTATTGATACTCAAACCACCTGGGTGACCAACCGAGGTTCAGTTAAGTCCACCCGTGAAGAATCTTCTTGGGGCATGTCGATTAACATGGAAGCAGCTAGCTTACCTTCTATTAAATAATTGATAGATGATATGAACAAGCCAGTATCTTATTGGCTTGTTCTTTTTCTTATTAGATCTTTAAGCCAACCTATTAATTTACCAAACTTGATAGCATTTCCAGCAGACCACGCCCTTAATTAAACGCCCTAGCCACTCGGCCGTTGCTGCTCAATTCGTAGTGGCCAATATAGGCAGGGATAAATACCGATTGCCCTTTGGTGAGTGTTAGGTGCTCGCCTTTCTGACTCATTAGCGATAAATCATCATCGATTGCCATTAAGATTTCAGCACCGCTTGTGATGACTTCTTCTCGCTGAGGACGATGAAAGATATTGAAATTGAAATCACTGACCGGGATATCATAACGATCACACTGACCTAACTTTGAGGGCGCTAACAACAAGCGTTCGAACGGGATTGGCGTAAACTCTGTACACGCCACTAATTCAGCGACATCAATGTGTTTTGGCGTTAAGCCAGCTCGCAGCACATTGTCTGAATTGGCCATAATCTCGAGCCCAGTTCCCTTGATGTATGCATGCGGAGTGTTCGCATTCAAATACATCGCTTCACCTGGCTTCAGTGTGATCAAGTTAAGCAGCAAAACACAAAACAGACCGATATCGTTCGGGTACTGCTGACTAAGCTCAGTAACCAAAGCAAACTCAGCTTGGTCTTGATGAGATGCTGCGTAAGTCAGAAGTTGCTCTAATGCACGGTGTTTACGTTGGTCATTCAACGTTAATAAATCACGGAAAAACGCCTCTAAACCTAGAGAATCAAGGTGGTTGCCAAACTCTTCAACCAAACCAGCCAGCTCACTCGAATCCAACTTTCTGAACAACCCTAATATTTCATCGAATTCTCGAAAGCCATTCATTGCTTGATATTCAGTGATAGCGTAAACCAATTCAGGCTTGTGGTTTGAGTCTTTGTAATTACGATGCCCTGCTGTTAGAGGGATTCTTGCTTGCTCTTCTCTTGCAAAACCAACCTCTGCTTGCTGCTTGTTTGGGTGAACCTGAACAGATAGCGCTTTTTCTGCTGCCAAGATCTTAAATAAGAACGGCAGTTCACCGAACTCCTGCGCAATATCAGTAGATAAATAAGCCGGTTTATTCTTGTTAATGAGCTCAGATAGAGGCACTAAATGTTGGTCCAGCTTGACCATTGAGCAGCCCTTCGGATGCGCTCCCATCCAAACTTCCGCTTGCGGCTCTTGTGACTCATTCTTAAAGCCAAACAGTTCACGTATCGAAGAAATGCTCCCCCATGCATAATTTTGGATGGTGTTTTCCATTGGGAAAAATGAGTGTTCTGAGAAGTGGCTGAGTGACATGGCGTTTTCCGTAGTAAGCCCTTTGAACACAATTCAGAGAGCTAATTTCTAATAACGTAAATAATTAGAAAGACTACAGAGCTCGGCTAGAACCCACATGAGATGAGGTCTTAGACGCAATAGGAAAAATTCTTAGAAACAGGTGAAAACGATGAAAAGCGTGAAAAGGGTCACATTTGAGTATCACGTATAGAAAGCGCCGAAAATAAGATAGCGGCTTGTATCGCACTGGTTACAGCAGCGATACAAGCATCTGAATCCAAACACCAGCGACTATCTTATTATCGTGAAGAGCCCTTAAAAACCAGAGCGAGCCTCTGCACTTTTCTGAGGCGATTGAGCTTGTAGGAAAGGCAGTAACAGCAAGCCAATAACGGCCGCACAAGTAGAGATGGTAATGAAGAATCCACTCCAGCCATAAGTTTCTAGAACGAGCGCCAATGGGTAACCAGAAAGTGCTGCTCCCATATAAGCAAACAAGCCAACAAAGCCTGTCGCCGCCCCGGCAGAGTCTTTATGCGAACATTCAGCCGCCGCCATACCAATGAGCATTTGAGGGCCAAAAACAAAAAAGCCAACACAAAACAACCCAGCCGCTTGAAACACAAAGTTGGTTAAAGGCATAAGCCATAAAGCGGATACCGAGAGGAAAATACCAATCGCAAACAAGATGTTCATCGGGCCTCGGTTACCACCAAACAGCCTATCCGATCCCCACCCAGCAACAAGTGAACCAACGAAACCGCCAATCTCAAACAGAGACAAGGCAGCGTTAGCGTTTATCAAACTGTAATCGTGTTCTTCGGTGAGATATAAGTTGCCCCAGTCGTTAACTGCCGTTCTTACGATGTAAACCAACACATAGCTAAAGGCGAGCAACCAAATGTACTTATTGCTGAACACATAGGTTTTCAGGATCTCTCGATAGCTTAACCCTTGCCCATGGCTCTCTTGCGCTAATTCCAGGTGATCATTACGCCACTTTCCTACCGTCGGAAGTCCCATGGTGGTGGGCTTGTCACGTAAGCGCCAGCAGACAATAAGACCGATAAAAACACCAATAACACCTGGCCAGATAAACCCAGATCGCCAACTGAACTGCAGCGTTAGATAACCCACAAGAATAGGGATAAGCGCTCCACCAACGTTGTGCGCTGTATTCCAGATTGCCCAGCGAAAGCCTCTTTCGGAGCGAGAATACCAAGTCGTCAATAACTTGGAACACGATGGCCAGCCCCAACCTTGGAACCATGCATTCAGTACCCATAGCGAGATAAAAGCCACTAACGAACTCGAAAAGCCAAACGCGATGTTTATCAGACCAGTCGCGATTAGGCCAAGCCCCATGAAGTAACGAGGGTTTGACCGATCCGATATCGTGCCTGAGATAAATTTCGATAAGCCATAAGAAAGATAAAAGAGTGTGCCAATTAAGCCGATATCGCCTTTATCCAAACCAAGATCGGTGATCATGGCAGGCGCGGCGTAATTAAAGGTTTTACGAGTGAAGTAAAAACCCGCATAGCCGACATACATACCTATCATGATATGGAGGCGCCAGTAACGATAACTCTGATTGATCTCATCATCTGTTAGAGCATCACTCTTGGACGTTGTTGAGCGCAGAAATCCAAACATATTCGTTCTCACACTTTAGGTAATGTAACGCTGATATTGGTACCCGAAGATGAGCCATTAGCGTTGATTGTCATCTTGCCGCCGAGCGCCTGAACACGCTCTTGCATACCGCGAACACCCATTCCTTTGAGAAGGTCTTGCGCTGTAAAACCAACGCCATTATCTGTAATCTGAAGGTCAGCTTGGTCGCCTAAAATCAGTTCAATTTTAATCTCGCTCGCTTTGGCGTATTTAGAGGCGTTGTTTAGAGATTCTTGGCACAGCCTGAAGATCGTGACCTTGAGCGTGTCACTCAAACACGAGTAATCACCTTGCCAATTTAATTGGATATCAACGCCGTGATCCGAAAACTCCATCTCTCGAATAAGCTGTTCCACGGAATCTTTTAAGTCCAGATCGTCCAGCATCTTAGGTCTTAGCTTTGTAAGTAGACGTTTGGTGGTGTCATAAACATTCAAAGACAATGACTCAATCGTGCCCGCACAACGAACACTCATTTCAGCGGCATCAACACGCTTAATAATGTTTGCTTGAGTTCGAATTGCCGTGATGTTTTGGCCGATTTCATCATGCAGTTCACGCGCAATATCACGACGAACCGACTCTTCAGCGGTAACTAACTGACGTGAAAGATTTTGATTTCTGGAAAGCTCACTGCGCAATTTCGAGTTGAGATCTTTCTGCTTTTGAACCGCTAAACCAAGCAGTATACCTGTGATGGTTTGAGCAGATAGAGACAAGAGTAAGTCGGTAATTTCGAGTTTGGATGTTCCGCTGTGGGCTGCAATCAACGCGACACTATTTAGCATTGTTGCAAGCAGAGCGCCTTGCCATCCGTAACGAACGGCGAGCAAGATAATAGGGATCGCCATACAGAACGGGGCGAAACGCCTTAGTTCATCAGGCAAACTGGTTTGTATCAAAATACTGGCCACCAGCAACACACTGTATAAAGCGATGTGACGAATTTTGAACTCTACAACATTATGGATTAAGTAAGAGCTCAGTGGCGCCCACTTATTTTGGAATAGATAGTTCCAGACTAGATAACACATCGGCACCAGCATCAGTCCGCCAGTAATACTCACCAACCACACCATGTAAACAGCCGGAACATGAGAACCCACAACGGCAACATTAATGAATGCTGTGACCATGATTAAGCTCGTCATCACTAACAAGTGACGATTCTGGTCACCAGAATAATAACGCTTAGCAATTAGCGTGGCAGGAATACTCAATCCACTGGCGATGAGTATCGTCAGCCATTGAGGTTCATCAAGCAGCAGAGCTAAAGCGATCGCAAGCCCCCACTCGGCAATATAGATAGCAGGCCAATAGTGAGTGCGAGTGTGCAGCGTCATTCCCAGTCGAAGTGAAAACGGGAAAAGCAGAATGGCTAACTCAGGGTCATTAATGAAATAGAAGGCAATAACCCATAAACAGAACCATGCACAGCCAGCCATAAAAACCCCACACAGGGAGGTGGCTAGGTAAGAACGCATTAGTACTGGTCTTGTGTAAACAGTTTCGCTAACTCGACGTTGTTCTTAACATTGAGTTTGTCCATCGCATTGGCACGATGTACATGCACCGTTTTATGACTAACCCCTAACTCAACGGCGATAGATTTCACATCGAGCCCTGTTGCCAATAACTGACACACTTCGCTTTCTCGGCGGGTGAGCTGATTTAAAGAGGCTTTATTCTTCATGGGTGTCGCAAGCTTTATGGCGATATCAGGCGTGAGATAACAGCCACCATTTGCGCTCGTGTGTACGGCTTGGATTAACTCATCAGGGCTACAGCGCTTGCTGAGATAACCTTTGGCTCCTAACTCTAATGACTTCTCAACCATCGCCGGAGAGTCATGAACGCTCAACATGATGCTGGCAATGCCCGATGGAATCTCTTCCAATAAGCTCAGACCACTTTCGTCCTGCATTGAGATATCCAAGATCACGACATCAGGGTGACAACTTGGCAATCCTAGGCGCGCTTCTGCCGCAGAGTTGAATTCACCCACGACCGTAATATCAGCTTCAAGACTGAGTAATTGAGCAAAGCCAGATCGAACAATGACGTGGTCATCAACAAGCGCAACATTAATCATGATATTAACCAGAATTAAGAGTAAGAAAGAAAAATAGCCCCAACAGGAGCTATCTAAAATTAAGTTTATTGATAGAGATGATACTGAATCGAACTAACGATTGGTATGATCTCACGTGCTTTAAACCAATAAAGCACGTGAGACTCGCTACGCGTTTTGAGACGCTAAGTGCATTTTCTTAGCGTGGCGAATCTTCTTCTCTTCCGCAACCGCAACGAATAGCAGTAACACGATACAAATGGCAGCTGACGTATCAAGCGCTGCGAACGTGCCTTTCCAACCCGTTAAGCCAAAAATAGGCGTGCCGTCTGCAATCATACCTAGGCCAAGTTTGGCAAAGCTGTCACCAATTAAGTAAGCAAATGTGCCTTTCACACCATCCGCAACACTGATTGCTTTCTTAGGCACGAAACCTACTGCAGCAACACCAATCAGCAACTGAGGACCAAACACAAGGAAACCAAGTACAAACAGTGATGCTAGGTACATGAACTCACTGGTTGCATGCTGGTAGAACTCTAGAGAAACGATGATCAGGCCAAGTGACACACAAGCAACCAAAGCACGGCGTCCGTTCGCAAGGTCTGACAGATAACCCCACATTAACGTACCGACCAGTGCACCAACCTCAAACAGCGTGAAGCCTGAAATCGCGGTTTCTTTTGATAGACCTAGCTCTTGATACGCATAAACGGTAGACCATTGATCGATACCGATACGAACAATGTATAAGAAGATATTCGCGAAGCAGAGCAACCAGATCACTTTGTTCTTCAGGATGTATTCAACAAAGATCTCTTTCTTAGTCATTTGATTTTCTTCAGCAGCCGTATCTTCTTCGCTGACTTCTTCATCAAACAACTCTTCAACCGTACCTAGACCATAGGCTTCTGGAGAGTCATTACCAAAGCGCATACCAATAAAGCCAACCACAATCGCAATAATTGATGGGAACACGAACATACCGATCACGTTGCCATCAAATAGGTAGTTAGCACCGAACAGAGCAACACCAGCCGCACCTGCGCCACCCACGTTGTGCGACATATTCCAAAGGCCTAAATAAGAACCACGCTTGTTACGAGGCGTCCATTTAGTGATGGTCGAGTAGCTTGAAGGACCGCCGGTACTTTGAAAGAAACCACTCAACGCATAGAAGGCAACCATCAAGAATAAGCTAGCGCTGCCGCCGCCCATACTGAAGCTGAAGCCCAACATGGCAATACCAGAAAGGACAAGCATGAATGGTAGGAACTGCTTAGTGTTTTTACCATCGGCATAATAGGAAACAACAGTTTTACCGATACCGTAAGTGATAGAGAAACCCAGACCGATAAGACCTAGATCCGTCATCGATAACCCATAAGTAGAAATCATGTCATTTTGCGCGACATTGAAGTTCTTACGGATCAAATACATGGTTAGATAACCAATGAACACGACTAGGTAAGATTGTAGGAATGGCTTAAACCACATTTTTCTTCTAGTTTCGACCGGAAGATCCAGCGTCGGTTTTCGAACCTGATCTAGGAACTTTAACATTGTGAACTCTCTTATTATTTATGAGGTCTGCACGGCATAATTGCGACCATGCATTGTTTGTTATTTGACAGGGAAATAATAAGGAGTCTAAAAATCGACCGCATGAGAGAGGGTCTTAGAATAACTAGGAAAAATTCTTAGTTCAGAATTGGGAGTCAAGAAAGCGTGAACAGCATCACTTTGTTTACGGTCTGTTATGGATTGATATTACTATAACAAAAGTCTCTCATTTCAAGGCGGACGAACCTTGTAAACAAACAGAAACAAGTGAAACACTTCGCAACAAACATAGCATTATTCATAATGGTTGCCTGACATTGCATTGATAAAGTTTGGATCCTTTTTGTAAACACATTTTTAGGTTCCAACTATGAATTCAATGGTCAAATCATCACTTGCGATTGCTATCAGCCTTCCACTACTGGCTGGGTGTGTGACACCTGGTGAAGATGATCCCAATGCGAGCACCAAGCAGGGCGCAGTCGGTGGCGCACTGTTAGGGCTCACGATAGGTGCATTAACTGGTGATGCTGAGCTAGCAATGAAAAGTGCCGTTGTCGGCGGAGTAGCCGGCGGGGTCGCAGGTGCAGGTAACGACATTAGAAGTAATCGAGACAACATCCGTCACGATAGCCGTAACGAAGCCATTGCGCATACCAACGTGAACGCCGCAGCAGCAACAGCACCCACAGAGACGAAGCAACAAAATTGGGAAGAGCTCAATAATTTCATTGGCGAATGGGATGTCACTATCCACAATCACGTTAACACTCTGGATACTATCTCGGACTTAGAGTCGACAGGAAAACTGAACAGCATTAGTCAAGCAGAGGTGAGCGTAGCTAATTCACAAGGAGTCAACCTAACGGCTCAGTTCTCTTACGATGAAGCTCAAGGCTACCAAATGGATGTCACCAACCAAGCTACCCAGGTGAATGTCAACTTTGCTGGCGAGCCTCAATCTCAAAATAATCGTTACAATTTTTATCCAACTAACATCCAAGATGTCATCTATGAGGGTGTAAATAGTGCTGATGTTCGCATTGAATTGGGAATGCTCAATAGCCAGCTTTGGATCTTAGAAAGCTACGCTTACCTAGATGGTAGTGAAAAGAAAATACAATCGATTCGATTTAACAAAGCCAGCTAGCTTTTCGTTATGAGCGGTTCGTTATTAATTATTAGTTATTAACTTCTAAATCGCAGATCAAATAAAACACCAGTATCGGTTCATCACCATCAGACTCCATGGTATGGTCGATACTGGTTCAACATTCATTCTTATTAAAATAGATTCAATCGGCTTGTTACGTTTCGAGTGAATTGTACTACAGTCGTTTACCGCTACCGTCTTCCCACATCACTTCGCATTCATCCTTGATGGCGGCCTTTAATAGTTCAACCAGTGGGAACGCTCGGCTACCAATATTAACAGGTGCTTCAACCACCTCTTCTTCATTGTCGTCATCAGTATTTTCTTGCTCTACGGGCTTGCTCTGCTCTGCTGCAATCGCAGCACGTAGATTATCCAGAGCTTGAGGAACCTCTGAAGCATCCATAGCGCCTGGGATGGAGCCGCTATGCCCAAGCATCTTAATGAATTGAAGGCCAACTTCACCAAACATCGTGACGCTAGCATGAGCTTTACAACTAAAGGTAATTAACATAATGAGCCTTTCTTAATTTTGGTCGTTTACAAACTATGTGGAGTAACTCACTGGAAAGCAAGTAGATAAACATCAAACAACGGTTATAAACTTGGTGCTTAAATCTAATCTTCTAGAGATGACCTGTACCGTCGGTGATATACATCACTATTTGGAATTGGTTGAACAGTCTTTCATATGAAACCTTGATAGTAGTCACACTAAATAGACATCTAAACCTCTGCATAGCTTGTTATTTAATCTACTATTAACATCATTATCAAAAACTTTGGCACAGATCACATGAAAAGGCTCGTCGGCAGGCACCTAGAAGAAATGGCGGACATACGATCCACCCGCAAGCAAAAAATTGTCCACTCCTTTTCACTGACTGCCGCTGCGTTATTTATTTTCTATACTTGGGCTTACTTCCAAGGCCAGCATTACACGCTGTCAATGTTCGAATTGTGCTTCGCCATCATTGCCATCTCTAACGCTTTATATGTAAGAAAAGTCATCAATCCTGAGTATTCCGAATTGATTCTGAGTGGTGTTCTTCTAGTGCAGGGCGTCATCCTATTCTTGTACAGTCACGCCATCCCAGATCGCATACTTTGGCTCTACCCAATTCTGGCCGCGGTCATTTTCATTAATGATTTCAGAATTGGCATTATCTTCAGCACTTCGTTTTGCCTGTTCATCAGCACCTTGATCACAGCAATGCCTAACAACTTTTCTTTGCCATTTAACAGCACACACAGATTTGTCCTTAGCTTATTTACCATGAGCTTGGTGTGCCACACATCCGCCTATTACTACACCAAAGCCGTCAGTTATATTCAACGCCTGTATAAAGAAGGCATTGAAGATCTCGCTTACAGAGATCAGTTAACAGGCTTGGCAAACCGCTGGAGCTTTGAACGCTGGGCGACAGAAAAACTAGCTACCGTGGATAGTGAGCGGTCACTTACGGCATTGGTCTTTTTGGATATAGATGACTTTAAAGGCATTAACGACAGCTACGGGCACGATGTGGGAGACAGTGTCTTACAGCATTTTGCCAATCGCTTGAGCAACAACATTCGAACCAGAGACAGAAAAAGCCATGAATACGATTATTCCATCGCGCGCTTTGCTGGAGACGAGTTTGTTCTGATGCTCTACGATGTGCCAACTCGTAAAGATCTAGACGGCATTCTAGATAGGATTTGCGGGCTGTTCGAAAGCGGCTGCCAAACAAACGAGAGAATCAAGGAGTTGACGCTCAGTGTTGGGGTTTCTTTGTATCCGCAAGATGCACAAGAATTACATGAGCTGACGAGATGTGCTGATAAAGCGATGTATGTGGCCAAGCATTCAGGAAAAAACCGCTACGCTTATTACCACGACAACCCAGTATCGACTTTGATAGAAGAACTACCAACGAGCCTTGTTAGCTCAGCACCGGATTCATCTGAACTGGAAGATTGCTTTGAAGCGAAGATCGAAGGGAACAATGTTACGCTATTAAAAGCGCGTCAACGCTAGCCATTCCTATAACTGAGCGGCGCTGCTAACCTGCAAAGTACATAAGCCAAAGGCTCACTAACCCGATCATAATAATCCATATGACTTGACGTGTTCGGTTTGGGTTATTCCCTTTAGGTCGCCTCACCACGGTTTTAAAAGCGGCTTGCTTAGCTGACTGAATAAACGGCGCTTCTATCTCGCGTTTTTTCACGCGGCGTTTTACCGCACTGTTTGCAACCTCTGTAAAACGCTGACTTTGCTCCGTTGTAAAGTCGTTATCAAAACCCATCCGACCATGCCTTTCGCCATGTTTTTGCTGAACTGCCATAGCGGCCTCCTTGGCGGTCTACTCTCTATTCAAGTATAGACATAATTTCATATTGTTACCTGTTCAAGATTTTCGAATAAGTCACTCAACGTTGTGCCATCTTCTTTTTAAATCAAATTACATAAACTACAGCTATTCAAGTTTACGAGGGTTTCAAAATGACGAATGTAAGAGCAGTAGATCATGTGATTGCAGCACATGCCACCTCAGATGGTGATGGCGTCAAAATCCAACGACTCGCAGGTTTTAATAACGCACGTTTCTCTCCATTTTTAATGATTGATGAACTTAAGTCGGATGAAAGCAAAGACTATGTTGGCGGCTTTCCTCCACATCCTCACCGTGGGATAGAAACGCTCACTTATATGCTCCAAGGTCACTTCCAACACAAAGACCATATGGGGAATGTTGGAGAGCTACGCAGCGGTGGCGCTCAATGGATGGCCGCAGGCCGTGGTGTCATTCACAGCGAAATGCCAATGATGGAAGAAGGTGCGCTGCATGGTTTTCAGATTTGGATAAACCAACCTGCGACACACAAAATGCAGCCAGCGCAGTATCACGATTTCCAAAGTGAAAGCATCGCGGAGCATCAAAGTGAACAAAGTGGTTTGTTAAGAGTGATTGCCGGAGGGTTTGAACTGCACAACCAAACTGACGATGATTCAGAGGCTTTACGAGCGCAGGGTCCATTACAGAAAACAGGTGTGCCATTAAGCGTTGCGGATTGGCGCTCTCATTCTGGGCAAAAAGTCACGTTAGGGACTAATGTTAATCACAATGCCATGACTTACGTGTACAAGGGTAGTATTCAGATCGGCGACAAAGTGATCAACCAAGGTCAACTTGCCCTGCTCACCAAAGCTGACTTGCTGTCTTTGGGTAGCTTGGAAGATTCAGGGGTACTGATTTTTTCTGGTGAACCGATTAATGAACCTGTTGTGCACTATGGTCCGTTTGTCATGAACTCGATGGAAGAAATTGAACAGACAATTCAAGACTATAACAACGGTGTGTTTGAGACTTACTGATGTCTTGGCTTGAGCTTTGAAGATTGAAGAGATTTTGCAACGAACAATGATTTGGTCATCCATTTGATGACTACAAAAACAAGTGACACTATCCACTGCCGGTTACTATCACTTATTTAACCACGCTCCTAGAGCGTGGTTTTTTTCTATTCAATCAGAGGCAAATGATGCCCTGATTGAACAAATTTAGACCTGATTACAAGTACTCACACAGGTAAGCCGTCGCTTCTTTTACCTGTAGGTCGAATGATGAATCACCCGCAACGTCAAAAGACTCACCAGATTGGTATGTCGTCCAGTCATCATCGCCAACACGCTTTACAATCAAAGCACCTTTAACAACGGTCATCTTTTCTGGAGCCGCAGTACCAAAAGTGTACTCACCAGCCGCCATTACACCAACACTCACATCAGCACCAGACTGGTTAAACGCTAACGACTTAACGCCACCTTCAAAGTATGTGTTTTCTTTAATCATTGTACTTCCTTGTTATCTTCAAATTGCAATTATTGAGCTCACCGAGTAAGCCTATGCGTAAATTTAGGTGATAATTGTTTTAACCAATTCGAGACTTTCCTACAAGAAATAAATACGCATAGCTTAAGCATTTCTGGAATTCGCTTTCATTGATAACGTAAATAATGAGGAGCAAGGCTAAAAATCACTAACGCAACCACATTTATTAGAACATTCGATCCTGCTTCTAACTCTTAGAACAATTTTTGCAAACTAAGGTTTTAGTTAATAGAATCTAAAACAATATCAGTCGAAAAATGAAGAGATAATGGCAAAAAAGCCGACTAAAAGCAGAGATCTATTTGCCAACTCGTTACTCTACGGCTTCCTATTAGCTGGCTTTATGGTTGCCCTCACCGCCGGCTATTTTGCTTACCAAGCCCACCAGCAATCTGTCAGCCCAAGCAACGTCTATGGCACATGGATAGAGATTGCGGCGCCACCTTACAACACCGACATCCTGACACTTTCAGAAAACGGTGTGATGATGAATCATCGTCTTATCACTACCTCATTCGATTTTGACGGGAAGATCGTCACGATCAACACTGGCTCTGGAACCACCGTTTACACCATCAGTGGTACTTACGATTCGCCTCGCTTGAAGCGATTAGAGCCAAGCGTGCCATCTCAGCAATTTATTAAAGAAGGCTACGAAGATACTGCGACTGGTGATACCCATAGTGTCATGCAACAACGACGCGCTTCCCTAGCAGAGCAATTCAAAAGATAAACCTCGCTTCTCCCTACTCCAAACTGCATTCGCCTTCAAGTTTACTCGTCGATCGAACACGCTCGCTCAACATACTTCACTTTGTGATTCTGCTTCAATCCGCAGTATTTTCTTATAGTTTGTCGCACCTTTTCATAACTTCATGTCGTGTATTTTCACTTGTGAGATTTTCCTACTGAAGGATGTTTTATTTTATAAAACATGGACTCAGCCTCTCATTCATTAAGCAACAGAATTGTAACAAGATACAATTTTTTAGTTGTCCATCGAAAACGGATTTATTTTCAGTTATGAAATTAAAACTCTCTCGAATACTGACTGGGAAGCTCCTTCAAAACTGATTGGAGCCGTTTATGGGGCCAATTGGTTCTCGTAATCTTCAAGGAATGAGAGAAATAGTATGATTCGTATAAATACCTGTGCTGCAAGCATTGCTCTAGCGCTATCTGGTACAGCATTAGCTGCTCCAACAGCACCTAGCATCGACATGTACGGTTCCAATAACCTGCAATTTTCTAAAATTGAACTCGCGATGGAAACCACCTCTGGCTACAACCAGATGGTGAAATATCACGACCAAGCGAAGGTCGACGTCAAGTTCAACCAATGGAGCGGAACGTCAGGAAACACGTACAACATCTACTTTGATGGCGTTAAAGTAGCCACCGGCCCAATCACTGGCAGCCAAACCACGGCCTCATTCGAATACGGCCAAGGCGGCTTATTCGATATGGAAATTGAAGCGTGTGACGAAACTGGTTGTAGCAAGAGCGCACCCGCTAAAATCACCATCGCAGATACCGATGGCTCCCACTTAGCGCCACTTGCGATGAATGTGGATCCAAACAACAAGTCATACAACACAGATCCAAACACGGTAGTAGGTACTTACTTTGTTGAATGGGGTATTTATGGTCGTGACTACACGGTAGATAACCTACCCGCTGACAACTTGACCCATATCCTTTATGGCTTCATCCCAATTTGTGGTCCGAACGAATCAGTTAAATCAGTAGGTGGTAACAGCTACAACGCACTCATGACGGCATGTCAGGGCGTTAACGATTACGAGGTGGTGATCCATGACCCTTGGGCGGCTTTCCAGAAGAGCTTCCCTCAAGCGGGTCACGAATACAGCTCACCGATCAAGGGTAACTACGCAATGATGATGGCGCTCAAACAGCGTAATCCTGATTTGAAGATCATCCCATCAATTGGTGGCTGGACATTATCTGACCCGTTCTTTGATTTTACAACCAAAGCCAACCGTGACACCTTCGTTGCATCTGTTAAAAAATTCCTAAACACATGGAAATTCTACGATGGTGTAGATATCGACTGGGAATACCAAGGTGGTGGCGGTGCTGCGCCAGAGCTTGGTGACCCAGAAAATGATGGCCCAGCCTACATTGCACTGATGGCAGAATTACGTGCGATGCTCGATGAGCTAGAAGCAGAAAATGGCCGTACTTACGAGCTAACATCTGCGATAGGTGTTGGCCACGATAAAATTGAAGACGTGAACTACGGCGATGCTATCCAATACATGGATTACATCTTTGCGATGACTTACGACTTCTACGGCGGTTGGAACAACGTATTAGGTCACCAAGCAGCATTACACTGCGGTAACTTCATGCGCCCTGGTCAGTGTGATGGCTCAGGCATTGATGAAAATGGCAAACCATACACAGGCCCAGCTTACACAACGGACAACGGCATCCAATTGCTGCTCGAACAAGGCGTTCCAGCGAACAAACTTGTGGTTGGTGCAGCAATGTACGGTCGTGGTTGGGAAGGTGTATTACCCTCATCACTTTCGGATCCTAGCGACCCTATGACAGGTGTTGGTAACGGCAAACTGAAAGGTAGCTCTGCGCAAGGCGTCTGGGAAGATGGCGTTATCGACTACAAAGGCATTAAGGCGAACATGCTTGGTGCGAATAACCAAGGTATCAATGGCTTCGAATACGGTTACGACGAAATGGCAGAAGCGCCTTACGTATGGAACCGCACTTCAGGTCAGCTGATCACATTTGATGATGACCGCTCGGTAAAAGCAAAAGGCGCGTACGTTCGTAGCCTTGGCCTTGCAGGTCTATTCTCTTGGGAAATTGATGCAGATAACGGCGATATCCTAAATGCAATGCATGAAGGCCTTGCTGGCGGTACAACAGATCCTGTCAACCGCAAACCAACGGCAGCTGCAGGTGCAGACCAATCGGTTGAAGGCCCAGCTTCTGTTTCTCTAGATGGCAGCGCTTCAAAAGACAGCGACGGTACGATTGCGAGCTATGCTTGGTCACAAGTAAGCGGCACAGCAGTAACGCTAGCCAACGCTAATGCCGCTGTTGCAAGCTTCGATGTGGTTGAAGTCGCTCAACAAGAAGTACTCACGTTCAGCCTGACGGTAACTGACAACGAAGGCGCTACTTCTACTGACACCGCTGTTGTAACCGTAACTCCTAAGGACACAGGCCCAGTCAATACAGCACCGGTTGCTGTGGTTACGGCTCCGGCTGAAGTTAATGCGGGTGATGTAGTCGTAGTTGATGCTTCGGCTTCAAGCGATGCAGACCAAGACACATTGACCTTCACATGGGATGTACCTGCTGGTATTGATGCAACGGTTCAAGGTCCTTCAGTGAGCTTTGTCGCGGCGGAATACACGCAAGATACAACGCTGAACTTCTCTGTAACGGTCAGCGATGGCACAGAGACATCAGTAGCGGCTACTTCAGTGAAAGTTATTAAAACCACAGGCGGCGGTACGTGTACTAACGCTTGGGATTCAGGCGCGGTTTACACTGGCGGCGACCAAGTGACTCAAGGCGGTAAGGTTTGGGAAGCGAAATGGTGGACAACAGGTGAAGATCCAACAACGACAGGCCAATGGGGCGTGTGGAAAGAGATCGGCCCAGCAAGCTGTGCTAACTAAGGACAAGATTAGTTAAAGCTAACTAAGCAACTAAAAGCAAAGGCCAACCAGAACATATCTGGTTGGCCTTTTTAGTGTTTTTTTCTCAACCCACGTTCTAGTTGTTTGAGTAGTTAAAGTTAACCAATTAAGTTCTCAAAGCTCTCGAATACTTGCGGGCACTTCATCACTCGACCGTGGCCTTGGCCTTGAGTGGCAATCAAGGTAACGCGACCCATTTCATTAGCAGCACGCTGAGACACATCAAACTTAGTAAACTTGTCTTGCTCATCATGCACGATGATCGTTTGAGACTCACGAAGCGCTAGCTTTCCATAGGGATCAACAGACTGAATTGGGTAGTTAAACTGCTCTTCTACTTCTCCAACTACCGCCTCGAACAGTTTCATTGAGTAGCCAGAACGCGCAACGCTGCCAAATAGGTTTTCTAGATAATCCAGTACAGGTGCAATCAGCAATAGTGGCTTATTTTCCAATTTAACGTGCTTACATTCCAACGCAGAAGCCGTCCCCATACTATGACCGACCAAACCAGCTACCTCACCCACCGAATCTAGAATCGCTTCAAGGCCGTTCACAAATGCTGGGATATGACCATGAACACCTTCACTGCCACCATGCGCCGGGTGATCGTAAGCCAGAGCCGTAAAGCCTTTGGCTGCGATATGTTCCATAAGAGGAAAGAACTGACTCGCCGTACCAGACCAACCATGAGTCAGCACCCAAACTGGACCTGTACCCAGAGAGTACGTTTTTAGCACACCATCACGGCCTTTGATTTCGCTCTTAATCAGCCCTTTCGGATCAGCATTTTTCTGCTCGGTACGCATTGGCGTGAGCAATAACTTGCGCGCTGTTTTCTTTGCATGGCTCGGCGCGAGAATGTAATGCAGGTTGGTTGTTGCACCAATCAGGCTGCGCTTAAAGCTGAATTTGTTCGATGTATTAAAATAGATTTTGTCACTCATGACCGTTCCTTGTATCGCCATCATCATTGGCGGATCGAGCTCGGCCAAAAAACGAACGACCGTGCTATTTATTAATATAAAAAATGGCGATAGCGCTTTTTATGACTGCTTGCCGCCACTTCTCTTAAAGTCTTTTGCAACCTTAGTTAAGCAAAGTCACATGGTTTGCGAGTTAAACCGCTCTCCAGCTAGCAATTAAGCGATCTACACCACTCCAAAAATGCGTGTGGCTCGCTTGCTGCCCTCGCAATGAGTAGAACAAGTTTGCACTCAAATAGAGCCCATACAACTCGAAGGTTGCCTGTTTTGGGTCTAGATCGGCTCTAAACTGCTTGCTCTCCACCGCTTTTGCTACCTGAATCGTCAAGTAATCAATCCACACTGAAATGGTTTTCTGCAGTGCCTTCTGAATCACAGACGTTTCGCTGCCTGCATCTTTCCACGCATCAATAAACATACAGCTGCCTTGGAATGAATGATTCCAACCCAACCAGTTATCGAGCAGTTGTTTAAGCTTGGCTTCAATATCACCGTCGCCCAACTCTCTCGCAGGAATGATGACTCTTTCAGTGAATATGGCGTTGGAATATTCGAGTACAGAGAGCTGCAGGTTCTCTTTAGAGTTGAAGTGCGCAAACAAACCACTCTTAGACATGCCACACTGCTTGGCTAATTCGCCAATCGTCAAACTCTCGAGACCATTCTCACTCGCAAGTGCGAATGCATGGCTCAAAATATACTCTTTGGTTATCTTTCCCTTGCTCATTATTCACCAATAATAAATCTGATGGTTTATTTTTAGCACGCTCGTACTTTTTTTCAAGTTTTTTGCCTAACCACTGGGATTTAATTTCTCTTATCCAAGAATTATGGAAAAATGCGACAATATTCAAAGGAATTTGAGTTAACCGACTATTGAGTTTAATAACTAGGGAAGAAGAATGAACACACTTTGGGAACAGTTTGCGTTTTCGGCGTCGGTTACAGGCCCTATCTGTTTAATGCTGTTTCTTGGTGTGATGCTCAAGCGAATCGGATTAATCAATGACAATTTCATTGATGTCGCATCTAAGGTGGTCTTTCAAGTCACCCTACCCGCGATGCTATTTCTGAGTATTGTTCAATCGAATCACAACTTTTCAGCCAGTAGCGCGTTAGTTGCCTTTGGCGTCATCGCTAACTTTGTCTTTTTCTTGTTCACGATTTTCTCGACCAAGTTAGTATTTAAAGGTTCGAAAGATCAAGGTGTGATTGTCCAAGGTGGATTCCGCGCTAATACCGCGATCATCGGCCTCGCCTATGTAGCTAATATCTATGGTAACCAAGGCGTGGCATTGGCGGCGATCTATGTCGCATCCCTAACCGTGCTATATAACATTCAAGCCGTAATTGCACTGACACCCAAAGGCGAAGACACAGGCGCGAAAGCGATTAAAGTAATCGCCAAGTCGATTACCAAAAACCCATTGATCATCGCTATTTTCTTAGCGGTCGTCTTCTATGCGCTTTCTATTCCTATCCCAAAAATGGTCACTGACGCTGGTCAATACTTTGCCAACATGACGTTGCCTTTAGCACTGCTGTGTACCGGTGGGTCGCTGGACATCAGCTCGCTCAAACAAGAAAAACTGTCGACGTGGTTCGCCTCTAGCTACAAGTTAATTGCCTCACCGTTACTGATTACACTGGCGGCTGGGTACTTAGGATTTGAAGGGCTCGATCTCGGGCTTATCTTCTTGATGAGCGCAGCACCAACAGCAGCGGCAAGCTACGTTATGGCTCGTGCGATGGGAGGAAACTCAACACTCGCGGCTAACATCATCGCACTTACTACTGTTGTTTCTCTTATCACTTGTACTCTCGGTATTTTTGTACTTACTGCAATGGGTTTAATATAGCTGCGACAGGCTTCAAAAAACCGACACAAGCCTTGAAACAAAGGTCATAAGCCTTGATTTAGTACTAACTGGGTGGGCATAAAGACTGCTAGATTTCGTAAAAATTTTACTAAGAGATCTGATATGTCTTCCGTTCAACATACGCCTTCACAACACATCGCCAGTGTCGAGTTAGGCCGAGTGATTGCTATCTTGGCGATCATTGGTTTACACGGTCAAATGGCACTCACTTATTGGCAAATAGATGAAGTGCCTTGGATCGGTTATGTACTCAACCAAACCGCTCGTTTTGCGGTACCTCTGTTTTTCCTAATTTCCGGTTATCTTATTCAGCCCAAGTTGATTGTATCCCCGTGGCAAACCGTCATTAATTACTCTAAACCACTGCTTAAGGTTTGGTTGGCATGGAGCATCATTTGCCTAGTGATGCCATTCAACCTCGCGAAGGTAGAAGAGTTTGGATACCTGGGTGAGCGCCAAGGCTATTGGGGTTTCTTAATGAACACGCCGCTTAATTCTTTCTTAGAGGGTGGATTGGTTCATTTATGGTTTATTCCCGCTCTCGTATGTGCAGTGTTGATCATTGCTTTGATAGTCGAAATGAAACTCGACAAATTGCTATTACCGGCGGCTATTGTACTTTACGTTTATGGTGTTTTGGCAGGCAGCTACGCAACGCTAACCGGGTTAGAAGCACCCTTCTTCACGCGTAATGGCCCGTTCTTTAGCACGTTAATGGTGACCTTAGGTTTCCTTATTCGTCAGAATCAATGGAAGGTGTCATCAACTAAAGCGTTGGGGCTATTAGCGTTAGGCATGTTGATTCACTTTGCTGAGGCGGCATGGCTCACCACGTTCGACGTCGGATTCAACATGAATGATTTCTTGTTTGGCACGGCGCTATGGGGAATGGGCGTATTTATGTGGCTTTTGGCTAATCCAAACATGGGTAACTACGCTTGGGTTCGCGCCATTTCAAATCGCATGCTGGGTATCTACGTCTGCCATCTGCTGATCATTATCGTGTTGTTCAATGTCTGTGGAGTCTTAGGCATTACGGAATTGGCAAAAGACGTTACGGTATTTTTTGGCACCGTATTGTTGAGCTTCGGGTTGGTTGTTGGAATCGAAAAAACACCACTGCGACGCGTGCTACTTCGCTAAATCAGTTTTAAAGTGCAACAAAAAATAAAGGCAAGATAACGGACTATCTTGCCTTTATTTCATCATGTCAGTAACGAGAGTCTGTCACACGTTGAAGTGTTATCGGAACGCCATTGCGCCCTTGCCAACACCTTCATAAGCGACGATTTGTAGTGATTGGTTCTCTGCTAGGCTAGGCTCAACTTGATCCGCAATATAGCCCGCAAGTAATTCCACCGTGGTATCGGTCGGCAAGATTTCCGTCTCACTCTTAGCAATCGCTAGCTCAAATTCGCCTTGTGGCGCAGTGTAGCGGAAGCCATAGTGACTTTCATCATTCACACTGTTCGCGTTTTCACTCAGGTTAAGTGATGAAACTGAAACTTGGTCTTCTTTAGAACCTAAATAAATGTCTTCCCAACACTGAGCAAATGCTTGTTCACGTTGCTCGTCACGCTGACCATCGACCACAATTTCTACTGGAGAACGGTGACCGTGGGCGATGCGTTGGCAGTTGCCATCATGCTTTTTCAAACCATGAGTGTAGTGGTAAAACGCGCCATTAATGTTCTCATGACGTAGGGTGATCTCTAACCCTGTGACGTTACTTGGTAGGTTATCGCGAAGAATATTGTAAACGTGTGCAGTCACACTCTCGATGGTGATCGCTTCTGCATCAATCAAACAATATGCTTCATCAGGGCAATGTAGATGAAGGCTCTTGTCACCACGCAACACATCAACCTTAGAGTAGCCCGCTTTACTCGCTTGAAGAACAATTGCAGCGCTTTGCATTGGCAGCAGTAAACGGTGATCAACGTGCTCATCGACGAGCTGTTTGATCTGCTTTTTGACCTTGCTAAAATCCAGCACCATGCTCATTTCATTAAGTTCACCAGACATGGTGACATCTAAAATCCAACTATCTCCTACGACCCCTCTGTGTTCACAGATGTATGAAGAATCGATAACGGTAAGGTCTCTTACAAATAGGTTCAAGTTGAACTCCTTAATACTTTAATGAGATACGGGAGGCTGAATAATGTTCAGCAGGCACTTCGTCTCATTGGTGTCTAGATAAAATAGGACGGGCAGGATGTTACAACGAGCTTATAAAGTCCACCTTTTTACACCCTCTTCCGATAAAAGAACAAACTACATACAATTTCCGCTAAAACATAGACCAGCCTGATGCGAATAGCCATAAACCGGGTGGGGTTGTCCGGCGTTTCACGACGCATTTTGTTTTAGCCAAAGGCGTGGCGACACTCCGGCAACATGTTGAAAAGCACGCGAGAATCCTGAGTAGCTATTGTAACCCACTTCATCAGCGACCCAATTGATCGGCTTATTTTGCAATAACAGAGATTGAGCCACAGAGACTCGCCACTTTTGTACATAATCTCCCGGCGTTTCACCCACTTCCCGTTTGAACGCTTCAATAAACTGAGTACGAGACATCGCGGCCAGTGACGCCATTTCGGCAATCGAATAGTGACGAGCAGGTAATCGATGAATAGCCGTAACCACAGAAGCCAATCGTGGGTGAGCAAGTGCTGAGAAAACGCCGCTATCAATTTTCTGTTGTTCGATGAGATGGCGGAAAATCAAAGCCATCAAGGCGTCACTCAATTTGTCCATTAAGTACTGCTGCCCCGACGATTCTTGGCTCGACTCATTAGATAACACCTCGATCACTGGCATTAAGTTAGGTGCCTCCTCAAGGGGAATCACTATCAAGTCAGGCAGAGCCGACAATAAAGGATTCATCTGCCCTGAACGATACTCCACGTTCGCACACACAACTTCTGCCCCCTCCCCAACCCCTTCAATTGCATGTGGCGTGCTATTCGGCAAATAAACAATGCACGGCTGCGACAAATGCCGGTGTTCCGTGTGAGCGCTAGACAAGCTCAACTCCCCCGCGCTCAATACATGAAGGTGCCCCTCTTTAGCTTGTTGCGCGTTAAATGACGACACCCCACACAGGTTTCCTGAATAGAAAACGCCAGTACGTATCGAGAAGTGTTCCATTAGTTGTGAAAGCAGATCCATGCATCCTCCGAACGATTCGCTTAGTTTTTAGTTCTTTTGTCCCTCTATAGACCGGACGAGTGGGCTAAATTATTTCAAACAAGATAACCAACACTGACAAGGAACTTGATATGTCACACATGAAATCGACCAGTCAAAAAATCACTCTATTGGCCGCGTTACTAGGCACCAGCTTTTCGTTAATGGCAGCAGACCTTGATATGAGTGTCGACAGCAATGACCTCGCGATCAAAGGCTATGATCCTGTCGCTTACTTTGCCAATGAAGGGCCAGTTAAAGGCACATCGGAGTTCACAGCGACCTATAAGAATGCGATCTATAACTTTGCGAGCAGTGAAAACCGAGATGAATTTCGAGCCAATCCAGAAGCCTATGCCCCTCAATATGGCGGTTACTGCGCCTTTGGGGTAGCCATGGGTAAGAAGTTTGAAACCGACCCTCTCGCTTGGAAGGTGGAAGATGGGAAGTTGTATCTGAACTTAGACAAATCGGTTCAAAAACGTTGGCTGGAGAATACACAAGAGTTCATCCAAGACGCCAACAGCAACTGGACAACCATCAAAACCGTAGAAGCCTATAAGCTCTAAGCTCTAAGCTCTAGCCTACAGCGCTTATCCATTGCCCAAGAATAAAACGGAAGCGACCGAACGCTTCCGTTTTCATTGGGATTTTCCCCAAAGAGGTCAATCCAAAGCGATTAGCAACACCTAAAAAGTCCATTTCTATTCTATACTCCTAGCAGATAAGCTTTTCTTTTTATGGAAGAATAATGACATTACCTAGGATTTTGGTACTCGGCCTCTGCGCCCTATCGACACTGACTTATGCCAACCCATGGCAGTTCGTCAAAAGTGAAGATGGCATCATGATTGATAAAAGGCCACACAGCGAAGGCTTGGTCGAAATACGAGCACAGATGCAGACGCCCACCACTTACTCCGGTTTTTTACTGTTATTGGAAGACAGTGAGAACGTACCAAACTGGATAGATAATGTATCGCAAAGCCGTGTGTTGATGCAGATATCTGAAGATGAAAACATCGTCTATACCCAATTCAAAGCACCGTGGCCTGCCAGAGATCGAGACATGGTGACCTACTCAAAATACAGCATCGAGGGTGGGCAGTTTGTTTTGTCGATAAAGGATGCGTCGAACTATTTGGCGAAAGAGTCGGGGTACATTCGAATCTACGATGTGGACGCACTTTGGACACTGCAACCGCTGACTAATGGCAATACCTACATCACCTACACCGCATATGCGAACGCAGGGGGCATCTTGCCAAATTGGTTGATGAACAAGTTATCGATAGGCAGTGCACTGAGCACGTTTAAGGGGCTAAAAGAACAGTTACCAAAGTACCAAGGCCAACAGCACCCTAACCTGCCAAATGAGTCTCGCTAACGATACAAGTCGATAAGTAAATGGAGGAATTAAGGTTAAAGATTAAGGTCTTCTAGCGAGGTCGCGAGCTAAGATAAGCGCCAAACCAAATACTTGGAGAAACAAGGCAATGTTCTTATAGAAAGCCATTTTCTCATCAAGCCTTTGGATTAACTCAACCAAAGTCAGGTTATCCAAATAGTAATCATCGATTCGGGTTCGTTGCGCTTCTTGTGCACTGTTTATCAGCATCATCAGTTTTGGCAAGTGAGCCAAAGAGATACTAGGCACTTCGCTACTCACCCAACGCCTAAGTTGCCCGCGCAGTGCTTCGTCGAGAACCGTGGTCGGCTGCACCGTTTCTGGTTTATCCAGGTGAATCAGAATCGCTTCACGCTTGCGCTCTAGGGTTTCGATCGTATTCCAAGCAAGCTGTATTGAGTACACATTGCCGTATTTGCGATCGTTGTACTCCGCTTTCTCAGCTTCAATTTTATCGAGCACCAAGCTCGACATGACAATCGCCATGATGTTGAGTATCAAGCCTGCAAGGACAATCGCCCAAGCAGGAGGAAGACGCAACGCCATAATGCTCCCTAGAACATTTTATCAAAAGGTAGGTAAGCTAAGTTTAGAACAATCAAAGAGATCATGCAGATAAGCGTTAACACCATCCCCACTTTTCGACCTTTGAAGTTCTTCGCTAAGATCCCTTTCGCATGAATCACACGCCCCACAATAAACGCGACACCAATGACATGAATCAGCCACACACCAGCACCATTCATCTCTAACAATCCCATCAAAATCACCGTGATTGGGATGTAATCCATAGCATTACTTTGTGCCGAACGTGCTATCTGTAACGACTCAACACCGCCATCAGCATGAGCAACAAGATTGATTCGCCTTTGCTTGATCACCTCTATCGCTAACCAAATC
Source organism: Vibrio sp. 1CM24A (assembly GCF_023161725.1). Classification (NCBI taxonomy): domain Bacteria; kingdom Pseudomonadati; phylum Pseudomonadota; class Gammaproteobacteria; order Vibrionales; family Vibrionaceae; genus Vibrio; species Vibrio sp. 1CM24A. Next base: position 272,960 of record NZ_JALNTS010000003.1, read on the forward strand.
ATTACGACCGTCAGCAAGGCTGCGTAAAGTGCTGTAACCATCATATTTCCCTATTATTTTGTGTTTACTCAGTATTCTTTGTTATCTGTTCGACAACACCCGCCGAGATAAAATGAAAATCGCGCCCGAGCACTTGTAAGAGATCTCTCACACCGAACGTAAGAGATCACAATCAAGCTTCGCAGAAAATTCGTAAAATACAAACCCAAGCCCTTGTTTTGTATGAATCCACGCATATTTCTTTCGATCAGCGGGTACATTTATTTCTTAGGGTGGATTGTGAGTAAAGCCTCTGCAGTGTTTAATACACATGTCGACAGGGAGTTGGCAGGAACAGGAAAAAGCCTAACGGATTAGGTATCTTCAGGATGAAGATTTGATGACTTAGGATGAGTTATCAGCAAGGAAGTTATGCTCTAGGATAGAGTCGCTTATCAGGATGATGAGTTTGCAAGGACACCGCTAGGACGGCGATGAATTGGATAGGTTAAAGGATTTAGCCACGTCAAGGAACGATGCAGGGAGCACCAGTTACCTATTGAAAGATAAGTAACGCGCAGTAGCAGGATGGCTACGAAAAGAATAGACCCCGTTTGGTGAAAGCCAAACGGGGTTTCCTTTTTTGTAACGCCTGAAAGCTGTTAGCAGCTAACCGTTCAAAGTCACGTCACAAAATAATGTTCATCAAGAACATTGCACCAAAGGCATTCAATACCGAAATCGCAATCATCACCGGGATGTAGCGACCTTCAGTACCAATTGGCCCCATAATACGACCCATGTACTGCACTTGAGAGCCCATCAAGTAGATAGCAGGCGCCAAGATAGCGATATGATTGCCGTTCAGAATACCTTGGTCAAACAGCGTGATAACCACGCCCACAGCGCCACCCATCGACATCCACGCACCGATCAATACTGCTGCCGCCTCGCCAGGCAAACCAAATACCGCCATGATTGGAGCAAATACACTGCCCATCAAATCCAGCGCGCCGGTGATCTGCAATGCCTTGATGATCACAAACGCCATCAGAACATTCGGTACTGTAGAGGTAGTCGCAATAACCCAGCCTTTCTTGGCACCTTCAACGAAAATATCAGTAACCATTGGTTTCTTTGCTTTCACTTCGCTCATTATGCTACTTCCTCTTCCAGTTTTTGTTCTTTGTCTGATTTTGGTTTGTCTTCTTTGCCTTCAGTAATGTTGAGGTAAATACGGAACAGGTTCGCGCCGACAAATTTAAAGATAAACATCACAGCGACAGCTAAACCAATTGACGATGTCACCGCTAAAGAGCCGTCCATCGCGGTTAGAGTGAACAGCACCGCACCTGAAGAGAAAAAGTTAACGATCGCCGCGCCTGCCGTAAACTGGAACATGGTGAACACATCGGTTTCACGCTTAGTGAGATGCCCTTCGTCTTTCAGCTGACGTGTCATCGCTGCGCCAGCATCGGTACTTTGCAAAGACGCGATCAGTGCCAAGCCTGAGTTACCCGGAATACCCATTAAAGGGCGAAGCAGAGGTGTCAGCAGTTTACGAGCCGCATCCAGTGCACCGTAGTGCTCAAGCACGTTGATCATACCCAGTGCAAACATCACGGTCGGAATAAGTGTCAAAGCAAAAATGAAACCGTCGCGAGCACCACTACCGCCTTTACCACGCAGTGACGTCGTTGCCGCTTGAATACCATCGGCCGTTTCACTCACATCGTAAGCGACCTTACCGAATGAACCGTTGAGCGTTGTAAAATCGAACACTCCATACCATTCATTGGACTGCATTAAGCCTGAAAAGAACACAATCGCGAACGCGAGTGCGATATAGCTGCCGATCGTGACTTTACGATCGGTTTTGGTTGGATTAGTCATAAGGACCTCTATACATCTCGTTTATGTGGAACAGAACACGTATAGATAGTGCAAACTAATGAACGAAAGGTTAATGACCAAAATCAAATAGCGTATCGGTTTGAATAAAAGAAGCACAGCAACATATAAAACTGTGATTTGGATTTAAAAGCAGGACCATACGCTAAATAAATTAGAATATTTCACATACAAAACTAAACAAATCTTGCTTCAACAGCGCAACCAAAAACGCACACAATCGCCACACAAACCTGGCTTCTAGTGAGAAGTGTTTACCTAGTGCGATCTCTGATAATGTTGTAAGAGATCTCTTACATTACTTTTGTTGGTCAATTTTAATTCGATTATAATACAGAGACTTAAAAGGTGATTTCGCTTCAAAAATACAACCGTTTACTCTTAGTTGATTGAGTTTTAAGCCAAGCGCAAACAGTGAGCCATTTTATAAAGCATTTGAGCTTAATTCGAAATTTCAGCCCTCAGAGGTGCTATAGACTTCGCCCAGCCAATATAGAAGGAGAACGGTGATTACTATGGAAATGAGAACGCTTAAATATCAAGTAATGGGCAAAGGCATGTGGATCACTGCAACAGTATCTCGCGTAGTAGCGGACAAACTTGCGCTTGAATACCAATCCTATGGCTGGCCTGTTGAAGTATGTGCAGCAGAACAAACACTGACGTTTGATCTCAATGCTGCATAATGTTGGCAATTTCGAATAAGCTCTATCGGCACTGAGTCCGGTAGGGCTTTTTCTTTAGTCTTTAGTCTTTAGTCTTTAAGTTACAAGACAGTAATGTTGAGCATGTAAGACCGTATTTCGTTCACATCACAGTCTATTCCTTTCATTATAATCTATTGAATTATTAAGATATCTATCACACTGCACATGGTTATTTAGGTCTACGCTTTTACCCGTGTTAATAACTTATTAACTTCGGAGCGTAATCCATGTTAGGTATCCAGCTTTCTGCTGTTCTCTCTTTGTTACTCTTTTCTTCGGTAGCAGGTGCTGCCACTTCTCAGTTGGGAGAACCACTTAAGCTCACCAACTCATTCGCTGGCTACCTATCCCTGACCATTTTCGTTACCGCCTACATCGTGGTGATGATGGAAGAGTACCTAAAGCTCCGAAAATCTAAACCAGTGTTACTTGCAGCAGGACTGATCTGGATAATCATTGGTTTTATCTACCAAGAACACAACCTTGTTGAAGTCGCTAAGCAAGCACTCGAACACAACTTACTGGAATACGCTGAGCTGTTACTTTTCCTACTCGTCGCCATGACCTACATCAGCGCCATGGAAGAGAGAAGACTGTTTGATGCGCTGCAAGCGTGGATGGTAGGCAAAGGCTTTAATTTCCGCTCTCTGTTCTGGCTAACCGGTATTCTGGCCTTCTTTATCTCACCGATCGCCGACAACCTCACCACCGCTCTATTGATGTGCGCCGTGGTTTTGAAAGTCGCAGGATCTAACCCTAAGTTCGTTAACCTAGCCTGTGTGAACATCGTGATAGCCGCTAACGCTGGCGGCGCATTCAGCCCATTCGGTGACATCACAACGTTGATGGTTTGGCAAGCTGGCTATGTAAGCTTCAGTGAATTCATCCCCTTGTTTATTCCTTCAGTGATGAATTACCTCGTCCCTGCGCTGATCATGTCTTACTTTGTTCCCACAACCCAACCCGACACGGTGCATCAGCACGTTGAATTAAAACGCGGGGCAAGACGCATCGTGTTGTTATTCATCATGACCATCGGCACTGCGGTTGCTTTCCATGCCGTACTCCACTTCCCTCCAGTAATGGGCATGATGATGGGGCTGGCGTATCTACAGTTCTTTGGCTATTTCTTGCGTAAGACCTTGCCAAATTCACTGGCGAAGAAAAAAGCGGTCGCGATTGCCAACAATGATGAGGGGGCATTGAAGCGACTCGGTTCAGTCGTGCCCTTTGATGTATTTCGAAGAGTGTCGCATGCCGAATGGGACACCCTGCTGTTCTTCTACGGCGTGGTAATGTGTGTCGGTGGCTTGAGTCTACTGGGATACTTGGAGCTTGCCTCTGGCGTGATGTATAGCCAATGGGATCCAATTTGGGCCAACATCATGGTGGGGATCTTATCTGCGATTGTCGATAACATTCCGGTGATGTTTGCCGTGTTATCGATGGAGCCTCAAATGTCGATGGGTAACTGGCTACTGATCACCTTAACTGCAGGCGTTGGCGGCAGCTTATTGTCTATTGGTAGTGCGGCAGGTGTGGCGTTAATGGGCGCGGCGCATGGTAAATACACCTTCTTTGGTCACTTGAAATGGATGCCAGTGATCATGATTGGCTATGCCGTCAGTATCGCTGCTCACCTATGGCTTAATGGTGGGCTTTTCTAATTCGGAGGTCTTTTTTAATTCAATTCAACTTTCAAAGGCTTATCAACACGTGTCCAGACGTTACTCAATTGTATCGCTGGGCATTGGTTGCAAGTTAACATCTCGCCCTGATGTTGAATTCGCATCACCAATCTAGAGTCAGTTCGGCTGCTTCCAGAATTGAACTCAATGGTGATCAAGTCATCATCAACACGATAGGTTCGAGTCACGGAATTGTCCGTTGTTTGATAAGTCACTTGCCCGGATTCAAAAAGTAGATAACTGTCATTATCTGCGTTCTCATACATACCTTTGAACAGAGCAAGCTGTGGAACCTCGAAAGGTCGGCTGGTATCAGTTAAACAACCTGTCAGCAATAATGCAGAGCTGCAGCCAGATATAAGTAACGGGAATCTATTCATTTGGGCATCCTTGCCTAGAGAACATAGTCAAAGAATATGCAACCAAATCAATATTTTCCAGAAAGCGTTGATTTTAATGCAAAGTCACTTTTTAAGAACCACTCGCCTTCATCATAAGTAGTACGTGATCCTCGTCCAGCATCTCGACAGGCTCATTGCCAAATCGCTTGCTAGTCTTGCTCTCTTCCTTCTATCACCAATAAGCGCTGTTTGCGTTCTACGCCACCCGCATAACCCGTCAGCTTGCCATTTTTACCAATCACACGGTGACACGGCACAATCACTGAAACCGGATTTTTGCCATTCGCCAAACCCACAGCACGAACGGCTTTCGGGTTGCCTATCGCATCAGCCAGTTGTGCATAGCTCCAAGTTTCTCCATAAGGAATAGTCGTCAGCGCCTGCCAAACCGACTGCTGAAATGGCGTGCCCTTGGCTGCAATCGGCACAGAAAATTGGATAGCTTCACCCGAGAAATAGCGATTAAGCTGCTCGATAGCCAATGCAAAGATCGGAAAGCTATCATCTTGAACACCCAACTGTTTCGGCTTGGTGGTATATGTTTCAAACCAAAGGCCGAGCAAGCCTTCATCGTTCGCCTGTAAAGTCACGGTTCCCAATGGGCTCTCATAGTAAGTAAAACGGTTGTCCATGATATCTCCTAGCTTAGTATTCCGATTAAGACTGATTCCAACAGTGGAACGTGGCGTAACTACCCCAAGGTGAAACGCTCTCTGTGTTGATGGCAGGTCGATGCTCAATGAACTTCTTCACCACCAAATCACCAACCAACAAATGATTAGGTTCGCTTAACCCGCGAAGCAGTGCATATTGAATCGTCCAAGGCCCAATGCCTTTTAGCTCAATCCATTTAGAAGGATGCTCAGCTTCATTGTCGACCATGTATTCGGCAAAACGCTTTAGGGTCTCTTTGCGGCTTCCCGGCATTCTCAAGAAGCTAACATCGGCCTCCGCTATCTGTTTTGGTGTTGGGAAGCTGGCTTTCTCATGTTCATCAGAAAGCTCTTTGACCAATAAGTTAAGTTGACCAATCGCCGCCGTTACCGAGACTTGCTGCCCGAGAATCGCTCTCACGCCTGCCTCCCAAGCACTCCACACGCCAGGAATACGGATGCCACTCTTAGCCACCAAATTAGGATCGATAGTCGTAAAGAACGTCTCGACCTTGGCAATATCGACATCAAGATCGAACATACGGCGTATATTCGCAATCAAGCTTCTTAATTGGCTTATATCATCCAACTCAAATTCAATATCCAAGCGGTTTTCTTTGTCTAAAGTCGCCTTAAACCAACCCTTTGACCCGTTCACATTTACCGAACGCTGATAATAATCTTCGCCAACATCTTCTAAGCCCTCAATCATTCTTCGTCGATAAAACCCCAACAAGTGATTCCAATCTAAGGGTCCATGAAAACCAAGCTGAATATGATTACGCAGGGTGTCACTTGGCTTGGCTCGCCTAATTTGGGTTGGCGAAAGCTGCAGCTCTTTTTGAAAGGCATCATTAAAACGGCGCGTACTATTGAAGCCACTAGCAAAGCCGACATCCGTAATGCTCATGCTGCTGGTGTGCAGCAACTGCTTGGCGAACATCAGTTGGCTGTACAGACTATATTGCTTGGGTGACACACCGATGTAATTTTCGAATAAGGTTCGTAAGTAACGATCTGAAATACCTAGCCGCGTTGCAAGGTCGACGATAGATCCTGAATTCAGTGCGCCATTATCAATCAACTGCATCGCACGCAAGAAAGTGGTTTCGACGCCCTTCCATGCTGGCGAAAAAGGCGCGCTGTCTGGTCGGCAACGTAAACAAGGACGATACCCCGCTTTCAATGCTTGAGCTTGATGGGAAAAATATTCGACGTTTTCTTCTTTGGGCGGACTTGCTGGGCAAATCGGGCGACAAAAAATTCCTGTCGTTTTCACCGCTGTAAAAAACATCCCATCAAAGCGAGCATCTCGCGCATATCGAGCCAAATGGCACTGTTCACTGGTTAAGGTGCTGTTGTGATTGATCTTTTTCGACATGCCGTACTCTTCCCATTTACCATAGCGTTTGATCCGATACCTAAAAGTTTACCGTGAACCACCATTGTCGCTAGCCACTTTCGGAAGCGAAGGTCAGATAAATCACAAAAAAGGGTTTTAATTTTATTCAATTCGACTAAATTTAACCTAGAGAAGGCAATCTTCTCACAACGTCAACGATCGGTACTTAGCACGCCAAGATGCAGAGACCGATCGAATATAAATATAAAAAGGAAAAGGCTATGGTTCTTCACACGTGTCGTATTGTTTTATCAAACCAACAGGTTCTCACCAGTCAATCAGTCGAGCAGTCTCTGAGCTTTCTTGAAGACAAAGCGGACAACGGGATTTCTATGATTGAGATTGACGCAACGGATGGCAGTCAAATCCATTCGTACATGTCACACTCTCTTGAAGAGTCTATTGAGAATCTAATGAACCTATAGGGCTTCTAAAAAGGCTACACATACCAGGCTTAAACGATATTTATGGAATTAGAAACGATCTCTAGTTCCGAAAAGAAGTACATTTCTGGTTTAAAACAAAAATGGCTCCCAACTATACAATTAGTTGGGAGCCATTTTTTATTGAATCTAATCAATAAAGCCATTGCTTACCGCGAATGCCGTTACTCAAGCGCTTGTTCCGCGGCTTGCTGCAATGTGTAAGCCGTCGATGGGTCAATCTCATTAACCAACTTCTCAACCTGCATGATCGCATCAACCGAAGTACTGCTTTTACGGTAGCTCAGATAAATTGGGCGATACCAGTCTTCAACCCCTTTCACCTTGTGCAGCTGACCCGAATCGATAAAAGGTTCGACTAGAGACACCGGAAGATACGCACTGCCGCCTTTCTCTAAAATGAAATCGAGGGCGATACGGGCTGTAGAGGTACGTAGATAAGGTGCTGGCACTTTAGGGTGACGTTCTGCGTGTTCAGAACCAAAACGCGTACCCCAATCCACATACACATACTTGTGTTGGAATACAGATTCCAGATCATCTTGCTGCGTTGATACCAACACCAAAACCAAGTCAGCGACTTTTTTACAGTTCAGCTCTTCTGCTTTGATCTGATCGAACGCGAAAGCCATATCTAAGGTTCGTTCTAACAAATTACGGTTCAGTTGCTCGCGCCCCATCACCTCTGCCATAAAGCCGTAACCGCCAAAAGAGTCGGTCACCACACTTAAACAGTTTTGCAGATACGCATCCCAAATATTCGGCGTGCCGCCCAGCGTTAGCTGTAAAGCTTTACCACTCTCTAACGACAGCTCAAATTTGGCTTGTTGTAAGGTGGACACCATCACTTCGGCATAACCAATCAAACGTTCACCGGAAGATGTGAGTTTGATGTTATTGCGGTCACGGATGAAGAGCTGAGTATCAAAATAGCCTTCAAGCTGTTTGATCCGCGCACTCACCGCCGCTTGTGTTAAATACAAGTTTTCAGCTGCACGCCCAAAATGGCGCACCCTTGCAACCTCAAGAAAGGTTCTAAATACTTTCACATCCATCAAATACATCTCTGTAATAAATCTGCTAACTAGCCGATCTAGGATTGTTTATCGTAAAGGCAAAAACGTTTTGTTTCCTATTTTAGCCTTTTAACAATATTTTCGCGTGAGCAATAAACACTAATTTCTATCTAACCACATTACTGAGGCTGATATGTCTGAGACCGAATTCCGACACGGAAAAAAACGTTTTTATGACACCATTAAATTCCCGAGAGGGTTCGCTAAGTCGGGTGATTTTACTCTTTCAGAAGAGGAAATCCTAACCTTGTTTGGTGACACTATGCTTGCACTTGAAACTGGTGAACTAGCACCAATCAATGCAGAAGAAAAACACTTCATTAAAGTGTTGTCTCACCCTCATAAGGCAAAGTCCAAGTTAGAGCGTGTTTGGTTGAAGTACATTCAACTGGCTCGTGGACGCCGTCGCTTTCACACCCTAAACGGCTGCAAACGCGGCGACGTATCTAGGGAAGAATACGAAAGTGAGTTAGTGTTAGAAGATTAGTAAAATCGCTCAAAGTGATACCTCATCACTTTGGGCTTTTTTTTGCCTTCAAACACACATCTTCTTTGTAATTGGTAAGTTTAGCCAACCTGTCCATTTTTACCAATATTTATATACAATTCATAGCGATAGCGTGACTAAAACACAGCTCTCGTTCAATCTTATGGGTATTCATCCCACTGAGATTCATCGTTCTTCACCCTGCCCCTGTCTTTTATCACGATAGCGCTCCATTGCCATCATTATTTTTCTAGTTTCAACTGTAAGCTCAACGCTTGTTTATACGCGAAACACGTTAATGCACCAAAATTCGTCAATGGTTCGAGCGATGCGATTATTGCAATAATCGTATCAAGGCATAGAAACACACCAACCCTTTCAGGTGCTGAATTAGATCAACATTGCTGTATATGACAAACGTATTAATCTTGTTTAACGCCACCAAATATCCATACAAAAATTGTGCAATATTGAGAGTTCCAGTCACAGTTACGACGAAAAAAGCAAAAACTTGACCTAAAACAATAGCGGAACTGGATAACTTATTTTATAATGCGAATTAATGTTTCAGAACACTATAAAATTTTATTTCTAGGGGCAAAATCAATGAGACTTATTCCATTAAGCAACAAAGCAAAAGTAGGTAAATGGGCTGCTCGTCATATCGCAGATTCGATCAACAAATTCGCTCCAACTGCTGAGCGTCCATTTGTACTAGGTCTTCCTACTGGTAGCACACCTCTAACTACTTACGCTGAGCTAATTGAACTTTACAAAGCTGGCGAAGTAAGCTTCAAGCACGTTGTAACATTCAACATGGATGAGTACGTTGGTATCGAACCAAACCACCCAGAATCTTACCGCACATTCATGCACGAGAACTTCTTCAACCACGTTGATATCCAAGCAGAAAACATCAACCTGCTAGACGGCAAAGCTGAAGATATCGATGCTCACTGTGCAGCATACGAAGAGAAAATCCGTTCATACGGCAAAATCAACCTGTTCATGGGCGGCGTAGGCATCGACGGTCACATCGCATTCAACGAACCAGGTTCTTCTCTATCTTCACGCACTCGTATCAAAACGTTGACTGAAGACACTCGTATCGCGAACTCTCGTTTCTTCGATGGTGACATCAACCAAGTTCCTAAATACGCACTAACTATCGGTGTTGCGACTCTTCTAGATGCAGAAGAAGTGATGATCCTTTCTCTAGGCCACAACAAAGCTCAAGCGCTTCAAATGGCTATCGAAGGTTCTGTAAACCACATGTGGACTGTTACAGCTCTACAGATGCACCGTAAAGCTATCATCGTTGCTGATGAGCCAGCTCAACAAGAGCTAAAAGTTAAGACTCTACGCTACTTCCAAGAGCTAGAAGCTGAGAACATCCAAGACCTATAATTCCTATAGTCTTGAATAGCAGGGCGTTTTTAATAAAGAGAGCGTCTTGAATAGAAAAAGCCACTGAATGTGGCTTTTTTTGTGCCTGTTACTTTCGTGTTTAATGGGAAGAGGTTTCGGATATTTTTAGAGGCACAAAAACAACAAAGCGATTTCTCCAACGAGAGAAACCGCCATCATTTTAAACTTTGTATTGAAACGAACGAACAACTACAAGATATGTAGGGTGTGAAACAAGATAAGCAGGGCTGCAAACTAGAGCTAAGAGCTCAGCGCGTTATCTCGGCACAAGGTAGTGATAATGTCAGTGATAGCTAATACGATCGTCGACTTCACCTTTTGATTATGTCGCCCCAAGAACATTTCAAGCATTGGGCCAGACATGGTTTCCACCATCTCCGCGTCATATTCGATAGGCATAATACGCTGAATAGCGTGCACCTTGTTGAGCTCAAATATCACATCAACTTCTGTGAAGCTGGTGTCTTCACCCTGTATTTTCGCCCACTCTTTCAAGGTAACGAAAACCTCGAGATCGTCGTAGAGTTCTTTACTGATCACGCCAAGCCCGAGTAGCAACTTAGCACGAATCATGATCTCGCCTAACGGCCCACCACTGTTGAGAAGTGGTTCGACAACGAACTTAATTGCAGTGTCGTCTTTCTTAAAGATGTTTTTTAATACGGCATCTACCGTGTCGTCCAATGCATCATAAGCAGCCATTAGGCAGGCGCCAGCACTCTCAGCTTCCGAAAGGGCTTCGAGTAATTCAGTTTCATGGCTTGTTTGTATTGGCATAACGGCTCGACAATAAGAAAGTGCCACTGGTGTGGCACTTTGATGGTTTATCATTTCAATGCTAGATAAGCTTCTTCCGCTAGTTTAACAACTTCTGAGTCACTATTCAGCTCAGAATAATGCGCTAATGTCTCAGCAAAGCCTTTTTCTGCGAACATTGCTTGAAGTTCAACCGCTTGTGGGTCGTCTTCGTTCTTGTAATGGAACGCAGCAGCGATTGCTTTTACTAGGTGAGCATTCGGTAGGCCGTACTCTAATGTACCGTTTAGAGGCTTAACTAGGCGGTCTTGCGGGCTCAGTTTACGAATTGGCTGACGACCAACGCGGTCTACTTCATCACGTAGGAACGGGTTAGCAAAACGACCTAGAATCTTTTGGATGTAGGCAGCGTGAGCTTCTGGATCAAAGCCGTAACGCTTAATCAGAACCGCACCACTCTCTTCCATCGTCGCTGTTACTTCTGCGCGGATTACGTCATCTTCGATAGAGTCTTTAATAGTCTCATGACCTGCAAGCACACCAAGGTATGCCGTTACCAAGTGACCCGTGTTTAGAGTGAACAGTTTACGCTCAACGAAAGCCATTAGGTTGTCAGTGCATTCCATACCTGGGATGTTTGGAATCTCACCTTTGAATTGTGTTTGATCTACGATCCACTCGCTGAACGTTTCAACTGTTACCGCTAGAGGGTCTGTTTCGCCCGCTTCTGCCGGTGGAACAATACGGTCAACCGCTGAATCAACAAAGCCAATGTGCTCTTCAGTGAACGCTTTCATTTCATCAGAAAGGTGCTCTAACACTGCTGCTTTTAATTGGCTAGTACCGCGAACCATGTTCTCTGCCGCGATGATGTTCATTGGTGCAGTGTTGTTTGCTGCTGCACGCTTTTCAATGCCTTGAGCGATAGACTTAGAGATGATTTTAAGAACCGTAGGGCCCACTGCAGTCGTCACAAGATCAGACTCAACAATGCAATCTACTACTGCGCTTGTCGCTGAGTTTACTGCTGTCACGTTCTTAACAACTTCGATAACACACTCTTCGCCAACAATCTTAACTGGGTATTCTTGGCGTTCAATTAACGCATTTACAACCGTTTCATTTACGTCAGCAAACGTAACCTTCATACCAGCATCAGAAAGAAGCTTACCAATGAAACCACGACCGATATTACCTGCACCAAAATGTAACGCTTTCATAATTTTGACCTTATAAATATTTGAATCTAGATAGCTAACTGCTCAACAACATGCCTTGACGATGTGCCCTAGGCATTAAGCAGTAAGCTATTCAGACTGAATCTTGTTAGAAAGATTAAGACCGAAAATGAGGCCAGTAGGGGGATACCGGCCTCCTTCACTCAGGAGCTTGACTAGAGCTTTTTAGTTTCCGTTGAGAATACGTAGAACATCAGCAGGGTTTGTTGTGTTCTGTAGGCATTCCACAGCTTCTTCATCATCGAGTGAATTGGTAATAGCCATCAGCACCATGTTGTGCTCATCGCCTTGTGCGGCAATACCGATAACCATCTTCGCGATATCATCTTCATCTTCGCCCCACTGAATACCTTCAGGGTACTGACAGAAAACGATGCCGGTTTTTTGTACGTACTGTTTCGCTTCGATTGTGCCGTGTGGTACTGCGATAGACTCACCTAGGTAAGTAGACACAAGCTCTTCACGAGCAAACATGCCGTCTACGTATTCTGGTGATACGTTGCCAAGTTTTACTAATTGTTCGCCAGCAAACTTGATTGCGTCTTCTTTTTGAGTCGCTTTAAGGCCAAGGAAGATGCTGTCGTCAGTAAGTGCAAGCTTGTTGCCTTCTTGCGCTGGAGCTGCTGCAGGAGCCGGAGCTTCTACTTTCGCTTCACCACTTTGAGCATCGACAAGCTCAGCAACTAGTTGGTCGTATACGCCGCCGTCTAGGAAGTTGCTTAGAGACATATGCATCGCACCTGGCACAGTGCTACGAGCACGGTCTGTTAGGTCTTTATGCGTAATAACGATTTGCGAATCAGCTGGTAGGTTGTTGATTGCGTAGTTGGTCACTTCAATGTCTAGGCCAGCTGTTGCTACTTTCTTACGTAGTAGACCTGCACCCATTGCACTTGAACCCATACCCGCATCACACGCTACATAAACTGCTTTTACATCCGCTAGGTTTACGTTTGCTTCTGCTGCTGCACCTTTAGAAGACGCTTTCATGTCTTTCATTTGTGCTGAAGCTTTCTCTAGTGAATCTTCCTCATCATCTTGCGCTGATGTTTTAAGAAGGATTGACGCTACAACAAACGATACTGCCGTTGCTGCGATAACCGATAGAATCACGCCGATGTAAGAGCCTTTTGGCGTCATCAGTAAGACTGCGAAGATAGAACCTGGAGATGCTGGAGAGATAAGGCCAGAATCGAACATTACGTTAGTGAATACACCCGCCATACCACCTGCGATTACCGCAAGAATTAGACGTGGGTTCATTAGAACGTAAGGGAAGTAAATTTCGTGGATACCACCTAGGAAGTGGATGATAGATGCACCAGCAGCAGATTGCTTCGCGCTACCTTTACCAAACACCATGTAAGCAAGTAGAAGACCAAAACCAGGACCTGGGTTTGCTTCGATTAGGAAGAAGATAGAGCGACCCATCTCTTCAGATTGCTGGATACCTAGTGGAGAGAAGATACCGTGGTTGATTGCGTTATTTAGGAATAGAATTTTCGCAGGTTCAACAAAAATAGATGCTAGAGGTAGTGCACCCGCTTCTACCATTGCGTTTACGCCAGCCGCAAGTCCGCCAGACAGAATCTTAACCGCAGGACCAATCACGATGAACGCGATGATCGCACAGATCATGCCGATGATACCCGCAGAGAAGTTGTTCACTAGCATTTCGAAACCACTCTTCACTTTACCGTGAACAGCTTCATCGAATTTCTTAATTGCGATACCACCTAGTGGACCTACAATCATTGCACCCATGAACATTGGGATATCAGTACCAACGATAACACCCATTGTTGTGATAGCGCCCACTACCGCACCGCGGTCACCACCAACCATTTTACCACCGGTGTAACCAATCAATAGTGGCAGTAGGTATGTAATCATAGGACCAACCATTGATGCTAACGTTTCGTTAGGCCACCAACCCGTTGGGATGAATAGTGCAGTAATGAAACCCCACGCAATAAATGCGCCGATGTTTGGCATTACCATATTGGATAAGAAACGACCAAAGTTTTGAACCTTAATCTTTGCTTCTGGTGATAACATAGGTAGAACCCCGTAGTGTATTGGTTGGTCAAATGACCGAAAGTGTGTACTCAAAAGTCGATTAAAATGTATCACAACATTTCCAAAATGCACCCTAGCCCAACTTTCGTGATGGCCATCACACACGAAAAACACTTTCGGGTTAACAAGCACATCTTAGATCACAAAAACACCATGAATTTAAATTACAAAGCCAAATTAATGAGAATAGATATCATTAACACACGATCAAGATCACATTTTATTTTGTAATACTTAAAAATAAACAGTGATCAAAATCACACTTAGTAAAATATAGCATCTGAGATCTATATAAACCGTATAAAAGAACATCGTGTCACGCATATAAAATATGCACCCAGATGAGCAAAATCGCTATAAATGTAATTTAATTACAGTCTGGGCTACATTTTGCTAAAAATACAAAACGAGACCTAACGCTCTACTAAAAACATAGACCACTGAACTGCAGTTAGTATTGATAGATGTGATATGGTATTTACCAACGCTATCGCATCATATATATCTCCAACACCCATAAGCTGATGACTCCGCTATTTGAGAAAAGACTATGTCAGACAAAATTTCCACATCCGCACTCGCTAAACAAAAAGGCATAGAAGCTAAAGCTTTATTTAGCGATCTAAAAACAGCGGGCTATATAGTGCGTTCACAAGAGCGTTGGATTCTCACAGAACGGGGAGAAAGCTTTGGTGGGGAATATGTCGAACACAAGAAGTTTGGTGTCTTTATTGTCTGGCCAGAGAAACTACTTATCGATTTGGACTCATTCTCAGGAAAAACACTAACTGCGACTCAACTGGGTAGTGCTTTTCAACTTAGCGCAAAGAAGATCAACTTATTGCTCAATGAACTTGGTTGGATAACAAAAGAAGAAGACGGTTGGCATGTCACCTCTACAGGCTTAAAAGCCGGTGGTGAACAAAGAGAAGATAAAGCGACTCAAAACTTATTCGTGGTATGGCACGACTCACTGGTTCGCAATAAACGTTTGAAGCAGTCTGTTGTTGAATTCCTAGGGCATGATGCTGAAAGCCACTCGACCGATGTGTCATTCTCCAGTTTTCGTCAGAAATTTGAGGCGAAGCACCGAAGCTTAGATGGGCATTATGTTCGTTCAAAGGGAGAACTGATCATCGATAACTGGCTTTATATGGCAGGAGTGGTTCATGCGTACGAGCGTCCGCTACCAATATCAAAAGAAGTGATCAGCGATTTTTATCTACCAAGTGGCAAAGTATACATCCAGTTCTGGGGAACCGATTCTGCGCCAATCGCCGAAGATAAACGTGAAGCGACGAGAAAAATCTATGAAGATCATGGTTTTGGTTTAATCGAAATCACGCCAGAAGATATCCCCAACCTAGACAGCGTACTTCCGCCATTATTGCGCCAATATGGTATCAAGGCTTACTAAGCTACTGAATCTAGAGATTCCACCTCCATTAAGATCACATTTATCGAATCATTATGGACATTATTAACCATAGTGATTTGATATGTTCGCTATTTTTCCCGAGTCATTCTTCTATTATCTTACACCCATCGACTTGAGCTACCGCAGATACTCGATTTATTGGGGCATGTTCGATAACTATTTAGACGTTCAATCTATAGAGATTCGTTTAAATTCGTTATCCGTTTATTGTTGACGTGACTGAACATAAAACCCTACAACATTTATTATTGATAGATATTAGGATTCAACATGACTCATCCAATCATTACTGATCTAAACACTCGTTACACAGCTAAAAAATACGATGCAGAAAAACGCATCTCTGCGGAAGACATGGAAGTAATCAAAGAAGCACTTCGCTTGTCAGCTTCTTCTATCAACTCTCAGCCTTGGAAATTCATCATCATTGAGAGTGACGCAGCAAAACAACGCTTCCACAATACTTTCGAAAACATGTTCCAGTTTAACCAACCACATGCGAAAGAAGCGTCACACACGATCCTGTTTGCTCACGATCCTAAGTACACTAAAGAGAAATTCGCGAAGCGTGCTGATACAGAAGTAAGCTCTGGTCACCTGCCAGCTGAAATGTACGAGCAATTCTTAGGTGCTTACGCATTCGCAGAAATGAACACAGACGAAACAGGTTTCAACGGTAACTGGACTAAGTCTCAAGTTTACATCGCACTAGGTAACACACTGCACACACTAGCTCGTCTAGGTATCGCTTCAACACCTATGGAAGGTGTAGACGCAGCTATGATCAGCGAAGAGTTTGCTGACGAACTAGAAGGTCACATTGTTGATGTAGCGCTAGCTATCGGCTACCACAAAGACGGCGAAGACTACAACTACGGCAAACCAAAAGCGCGCCTAGCTCTTGATGAAGTCATTACTACGCTGTAATAGACACTGATCTGTAATAGCTGACACAAACAAATCGCACTGCTTTATTTGGCCAGACGCTCGTCTGGCCTTTTTTATATCTGTTATTTATCCAAGCCACTACCCACCGACAAGTCATAAAGACACATTAAAATCAATATGATTACAAAAACCAATAAGTCATAAAGACACAAACTAGAGCTCAAAAAGCAAACAAATACAAACAAAACAACTACTTAAAAACATGGCACAACTAGTGCAATGAGAGCCTTAGATATTTCAATAAGGTATTATCATTATGACTATTCACGTTAAATCAAATGTTCATTGGGTCGGCGTCCACGATTGGGAAACCGAGCACTTCCACGGTAAGGAATACCACATGAACAAAGGTACGAGCTATAACTCATACCTGATCCGTGAAGAGAAGACAGTGCTTGTCGATACTGTCGATCATCGCTTTACTGAGCAATTCCTTGCAAACCTAGAGATGGAAATCGATATCAATGAGATCGACTACATCATTTGTCAGCACGCTGAAGAAGACCACGCAGGTGCTCTTTCTGCTCTGCTTGCTAAAATCCCCAACACGCCGGTTTATTGTACTGAAGCTGGAGTGACCTCCATTGTTGGCCATCACCACCAACCAGACTGGAATTTCAGAACCGTCAAAACTGGCGATACGCTCGATGTGGGTAACGGCAAGCAACTTATCTTCGTTGAGATGAAAATGCTGCACTGGCCAGACTCAATGGCGACTTACTTAACCGGTGATGAAGTCCTGTTTAGTAACGACGCTTTCGGCCAACACTACTGCGACGAAAACCTATTCAATGACCAGCTAGACCAAGTCGAACTACATGAACAGTGTCTGCGTTACTTCTCGAACATCCTGACGCCGTTTGCGCCGCTGGTTAAAGCAAAGATTGAAGAAGTACTGAGCTTAGGCGTGCCGATCGATGTCATTGCTACTTCTCACGGCTGTATTTGGCGTGACAATGCGACTCAAATCGTTGAGCAATATTACGAGTGGTCGAAAGCCTACAAAGAAGATCGTATCACGATTGTCTACGACACTATGTCGAACAACACTCGCATGATGGCTGATGCCATCGCAAAGGGTATCCGTAAAGGCAGCCCAGAAACGGCAATCAAGGTGTTCAATATTTCTAAGCACGACAAGAATGACATCCTTGCTAATGTCTTCCGCTCAAAGGGTGTGCTTGTTGGCTCATCGACCATGAACAACGTGATGATGCCGCAAATCGCCGCGCTACTTGAAGAAATACACGGCTTGCGCTTTGCAGGAAAAAGAGCCGCTGCATTTGGATCTTCAGGTTGGACTGGCGGCGCAGTAAAACGCATCGATGCTCGCTTACGTGAAGCCAGCTTCGAGGTTAGCGCACCTCAGCACATCCACTGGAAACCAGATACAGACGCACTTCGTCAATGTATTGATTACGGGATGACACTGGCCGAGGTTTGGCGCACCGATGCGGACGAGGTTAGTGAGCCTAAACAAGTTGAGCGCAACGTTCAACGTATTGAATCAGCACCGACAAGCACCCCAACAGGGCTAAAAGACACGGCTGAGCAGAAGCCAGAAGAAGCGCAAGATAAGCCTGTACATAGCGCAGACTGCACTTGCTGGCGCTGCACGGTGTGTGAATGGGTGTATGACCCACAACTGGGTGAACCCTACCAAGGCGTTGAACCAGGAACACCATGGACACAAGTGCCGGATGATTTCCTTTGCCCAGAATGCCATTTAGGCAAAGAAGTGTTTGTGGAGAAGTAACATGTCGAACATTGTGATTGTGGGCGGTGGTTTCGCCGCCCTACAAACCATAAAGATGGTACGTAAAATTGACCAAGATGTCGCGATTACCATGATCACGGCAGATGCAGGGGTTGAGTACAGTAAGCCGAATCTTTCACACGCATTCAGCCAGGCTCAAACACTACAGTCGTTAGCCGTTAATAACGCTCAGCAATTGGCTGAGCAGTACAACGTGGTTATCAAAACCAAGGCTTTAGTCAGTGAAATCGATACCAAGCAGCAGTGTGTTCATGTTGACGGGCAAATCATCCACTATTCGAAGTTGGTATTAGCAACGGGGGCTACACCTTTCATACCACCAGCGGAAGGGCTTAAACGCAGCGCGACCATTACGCTAAATAGCTTGGAAGAGTTCGATAAACACAAGGCTCAGGTTGATGACGCCCAACGTATCACTGTGATTGGTGGAGGCTTGATTGGGGTCGAGCTTGCATTCGACCTTCAAACTGCGGGCAAAGATGTCACGATTATCGAACCCGCAAGTTATCTATTGAACAGCCTTGTGCCGCCTTTCGTTTCACTTGAGTTGGAAAGGGAGCTGGCAAAAGCAGGGGTTACCGTCGAAACCGACTCTGCGATTTGTCGAGCGACTTACCTCCACGATGGAGTCAGGCTACAAACTACCGCCTCTCGATTAATACGAGCAGATATCGTGATTGCCGCAGCAGGATTAAGGCCAAATACGACTTTAGCCACGCAAGCGGGAATAGACATCAACAGAGGCATTGTGGTCGATGACACCCTGAAAACCAGCGCCAACAATGTGTATGCGATTGGTGATTGCGCTGAAATTGAAGGTCGTGTGATGGCTTATCTGCAGCCAGCAATCTTGTCGGCAAACGTGTTGGCGAAGCAGCTGACTATGGATACAGGAGAGGTCAAAGTGGGTGAAGTAAAGCTCAGCTTGCCTCATATGATCACCAAGGTGAAAACACCGAGTTACCCGATTCAGCTCGCAGGGCGCAATATTCACACAGCTCAGAGCTGGGAAACTCGATTCGATCCTAAAGGCATTGTCGCCAAAGGCTTCAATGAAGATAACCAGTTGGTTGGATTTATTGTCACAGGAGAGCACATCAAGGCTGCATTTCCTTTACTAAAGGAGTTGCAAATAAGTTCACCATCATAAGTACAAAGGTGTAAAAGCAGTCGACTCATTACATAGTTCGGCTGTATTCAACACAAAAATGCACATCAAATTCGGGAAAATTTGATGCTTATCCTAGAGCAACTCGAGTATAAGCAAGCAATAAAAAAGCCAGTCAACAGACTGGCTTTCTTGTGTTCATCTTAGTGCGATGAGCTCATCGCATTTAAGCACAGGCGAACATTAACCGATAAACGAGATGTAACCCTGAAGGATAATCAGGTTAACGATATCGATAAAGAAGGCACCAACAATTGGCACAACCATGAAGGCTTGTGGCGATGGACCGTATCGATTCACCAAAGAGCCCATGTTCATTACCGCTGTTGGTGTTGCACCTAGGCCGAAACCACAGTGACCACCCGCCATAACCGCTGCGTCGTAGTTAGAACCCATTACTTTGAACGTCACAAAGTAAGAGAAAATACCTAGTACAACCGCCTGAACTGCAAGAATAGCCAAGAACGGAATCGCAAGGTCAAAGATATTCCAAAGCTTAAGGCTCATTAGCGCCATTGCTAGGAACAGTGACAATGACACCGTACCAAGAATATCGACCGTTTCGCTGTCAGTCTTATGCAGCTTAGTCACTTCAAACACGTTAGTGATGAACACACCGATAAACAACGCGTAAACGAAGTCAGGAATCATCAACCAAGAAATTTCAAAAGTCGCCACCCACTGCTCTAGGTACTTCGCACCCGTGATACAGATAAGAAGGATGAACAACACTTCA
The DNA here is from genome assembly GCF_023161725.1 of Vibrio sp. 1CM24A. Taxonomy (NCBI): domain Bacteria; kingdom Pseudomonadati; phylum Pseudomonadota; class Gammaproteobacteria; order Vibrionales; family Vibrionaceae; genus Vibrio; species Vibrio sp. 1CM24A. The sequence continues at coordinate 293,275 of NZ_JALNTS010000003.1, forward strand.
ATCACCTTCTTCGCCGTCACTTTATCTTCTTCATACTCGTTGTAAGTAACAAGTTCAGGGAAGCGTTCGTGCGTTTGCGTGCCAGTACCGTACTCAGATTCAAGCTGGTTTTTATCAATAAGCTTTTGCGCCACTGGGCTACCGATAATACCACCGATGATCAAACCAAAGGTCGCTGAAGCCATTGCGATTTCTAGCGTATTTGCAATGCCAAACGTGTCTGCAAAGGTTTGAGACCAAGCCGCGCCTGTGCCGTGACCACCCGAAAGCGTGATAGAGCCAGCAATCAAACCCATCAAGGGTTCAAGGCCTAGTGCCGTTGCTAAGGTTACGCCTACACCGTTTTGGATAATGATGTAAACCGACGCTACCCCTAAGAATAGGAATACCTTAGCACCACCTTTTATCAGCTGCGTGTAGTTCGCCGCAAGACCGACCGTTGCAAAGAACATCAACATAAACGTGTTCTGCAGGGGCAAAGAAAACTCAAGATCAAGGCCGTTAAAGTGCAGGGCTGTAATAGCAAAAGCGACAATCAAGCCGCCGACAATGGGCTCTGGAATGTTGTACTTTTTGAGAATCGGAAGCTTTGCATTGACGAAATGACCTAGAAACAAAACACTAATCGCGATTAGGAAGGATTCTAATGGTCCAATTGAAATTAATTGATTCATATAACCTCTATTTTTTTACGTTCTCATCTTCCCTAATGAGTCTAGTTTTATCTGTAATTATTTGTGCTGCTCTACCTATATTTATACAAACTGGAGAGAAAGTGTGGATTCGAAAAGCGAACACATTACTGCGATCGCTTAGTGCCATGTTAGTAGCACGTTAACTTTTATAGGAGATAAAAGGATTTGTGACAACAATCACCTCCTAAAAGTTGAAAACGGCGTGAGTATCTATGCCGCTGACTCTGCTTTCTTAATACCTAAAAAAGCAAAAAGGAGCTATTTCTAGCTCCTCTTTCATCACCATCGCTGGTAATTAGAATTTTTTCGGTGCGTAACCAGTCATAACCTCAATGCGAAGTTCTTTACCGATCTTCGTCATTGGGTGAACAATTACGAGTCCTTTAACAGACTTTTTAAGTTTACCCATATCCGCTTGCTCAGCCTTAGTAATTTCACGGCTAAATGGCATATCAACCAGAGACTTACGCTCTTGGTTCACATCGTAGCTTTCTTTGTGTTTAAGCTGGGCAATTTTCTTAGTTAGCTTCTTAATCTCTTCCTCGAACTGACGAACAACAGGACGATCATTACGAGTTTTAGCAGCATCTAACTTGTGGCGACACTTGTCTAGACGGTTGTTAATTTGTTGAAGTTCGTTTTTAACACTCATAATAATTTCCTAAGATTAAACAAGCCAATTCGGATTGGGGCGCGGAGTATAGCACAAGGGTTCTGTTGAACCGAAATTTATCTGTTGATTACCAACAGAAACGAATCACATCGACACCGATTATTCAGCCCACCTATTCTTTGTGGCGAACCTCTAAGCGGATAATTCATTGATAGGATAGCGCCTACATCAAAAATTGCAGTTCTCGATGCATCAAAATTCCGTCTAAACTTATACTCTAACGCAATAACTAAATCAGGGTACACAGCTTGGCTGTTGTTACCCCCAGCACGACTCTGATTCACCATGTAATCACAAGGATAGCCGATGACATTATTGAAACGAACATTGACCTGCAGCCTAGCCCTGAGTGCAATGTTTGCCACAACTTATGCATCTAGTGAACAAACAACTCAAAGTAACCTGCTCGTCGAGTACTCTACACCGCAAAATACCGAAGAAGAGCAGCTCAAACGCGAGATTCAAAGCAGTGGCGTTAATGACACCGTGGTCGACCTATCAAACCAACTGTTCATGTTTGAGAAGCCATTAACCATTCAATATGGCGGGGAAGAAGGACCCCTCTACGATCCGCAAACCCATCAAGTGCTGATCCCTTATAGCTTTTACGCTGAGTCACTCAATTACTTTGAGAAGAACCAATACGAAAAAGAGTATGGAAAATCCGCGCAAACTGGCGCTATTGATACCTTGCTGCACACACTATTACACGAAGCTGGGCATGCGTATATCGAAGATCAGAACATTGCGATATTGGGTAAAGAAGAAGATGCGGTTGATAACCTAGCGACTTTAATACTGCTTAACTACGTAGAGCATGGGGCCGACGCCGCTATCAGCGCTGCAGACATGTTTGCTTTCGAGTCAGAAGACCGCCCGGAGTATTACGACTTGGGGGAGTACATCGACGAGCACAGTTTCGACCTGCAGCGTTACTTCTCCACGCTATGCTTGGTGTATGGCAGCGATCCCGATGCCTATAAGAACTTGCTCGATGAAGTGGAAAACGACTATTTGAAAGATAGAAAAGAGTTCTGCGTAGAGCACTTTGATGTGATCAATGAAAATTGGCATCAGTATTTAAAAGAGAGTGACGATGCTTAAATGCTTAAATGCTTAAAAGTTAGTGTCGAGAACTAGCAAAACGGCTTTGGCATCAAATTCCAAAGCCGTCACTCGATAGGTGTGCTTAAGCCTTACGTGTTAACCCTATACCTTCACTTTATACTTCAGATCTTGAGCTTCATCGCCGGTCATGCCTCGAAATCCCCAGCAGTGCGATGGCTGTTCCTTAATGGTGATTTCAATATCAATTGGAGAGATAGCTAACTGCTTCTCTATCTCAGAAAATATCTTCTTAATTAAGCGCTTTTTGGTGTTTACCGCTCGACCTTCCATCATATTTATCTCAATGACGGTATAGGCTTCTGTTCTTCCTTCCGGGTAAAAGAAGTCATCTCGTTCCAATGGCACAAACCGATGTGCTCGCTTGTCATCGGGTAAACCCATTTCACTGTTCAAGCACTGCTGCAACACATTAGAGAGCTGCAACTTAATTGGATTTAAGCACTCTTTGATACCATAAATAACAATCATGACCATTCCTTTGATGCGATGTTAGGTATAGAAGAACGTCAGATAGAAGCATCGTCTGGCGACTACCCACTCGCTTACTATTTGTACATATATTACCTAATGACGCGTATGAAAAAAGGTAAAAACAATGAATTTATGAACAGGTGCAACAAAATACCTATCCCTTTGCCAACATAAGCCGAAGCGAATTGATCGAACACCACCCTCCCCGCGTATATCTTCTCAAATCACATCTGAACTAAGGAGTACTATGTGCCGAATTCACCTAGGAAGACCACGCGGACAGACGCCGAACCAGAAACACCCGTAGAGTCTTCTCTAGAGCTCGCTGTGTTTCCTCTCCCCATATTCCTTTTACCGGGAGGGAGACAAAGACTGCGCATTTTTGAGCCAAAGTATCTCGCGATGGTCGCTCGCGCAGCGCAGGGCGGTGGTTTCATTATTGCCACTCAAGACAACTCTAACTCTGATCATCTCAGTTCTTGGGGAACAAAGGTGACCATCGTCGACTTCAATATGTCGGATGACCAGATCTTAGAGATTGATGTTGAAGGCGAAAAGTTGGTGCAATTGCATGGGTCGTTTCGAGACGACGATGACCTGATTAAAAGTAAGTTCAGATCGTTGCCACACTGGCCAGCCCATGAATATAAAGTGCCTAACGTGTTTACCGCTTTTTTGGTTCAGTTGTTTCGCGACCACGATTCGATAAGAACACTCTATCCCACTCCAGATTTCGAGAGCCCACAATGGATTTGTGCGCGATTGCTCGAAATGATGCCTATCCCATTGGAAAAGAAAACAGAATTTACTGAGCCAGCCAGTTTTCCGTCTCTAGTTCCTTTTTTGAATCAAATCATTACGGGGCAATAAGCACTTTTCTTCACTATAATTTTGTATAGTAGAAATTAATTTAAATTAAAGTGATCCCGACTTTCTCCTTTCACGTAGTGCCTATCAAATTCGCATGATGGTTAGTTACTATGCAAGTGGAAAGCAGAAGTTCAGGGAACGGCAAGGAGCATGTCATTATTCCCGATAACAAAGTACCTACAGACAACAAAGTACCGACAGAGCTCTCGAGCTGGTTGGTGTTGGTTGGTACAGACCGAGACAAGCAGGCATTCACCTGTTTGTTTAAGTTCTTCGCTCCTAAGATTAAGCGTTTTGGCATTAGTAAGTTAGGCGGCGAAGCTGCTGCCAACGAGCTAGTTCAAGACACGATGACTAATGTTTGGAAGAAAGCACATCTCTACAATGTAGATAAAGGCGCTGCGACCACTTGGGTCTACACGGTAATGCGTAATGCAGCGTTCGACATGTTGCGCAAAGTGAAAGCGAAAGCCGAACAAACGATAGCCGACGATATCTGGCCGATAGATGCGATGGTAGCCGAATCTCAAAGTGAAGATTTGCCATTCGGTGATCATTTGATGAGTCGACATGTAATGACTCAGATAGAGAAATTGCCTCTCGCTCAGAAAACCATCGTCAAAGGTGTCTATTTTCAAGAGCTCTCTCAAGAGCAACTCGCTCAGCAACTTGGCGTCCCACTTGGAACTGTGAAATCACGTCTGAGACTCGCTTTAGCCAAATTAAAAGTTCACATGGGGGAACAAGACCATGATTAAACATCACCCAAACGCGGCAATCTTGAAAGACTTCGTCGATGGCACGCTGGCTGATTCAGTTTCTTTGATTGTTTCTAGCCATGTAGAACTGTGTGAACACTGCCAACAACAAGTTAAGCAGCTCACTGCTGAAGCGGCGAATAGTGCATTTGACGCAGAGCCAGTCTTCTCAAATGAAGATTTAGACAACTTCTCAATGGACGACATGGACTTTGATTTTGACGCGATTGAGCAAATCACAGCCGATGCTTCACAGTCAGTTGAAGTGACTCCAGAGGTTCAGAAAGTAACCGTCGCAGACACAACATTCACAATTCCTCGCGCCCTCAACTCAGTCGCGAGAAAGGACTGGATGAACCTAGGCAAAATTTCACGAGCAAGACTCGATTTTGCTGACGAAGCACACCACACCAGCTTGTTGCACATCGACAAAGATGGACAAGTGCCTTGTCACACCCACAAAGGCTTCGAGATCACGCTTCTTCTAGAAGGCAGTTTCGAAGACGAAATGGGCGTCTACAACAAAGGTGACTTCATCTGGTTGGACGGCAATCACACTCATCAACCTGCAACAAAAGAAGGTTGTGTCTGTTTAACCGTTTCAAGTGATGCGTTGTACTTCACTAAAGGCGTGAGTCAACTGTTCAACCCACTAGGTAAATACATTTATTAGATTGAAGTATTTACTGGGCTCGTCACAAGACTCGCACAGTTGGCTAGGTAGAAAAGTAAAAACCGAACTAAAGTAATGTGGAATAAGCAACAAACCACATAATATAAGAATAACGATGAGCAATGATCGTAAGGAATTGACCAATGGATAAAAAAATAAAAATAGGCATCAGTGCATGTGTCGCCGGTCATAAAGTTCGGTTCGATACAGGACACAAACGTTCTCGCTTCTGCACAGACGATCTTGCAGATTATGTAGAGTTAGAACCGGTTTGTCCTGAAATGGGCGTCGGCCTTCCAACTCCTCGCCCAACCATTCGTCAAACAAGAATGTTAGATGACATCATTCACGTTTCTCGCCCAGATGGTTCAGGTGATGTGACCAACGAACTGATCGAGTTCGGTCAAAACTACTCAAAGAACAACCAACACATTGCTGGCTTTATTGTGTGTCAAAAAAGCCCAACCTGTGGCATGGAACGCGTGAAGGTGTACCACCACCATGGTCGCGGCTCTGAATCGACTGGCGTAGGCATGTTCACCCAACAAATTATGGACGGTAACCCGTTACTTCCCGTTGAAGAAAACGGCCGCCTTAACGATCCCATTTTGCGTGAAAACTTCATGACTCGAGTGTTCACTTACCAAAAATGGCTCGATCTCGTAGATGAAGGCATAACTAAACACAAACTGATTCAGTTCCACAGCGCCCACAAATACTTAGTCATGTGTCACCACGTTGAGGGTTACAAAAGCTTAGGCAAACTGTTAGCGGGTAATGAGTTAGACATCGACGAATTGGCGGCTCAATACATCGAAGGTTTGATGAAGGCGTTATCGCATCACTCGAATCGAGGCAGTCACGCCAATACGCTGCATCACTTGCAAGGTTACTTTAAGAAACAACTGAGTAGCGCTCACAAGCAAGAACTCACCAACCAGATAGATTCTTTCAGAGAGGGCGTGATTCCACTGCTAGTGCCGCTGACACTGATCAATCACTACCTGATGGAATACCCAAACGAGTACTTGGAATCACAGGTTTACCTAAACCCGCACCCACAAGAACTTAAGCTGAGATACGGATATTGAGCGACATTTTATGGATACGACGAGACCTGAGGATTCACGATAACCCAGCGCTCGTCGCAGCAATTGAAAACGGCGTATCTATCGCCGTTTTTATTTCAACCCCACAGCAATGGCAGCAACACCACCTTGCACCGATCAAAGCTGATTTCATCTATCGTCACCTAAAACAACTCAAATCCCAGCTCGCTGAGTTTGGGATAACGTTGCTTCACCTGAAAGCTTCCGACTTTGACGATCAATCCAGACAGCTCATCGACTTATGCCAGCAGCTTGATGCCAAGTGCGTCTACACTAACTCTGAGCCAGAGGTCGATGAACAGGCTCGCGATAAAAAGCTGATTTCAAGCGGCTTAAACCTGAAGATCAGCGATTGTGACGTTATGCTGCCACTCGGTAGCGTTCTCAATAAACAAGGCGAGATGTTCAAAGTCTTTACGCCCTTTAAGAACGCTTGGTTAAAAGAAGTTCAGGTGAAAGGCATCATCTGCAGTCCAGCTCCTGTCGAGCCGACTGAGATTTCACAAACACAGCTTCCTGACGACTTACAAACCTTAACCCTCTCCGCTGACTATGATTTCGACTTTCCGCGTGTTGATTCAAGTCGCTGGCCATTAAGCCAAGATGTATTGGGCAATGTGATCCCCAATTTCTTAGGCAATAAAGTCAACGACTACGCACGTCTGAGAGACATTCCCTCAGTTAAAGGGACATCGGGGCTATCGCCTTATTTAGCGATTGGCGCCGTGAGCCCACGTTGGTTAGCGATTCAGTTGATTCAACAACAGCCGGACTTGTTATTTGATACTCAGTTGCCAGCCTTTTCTTGGCTTAATGAATTGATTTGGCGAGATTTTTATAAGCATTTGATGTTTCATCATCCTAAATTGGTTAAAGGTGCGAACTTCCAACAAAAATACAACGGCTTAGATTGGTATCACGACAACCCTAGCTTCAAGGCGTGGTGCGAAGGAAAAACAGGCTACCCATTAGTTGATGCAGCGATGCGTCAATTGGTTGAGACAGGCTGGATGCACAACAGGCTAAGAATGGTGGTGGCAAGCTTCCTAACCAAGCACCTGCTGATCGATTGGCGTTGGGGTGAGCGTTTCTTTATGTCGCACCTTATCGATGGTGATTTCAGCGCGAATAATGGTGGCTGGCAGTGGGCCTCAAGTACTGGCTGTGATGCTCAACCCTACTTTCGAATTTTCAATCCAATCACTCAGAGTGAAAAGTTTGATCCAAAAGGAATTTTTATTCGTAAGTACATACCAGAGCTGCAAAATATCCCAGATAAACATGTGCATTTCCCACATGACTTTATCACTAAAAACGGAATAGACAGCGAATACTGGCAACCCATCGTTGAGCACAAAGAAGCACGATTGAGAGCCTTAGCCTTCTTCAAATAATTAGAGTGAATATTATGGATAACTCTCTATGGCTTGATAACTTTCTCAACATGTATCGAGAACTCGGAACCGACAATTTCGACGTGCTTAAGACGGTTTATCACCCTGATATTGAATTCCAAGACCCGCTGCATCATGTCAGCGGTATTTCGGCGCTTACGCACTACTTCGAGAACCTCTACACCCAGGTAACGAGCTGTTACTTTCATATCGAACACACTTTCGAAGTGAACGACGAAGCTTCGGTGTATTGGACGATGCAATTTTCTCATAAGCAGCTGAACGGTCAAAAGCCGATCGAAGTGCAAGGACACAGCCACCTCAAGATGCTCGACGGTCAAGTGGTCTATCACAGAGACTATCTTGATGTCGGCTCTATGTTGTACGAACACATTCCAGTTCTGGGCTGCGCCATCAAATCCATCAAAAAGAGAGCGAGCCAATAATGCGTATTATGATCACAGGCGCGACCTCAGGTATCGGCCAATCACTCGCTATCGATTACGCTCAACAAGGGCATCAGGTGATTGCTTGTGGCCGTAACCCAGACAAACTGCAAGCCTTGGTTGATTCTCATGAGACAGACATCGCACATTCATCCATTACGCCGCTCTGTTTCGATCTGACCGATTACCACAACTTCCCAGAGCTCGACCAAGACAAGCCGCTTGATCTACTGATTTTAAATGCGGGTGATTGTGAGTACATCGACGACCCAGTGAATTTTGATGCCGAGCTGTTCGAGCGCGTCATCAACATAAACCTAATTTCAATTGGCTACGCCCTTAAAGCCTGGTTAAAAAACATCAAACCCGGCGGCCGTTTGGTTTTAGTCAGCTCCAGCGCCAGCTTTTTACCTTTGCCAAGAGCCGAGGCTTATGGCGCTTCAAAGGCAGCCCTCACTTACTTAGGCAGAACACTTTCGGTTGATCTGGCAACGCACAACATTCATGTCTCAATTGTGCACCCAGGCTTTGTTGAAACGCCATTAACCGAGCGAAATACGTTCTCTATGCCTATGATTATTAGTAGTGAGGCCGCAACTCAGCGAATCGTAAATGGTATCGCTCAAGGAAAGAGTGAAATCGATTTCCCAAGACGATTCATCATGTTGATGAAGCTACTAAGAATGCTTCCAACTCCAGTTTGGCAAAAACTCGCTTCAAGGATGGTATAACAATGAAGAAAATCGCCATTATCGGTTCAGGTATCTCTGGACTCACTTGCGCGCATATATTAGATAAGCACCACGACGTAACAGTATTCGAAAAGAACGATTACGTAGGGGGGCACACCGCTACCGTTGATATTGAACATCAAGGCTCGGCGTTTTCGATAGATACAGGTTTCATCGTATTCAACGATCGAACCTACCCGAATTTCAATCAGCTTCTAGAACAACTCGGTGTCGAAAGGCAACCGACTGAGATGAGCTTCAGCGTCCACAACACCACCACTAAGTTCGAGTACAACGGTCACAGCATTAATTCGTTATTCGCGCAGAGGAGTAACATCTTCAAACCTCAGTTCTGGTCTTTAGTGTCTGACATTCTCAAGTTCAACAAACTGTGTAAGGCTCAGTTTGAAAGCAATGAATTCACACCAGACGTTACCCTTGGCAGTTTCCTACAAGATAATCAATTTTCCGATTTTTTCAGCCAGCACTATATCCTACCGATGGGCGCGGCGATTTGGTCGACAAGCTTGGAAGAGATGGAAGAGTTTGAGCTGAAGTTCTTCATCCAGTTTTTCTACAACCATGGATTGCTCGATATCGCGAACCGTCCTCAGTGGTATGTGATTCCAAAAGGATCGCGTTCTTATGTTGAAATCATTCTTTCACGCCTAAGTAAGCCTGTTGCACTCAATACATCGATTAAACAAGTGACTCGCCAAGAAACGGGCATCACGATTGAATTTGAAGATGGCAGCACACAAGACTTCGACGAAGTAATCTTTGCCTGCCACTCAGACCAAGCCTTGCGCCTGCTTGGTGACGCGACAGAACAAGAGCAACAGGTACTGGGCGAAATCCCATACAGCCGCAATGAAGTGGTTCTGCACACCGATACTCGCTTACTCCCAGATAGAAAACTGGCTTGGGCAAGCTGGAATTACATGTTGGATGGCGACAGCAAACGACCTGCTTGTGTCACGTACAACATGAACATTCTGCAAGGCATCGAAAGCCAAGACACCTTCTGTGTCACCTTGAATCAAAGCGAAGCCATCGACCCAGAAAAAATCATTCGCAGCTTTGTTTATCATCACCCGGTACTTAATTCGAACACGGTCGAAGCTCAGCACAAGCGTGAGCAGATCTGTGGCAAAAACCAGACGCACTTTGCCGGCGCGTACTGGTACAACGGCTTCCATGAAGACGGTGTCCACAGTGCACTCGATGTGACCAAACGCTTCGGTCTAGATTTGAGTACGAGTTCAGCGCTATGAACAGTCAAACCCTGACACCCGAGATGGGGATCGCATCCGAAAAGAGTGAAGAGCTCAGCGGTATCTATTGGGGTAACGTCAGACATCGCCGCTTTGGCGACATCACTCATGAGTTCAGCTATCAGCTTTATATGATGGGGTTAGATCTTGATGAGCTGCCCCAAACCACAGCGCGCAGTGCGCTGTTCGGAACTCGTTGGTTCAACCCGATTCGCTTTGTCGAATCGGATTATCTCGCTGAAAAAAAAGAAAATGTCACCACGGATGAACCAAAATCACTTAAGCAACGTATAGCTTCCAAAGTGCAACAACTTGGTGGGGTTTGGTCTGATTTAAACCGTGTGACGATGCTGGCTCAGTGCCGCTGTTTAGGCATCTATTTCAGCCCAATCAACTGTTTCTTCTGTTACGACGAAACTGGAGATTGCAAATACATGTTGGCTGAGGTGAGCAACACGCCTTGGCGAGAAAGACACTACTATCTCATCGACATGCACCAAGAGTTGAAGGTAAAAAAAGAGTTTCACGTTTCGCCGTTCATGGATTTGAACATGACTTATTTTTGGAAAATTAAGCCACCAGCGAAACGCACGTTAGTTCACATCGAAAGCCGCCGAGACGATAAGCTTTTCGATGCGACACTGGCTCTGACGAAACAGTCAGTAACCAAGACAAACATTAGACGAACGGTATTCAAGATTCCGGCGATGACGATAAAAGTCGTGATGGGAATTTATTATCAGGCTCTCAAATTATTCCTGAAAAAAGTACCGTTTGTGGCGCACCCAGACTCAACGTCTTAAGCGCACATGAAAGAACTCAATTGAAGCTTGGGTTCGCTCCAACCAAGGAGCAGAACTCAGCTTAGTTGGCACAAAATATTAGAATGAGTTATCAGCGAGGTTTACATGGAACAGCTTGCCAAACAAAACAACAACATTGAACAACAAGCTAAAGCCGTTGCTGTTTCAAGCAACTGTAAATATCGAGCTTTAATCTTCAAGGTTTTAGAAAGCCTGCAATTCGCGACGCTCGAGATCATTGAGCGCGACCAGCATTCGGTGTTCGGTGATCGAGAAGCCGAACTTAAAGGTCGAATCGTGATTCATGATGCGACCTTTTTTAGAGATGTGGTCATCAACGGCAGCATTGGGGCATCTGAAGCCTATATCGATGGTAAATGGACCAGTCCAAATCTCACGCGTGTGATTCAAATCATGGCTCGCAACCAAGCCCAATTAGATGAGCTTGATGACAAGACACAGTGGATTTCTCGCATCAAAAACCTCTTGCTGCGTCGTAAGAATGCCAACACCGAACAAGGCTCTAAGCGCAATATTCTCGCTCACTACGATATTGGCAACGAACTGTACGAGCGCTTCTTAGATAGCTCGATGCAGTACTCTTCCGCTATCTACAGCGAAGACGCAGAAACCTTGTCGAAGGCTCAGCAAAACAAAATGAAAACCATCTGTGAACGATTAGAGCTGTCGGAGAAAGATAGCGTGGTCGAGATAGGCACAGGTTGGGGCGGCTTAGCCATCTTCATGGCGCAACACTACGGTTGCCATGTCACCACTACCACGATTTCAGATGCCCAACATGCGCTTGCTGAACAGAGAGTAAAAGCGCTTGGTTTAACCGACAAAATCACCCTGCTTAAAGAGGATTATCGCAATCTCACTGGTGAGTACGACAAGTTGGTTTCGATCGAGATGATAGAAGCGGTCGGCCATGAATATCTACAAACCTTCTTTGAAAAGTGTTCGTCGTTACTTAAGCCCTCAGGCAAGATGCTGATTCAAGCAATTACTATTGCTGACAGCCGTTACGACAAATACCGCAAAGGTGTCGACTTTATTCAGAAGTACATCTTCCCCGGCGGTTGTTTACCTTCAGTTTCAGTGATGACCCAACACCTTGCGACCAGCACCGATCTTGTGGTTCAAGAAATTGATGACATTGGCCTGCACTACGCTCGCACGCTAAATGATTGGAACATCGCCTTTGAAAATAGTTGGGAAGAGTTAGAGTCCCTCGGCTATTCAGAAGAGTTTAAGCGCTTGTGGATCTTCTACTTCTGCTACTGTGAAGGCGCATTCAAAGAGCGCGTGATTAGCACTCATCATGTAGTCGCAAGAAAACCTCGTTACTTTGGAGCAAAAGATGAAGCGGTTTTGGATTATTAATCTCGTACTGTTTCAAGCGACCTGGGTTTGCAGTGCCTTCTTTACCGCGCAAGCCCCGTTCGTCACACCACTGATTGTAGTGGTTCACTTCCTTCTATCACCGACTCGCAGTAGCGATCTGAAGATACTCATTTTATTACCATTGGGGCTATTGCTTGATAGCCTCTTACTTCACTTCGGCGTGTTTGCCGTCGACTCTGAAATTGCTAATCAATCGTGGTTCCCGGTGTGGCTTGTCTGCCTGTGGATCATGTTCTTAATCAGTTTTAACCACAGCCTAAATTGGCTATTAAAATGCTCGAAAGTGATCTTGTTTGTCATAGGGTTCGTAGCAGGTACTAGTAGTTATTGGGGAGGGATCAAAGCAGGTGCTCTTCTTACTACTTGGCCAGATGCATCGGTAGTTGCTGCCCTTGCAATAAGTTGGGGGATTTTGTTGCCCTTACTCGTGGCCGCCTACTCCAACTTAATACAACCTAAAATGGCAATAACGAGGTGACTTATGGCTTATCCACGCAACCCGACACAAACGTTCGAACCTGAGCGCGGTATTGTTCGCACTCATCAGCAAGCAAAAAACACACTTCTAAGCTTTATTACTCTCTCGTTAATTTTTGCTGCGCTCTTATTTGCCGGAAGCGTTAAAGCCTCTGCAGTCGATGATCTGAACAAACGTGGGCAGGGTGAAATGAGTTACCTGTTTTGGACTCTCTACTCCGCAGAATTTTACGCGACTCCAACCAACTCTGAACGAGCTTTGAAGCTTGAGTATTACCGCTCTATCGATAGCAAAGACCTCGTAGACGCGACCGAAGATCAGTGGAACAAGCTTGGCTACTCTAACAGTAACATTCAACGTTGGTTGAAACCCTTGTACGCGATGTGGCCGAACGTGGAAGAAGGAAGCACACTCACGATTCGTGTCGCTGAAGACAACGTGAGTCGCTTTTATTTCGATGAACAACCGATCGGCATCATTCAAGACAAGCAATTTGGTGAAGCCTTTCTAGCGATTTGGTTATCTGAAAACACCTCTGAACCCGGTCTTCGTAAACAACTTTTAGGTTTGAACAAATGAATCCAAAAACAACAATAATAAAATTCGCTCTGGCATTTCTTTCTCTCACTTGGCTAGTGGGCTGTGGTTCTGCAAGTTTAGAAGACCATGTCGACACTACGCCAGAGCTCAAGCTTGAAACCTTTTTTAATGGCGAGCTCATGGCCTACGGCATGGTGCTCGACCGCTCTGGTAACCTACTGCGCCGCTTTGATGCCAAACTGATCGCGACTTGGGACGGTGACAACGGAGAGATAAAAGAGTGGTTCTCTTTTGCTGATGGGGAGCGCTCTACTCGCGTTTGGAATCTGCTCAAAACCGGCGAAAACACCTATTCTGGGACTGCCAACGATGTCGTTGGAACCGCTTATGGTGAGACCCAAGGTTCAGCGCTGTATTGGAAATATGATCTAGAAATTGAAGTAGACGGCAGCACCTATGAAGTGGTGCTCGATGATTGGATGTTCTTGATGGACGACAAACGCTTGTTCAACAAGACTGAGATGTCCAAGTTTGGCTTTAAAGTCGGAGAGGTCATCTTATACATCGAGAAGATTTGATTTAGCTGCCGTTTCTGATTCTTAGTTTTAAAACGATGACTACATCTACAGTACGTAACGAAACAGCCCATAACGAAAATTGTGGGCTGTTTTGTTTAATACCTCGAATAGCATACCTGCATGCTCAAGCCACTGTGCTAAGATGCGCCACCAGCATACAAATGGACTAGACTGACACTAAGCAGTTCCCATTTGTTTCGCTAAGCGTAGATTCCCTACCATGAATAATTGAAAAGGCTTTAAAGCATGAGCAAGTTGACCTCAGCGGAGCGTAAAGCTCGCGACAATGAACGTTTCTCACAACGCGTAAACGACCGCAGAGAAAAAGGTGAAGACGTAGTTGCTTACGCACTGACCAACAAAAAAGCTGTAAAATTCCTGACTAAGTCAGAGAAAAAACGTTTCAACGAAACGAGAGCGACTCTGCAAGAAGAGAAGCGAGTGAAAGAACAAGAAGAGCTTAACCGAATCGAAGACGCGTTCACGATCAAACAGTTCGACGACGAAAAATAATCACTTATGATTACTCAAAAGCGCTGGCTCTTATGGCGGCGCTTTTACTTGTTAGTTCTGCTACTTTTTAGTGGTATTATTTCTTGCCAAACAAGTCGATTCTTAACGACTTTCCCCACTCTCTTATCCAGCCTTACCGCTCGACCGATCACCCAAGCTATCAACCAGGCTATCGATCAACTTTAGCCATAGATCTCAGAAAATCTTAGCCTAGCCCCTTACTATCTCGAATCAACTCTACAAATTGAAGACAGTATGATTTTAATTACCGGATCAAGCAGCGGTTTAGGCGCAGCTCTCGCGAAACAATATGCTAACGCCGCAACAGACGCTCAGCGCGTAGCCATCACAGGTCGCAACGCACAACGTTTAGCAGAAGTGGCGCAAGGCCTACCTGCGAATACCATTAGCCAAGCGTGTGATCTCTGTGATCCGCACTCAGTGAGTGAGTTATTGGATGCGTTACCTGAAATGCCTAAACTGGTGATCCACAGTGCTGGCAGTGGCTACTTCGGTAAGATAGAACAGCAAGATCCAACCATCATCAGCGACATGCTGAAGAACAATATCGAGTCTTCGATCTTTTTGATTCGCGAGCTTGTGCAGCGCTACAAAGATCAATCAGTCACCATTGCAGTGGTGATGTCGACGGCGGCACAAGGTGCTAAAGCGGAAGAGTCCACCTACTGCGCGGCAAAATGGGCCGTGAAAGGCTTTATCGAATCGGTAAGGTTGGAGCTAAAAGGTCACCCGATGAAAATCGTGGCGGTTTATCCTGGAGGAATGGCGACCGAGTTTTGGAATACAAGCGGTAAAGACATGGATACCTCAAGCTTTATGACCGCGCAAGAAGCCGCTCAAATGCTGCAACAGGCATTGACCAGCACAGAGCATGGATTCGTATCAGATATTACGATAAACCGCGGCTAGCAGGTAAATAGCTCGCTTAATCAGCAAATAGAGCGACGCGTTACCAAAGAAATGATTAGAACAATTATTTGTGAGGGTGAGCATGAAAGTGTGCGACAATGCTCGGCGTAAATTCATATTCAAGGTTTATTATGAAACTTCTAGTTCGTAACCTATCACGCTCTACATCTGAGCAAGACATCCGTGTGCTATTTTCTGAGTTTGGCTCAGTAAAAGAGTGCAGCCTAGTTTTAGACCAAGAAACTGGCGACTCAAAAGGCTTTGCTTTTGTTGAAATGCCAGAGCAAGAAGAAGCTAAAGCAGCACTAAACAAGCTGAACTTGTCAAAGCTTGGCAAAAACACGATTCGTGTAAAAGTAGCGAACTCTTAATCGAGTCAATGCTTCATAAGCCGCATGGCTTAGCTTAACAGCAGCACAGATGATAAAGCCCGTAACGATATGACGTTTTCCAGCGCAATATCGTTACGGGCTTTTTGCTGCTCGCAATTCTCTTTTCACACGATTTGGATACGCCTACAGACCTTCATGTTCATCAATAGCGCGTCTTGCTTCAGCCATTGAACATCCAGATTCCATCACCAGCTGAGCCACAGTCATTGAAGGTGTCGCGGCCAACAGAGATGCCAAACACACCACAGGTTTAGGTAATACTTTGTCGATTGCAATTGCTATCCAACCGTCTTTTTCATGGGTTAGCATCGTTTTAAATTCAATGAGTTGACGCTCTTGAGCGACCAAAAGCCAATTACGCGAACGACGAACTCGTTTCAACTGACACCCACATTCCACAGCATTCGCCATCACTTGGCTTTTATCACTCACACGATGTACAAAACTATTCAATGGGACGCTAAACATAACTCTCTGCTAATCAATCTATTCCTACCATTCAAAAGCTCTCTACCTATCTCTCAGAACTTTCTAACTGTCACTCAATTAAAACCGTACGTAGGATTACACAGACACAAAAAAACCGCCAGTGATGCACTTAGCAGCCTCGCGGTTTTTCGTTCTTTAGAGCCTAACGCTCAATATCAGCAGCAGCTTTTTGAAGCGCCGCTATCACAACAAGTTGAAGAAGTCTGACTTCCTCGCTCAAAGCCATCAATCGCGTCTGCTAAAGCCGTAAATGATTGCTCGATATTGTCGCGTGAAGTGGCAATGTTCATTCGCATGAAGTGAGGGCTTTCAGCGCCAAACCAACCACCTGGGGTTAAGCCCATCTTAGCCTGCTCAAACACCACATTTTTTAGCTCTTCTTCCGAAAAACCCAAGCCTGAGAAATCAAACCACACTTGGTAAGTGCCTTGCGGTTGGAAGACTTTTAACTGAGGAATGCGCTGCTCCGCAAACTCAGTGATCCATTTCACCGTGTCTTGCAGATACACCAACATGCCATCTAGCCACTCACCACCTTTCTCAAAGGCCGCCACGGTTGCAAACGTACTGAACGCATTACCATGGTCAAGATACATCGCCACCACATTGGTTTTGAACGCTTCAAATAACTCATTATTGTTGGTGTACACATAGCCGTTTGAAATGCTGTGCATGCCGAAGGTTTTCGCCGGAGAACCAATCAAGGCAATGACCTTGTCGTAATCAAAGCTGGTTAAGCTCGTAAAAGCGTGACCTTCAAAAATAATGTCGGAATGGACTTCGTCGCTGATGATCAGCACGTCGTGGCGCTTAGCAATTTCGATGACTTGTTCAATCTCTTGAGCTGCCCACACGCGCCCAGTCGGGTTGTGCGGATTGCAGAAAATCATCGTCTTCACTTGTTGTTCGATGATCTGTTGCTCCATACCATCGAAATCAATCTGATAACGCTGTCCGTCATTAGTCAACGGGCTATTCACGACCTGACGGCCTGCCTTATTCACCAAATTAGCAAACTGATGGTAAGCCGGCGTATGAATAAGCACACCATCACCCTCATTGGTAAACTGGCGCAGTAACAACGCGATGCCTGGTAAGACTCCCGGAACCTGAACTAATTTGTCAGCAGACAGGCTTAAACCATGACGCTTTGAATACCATTGAGATAGCGCCTCAAAAACCGCCTGTTCATTGAACTCATACGAGTACACTCCACGCTCAACCAAGCGATTCAGCTCTTGAGTGATCGGTTCCGCCACCTGAAAATCCATATCGGCAACCCAGTAAGGAAATACATCGGTGGTGTTGTAAATGCTCTCAAGCATCTCTGGTTTGCTTTTGATAAACGCATTTTCACCGTAATTCGATGCACTGTTAAACGCTGTCATGGAGGTGTCCTCAAATAGTGTGTTCGGTCTTTTTGCAATCAACTGGATTGCATGAATACCCTTAAGACGATAGCGAGATAAAAAGGACGAAGCTTTTAAAGAAATCTTGTGATTGTTTTAAATTAATCTCTCATCTCGACCACAATCTCTGTTTTTACTGAGTTCGCGATAAAGCAGTTTTTGTGTGCCAAGTGATGCAGTTTGTCGAGCTGCTTGGCGGTGGGCTTTTTGGTACCTAAAAACACAATCTTAGGGCGCAGAGTCACCTTAGTGACAGACGAGCGGCCTGAATCATCTTCTTCCAACACACCAATCGCATCATCCACATAAGAGTCGATCACGTACTTCTGCTTTGCGGCAATGCCCAAAAACGTCAGCATATGACAGCTAGAAAGTGCCGCAATAAACGCTTCTTCTGGATCAACATTCGCTTCCACCGAAAACGGCAGTGGAACAACATGTGGAGAGGACGAAGCAGGCACAGTGACACCACCATCGAACTCCCACGCATGGCCGCGACTGTATTGATTGTCGCTAAAGGCTTCATCTTGCGCTTTTTGCCAGCGAATGACCGCTCCATATTCAGACATAATTCCTTCCCTTTTTAATGCTCCATAAATTAACGATCAGCTGGATGGTTAACACCATCGTTGGTCACCACATCACCAATATCAAAAGGGTTTACCCCTTCCAAACAGCCGATGTTAAAACCGTATTCATTTGGGCTAGAACGGCGTTGATGATGGGTATAGATGCCGCAGTTTGAGCAGAAGTAATGCTTTGCGGTGTTGGTATTGAATTGATAAAGCTTAAGATGCTCCGCACCTTTGAGGATCTTGATGCCATCCAGCGCAACAGAGCCCACAATCGCTCCCCTGCGACGACAGATAGAACAATCACAGCGGCGTGGTTTTTCTATCCCGTTAGGTAAGCTGAGCTCTAGTTCAACCGCACCGCAATGGCAGGTTGCCTTGTGAAAAGGTTGGATGACCGTATCTCCGACGACTTTCATTTTTCTCTCCAATCACATCCTTATGTTGGTCGTATCATAACCAGTTCAATACTCTCTGTCCGTAGCCGGGTGTTGAGTTCGAGAGATCTGTCATGCGCTGCTTCTCGGCTAATCTAACTAGACTTTTCAACCAAATTGCCAAAGCGTTCAAACAGAAAATCAAGAAACAGCCGGATACGCTTCGGCTGATACTTCTTGCTGATATACACCACATTCAAATCGGCACTCGACACCGACATCGCGGTGTTGAAGTTCTTCATGTAGCCATTAAGCAGCGTCACAAGGCGCTGGTTATTGATGTCGTCTTGCACATCCAGCACCGATTTAAGCGCAATGCCCTCGCCTTTTAATGCCCAATAACGAATCACTTCGCCATCGTCTGAAAATCGCTTCGGAACAACGGTAATCGACTTCTTCATATCATGATCTTGGAAGTGCCATGTCTTGAGCTCTTCATTGCTGCGCAGCATGGCTAAACAATCGTGATCAACCAAATCTTGTGGTGTTAACGGTGTTCCATGCTTGGCAAGATATTCAGGAGAAGCACACAGCACACGTCGGCTTGGTGACAAGCGTCTGGATATCAAACTGCTGTCGACCAATTCACCATAACGGACCACGATATCCATGCCAGATTCAGCAATGTTCGACAGGTTATCGTTCAAGTAGAGGTAAGGGATCACGTCGGGATATTGCTGACAGAACTCAGAGAGAATCGGAAGAATGTACTGTTTCCCGATGTCTTTCGGCGCGGCGATTTTGAGTGAACCTTTGACCTCTTTGACGCCATTTTGAATCAGGTTTTCGGCCTCACCGACATTATCTAATATCTCCAGACACGCCTTGTGATACAGCTCGCCAGAGTCGGTTAAAGACACATGGCGCGTGCTTCGATTCAACAACTTCACACCATAGCGCTCTTCAAGTGCCTGAAGCCTTGCTGTCATGGTCGCAGGTGATAAACCCAGTTCGCGCCCCGCCGCCGCTAACCCGTGATGCTTAACAATACTGACGAACATCGCCATATCTGAAAACTTATCCATACGATTCTCGCTTCCGCCTCTTCGTCTTACTTCTCGCTCTTAATGCTCGATCTCAACACTTAGCCACATTATTCATATTATCCGAATAATGAATTTATATTTTAGCCAATTATCAAATTTAGTCGAATACATATAATGACAAACATCAACAGAACAACGCAGGAATTCAGAGCATGACTAACGAATCGACTAATCAAGAGCAACGCACTTTCGTCATCATTGGTGGCACATCAGGCATCGGTAATGCACTCGCGATGAAATTGAGAAACGAAAACAACACAGTGCACGTCGCTAGCCGACATACAGGCCTTGATATCAGCAATGAAAAGTCAATTTGTGAATACTTCGAATCGATTGGCGTGTTTGACCACTTAATCGTAACGGCTGGCTCATCCGCTCCCGCAGGAAAAGTAACAGACGTCGCAACCGCAGACGCTAAGACAGCTTTTGACACTAAGTTTTGGGGCAGCTTAAACGTAGCCAAACATGCCGCACGCTACATGACGCCAAACGGCTCTATCACGCTCACGACGGGCATGTTGTCACGCAAAGTAGTGGCTGGCACTTACGTAAAAACCGCCATCAACGCCGCACTTGAAAGCGTCACTAAAGTGCTTGCGAAAGAGCTCGCACCAATTCGAGTGAACGCCGTAAGTCCGGGCTTAACCATGACAACAGCCTACAAAAACATGGACGACACAGCTCGCTCAGCCATGTACGACAACGCAAAAAACAATTTACCTGCAGGCAAGGTTGGCGAAGCCTCAGAAATCGCTATGGGTTACCTGTTCGTGATTACTAACCCATACGTGACTGGCTCAATCATCGACATCGATGGCGGTGCGTTGCTCGGCTAAAACATCTCGCCAAGACACAAAGAACAATCGTTAGGACGTGTCTCTAAACGTCCTAACAAACAAGAATTTACACAGGTAACTCATCATGAAACAAGAAAAGATTCCATTCCAAGTTTGGATACTGACACTCGCAGCTTTTGCCATTGGCACCGCTGAATTTGTTATCGCAGGCATTCTTCCACAAATTGCGACTTCCCTTTCAATCACTGAAGGCCAAGCGGGCTATCTAATCAGTGCGTATGCGCTAGCTATCGTTATCGGCGGGCCAATCTTAACCATCTACCTTGCGCGCTTTAATAAGAAGGTGGTGCTAATTGGCTTAATGGCACTGTTCATTATTGGCAACGTCTTATCCGCCTTAGCGCCAAGCTATCCGCTTCTACTGGCGAGTCGTGTTATCGCAGGCTTAGTGCAAGGCCCTTTCTATGGCATCGGTGCGGTTGTCGCAACCAACTTAGTGTCTGAAAAAATGGCAGGTCGCGCGGTCGGTCAAATGTTCGCAGGCTTAACGCTCGCTAACGTTCTTGGCGTTCCAGCTGGTACATGGGTGAGCTTGCAATTCGGTTGGCACACCACCTTCTTTACCGTTGCGGCACTTGGCACGATTGCGATGATTTCTATTCTAACGTCAATCAAATCGAATGGTCACAGTGAAGCAAAAGACATCAAAACTCAGCTGTTAGCGTTCAAAAATCCAATGCTGCTGATCAGTTTGGCAATCACTGCTTTTGCTTGGTCTGGCTTCATGACGCTATACGGATACCTTGCGCCAATCGCTATGCACATCACCGGCTACGGTCAAGAGTCTGTTACTTGGATCTTAGTGATTGTGGGTGTCGGCTTAATCATCGGTAACACCTTGGGCGGACGATCTTCAGATAAAAACCTAGGCAAAGCTTCAATGTTTTGGGCAGTCGCAATGATCGTTTCATTGGTGGTGGTTGGCCTTGTGGTAGACAACAAAATCCTATTCGTTGTAGCGGCATTTGTCTTTGGTATTGCATCATTTGCTAACGTTCCAGCCATGCAACTTCGAGTAATGAGCCACGGTGGCGAAGGCCAAGAGCTAGCAGCAACCGCGAATATCTCAGCGTTTAATTTAGCCAATGCCTTCGGTGGATTCCTTGGCGGCATGGTTCTCGACAGCCAACTAGGCGCAGGCATGATTCCATTCGCAGCCGTTGTTGTCCCAGTGATTGGTTTGCTGCTTATCGCCAAAGCCAACCGAGCGGGCAAGCCACAAAGCAACTCTATTTTCAGCCCAGCAGAAAGCAAATAACACGGCTATAGCCCCAATAAAAAACGAAAGATCACAGCATTAAAACAAGGTAGAAACCATGAACAAATTATTCGAAACATCAGAACTGAAAGGCCTAGAACTGCAAAACCGCGTGGTTATGGCACCTATGACACGCGCTCGTACTAGCCAACCTGGAAACGTGCCAAACGACATGATGGCAACCTATTACCAACAACGCGCAAGTGCAGGGCTTATCATCACTGAAGCGACCCAAATTTCAGATGACTCTCAGGGTTACTCTTTCACTCCCGGCGTTTACACCGATGCACAAATCGAAGGTTGGAAGTCAGTAACCACAGCAGCCAAAGAGCAAGGTGCCGCGATATTCTGCCAGCTATGGCATGTAGGCCGAGTATCACACCCTACCTTTCAAAAAGGCGAGTTACCGATTGCACCTTCTGCATTAGCTCCAATAGAAACGCAGGTTTGGATCTCTGATGAAAATGGTAACGGCAACATGGTCGATTGCATCCAACCAAGAGAGATGACCCAAGCAGACATCGATCGTGTTGTTCAAGATTTTGCTAACTCAGCGAAAAAAGCGGTCGAGGCAGGGTTTAACGGCGTCGAGATCCACGGTGGTAATGGCTACCTGATTGACCAGTTCTTAAGAACTAACTCAAACAAGCGCACCGACAACTACGGCGGTAGCCGCGAGAACCGACTTCGCTTCCTAATCGAAGTGGTGGATGCAGTGATTGATGTAATTGGCGCAGACAAAGTAGGTGTACGCTTGGCTCCGTTCATCACCTTCAAAGACATGAACTGCCCAGACATCGTTCCAACGATTTTAGAAGCGTCAAAGGAACTGCAAGTTCGTAATATCGCTTATCTGCACCTGTCAGAAGCCGACTGGGATGATGCTCCAGTTATCCCTGAAAGCTTCCGTGTCGAACTAAGAGAGTTGTTCTCTAACACCATCATCGTCGCTGGCAGTTACACACCACAACGCGCCGAAGAAGTGTTAAGTAAAGGCTACGCCAACCTCGTCGCATTTGGTCGCCCATTCGTCGCCAACCCAGATCTCGTATCACGCCTACAAAACGGCAGCGAACTATCCGAACTCGATGGTGCCACCCTATTCGGCGGCAACGAAAAAGGCTATATCGATTATCCAGCGTTGTAGTGGATTTTGAAGTGATAGTGATGCCTTGAGTTTTACGACAGGCAAAAGAAAGGCTCGCATGACTAGTGCGAGCCTTATGCAGTTTAGGGGGTAAACCACAATCTAGTTTAATTATTTAACTTATGAGCCATTATGCACTTGTGCGCATTGATATTCTATTTTTAAATGATTCACTGCAATTAATCAATCGATAAAAGTTAGCGTTTGGTCAATTTAAACCACATAGATAACAGTGATTTAGTGATTGATGTCTAGAAAACCATCATAAAACCCATAAAAATCAGATCTATAAGCTTCTCATTTGCCAGTAACCTTCACCATTAGTCGCGAGTTGGCTGTGTAAATAATCGAGCGTATCTGCGACCGTTCCCGCAATGCCTTGTGGTGGATTAAACAACAGCAAACCACTGCCGATCAGGCGATCATCACCCTTGGGATCTCGAAGGCGAAGCTCCGACTTAATCGGACTGGGTAGCAAGCCATCTTTCACCGCTGTCACACAGTGGTTCAGAATCAGTGAGCTCTTATCATCCGTGTAAAGCGGATACCAAATTAATGCTGATACCTTCTCAGACTGCTGATACGCCTTAACCAAAGCATCGATCACTGCGAGATATTCAGAATCGGTTTCATAGGGTGGATCGATAACAATCAGGTGATGATTGTCGTGCTTTGCTATGTCGTCAGGCAGTGCTTTCAAGCCATCGCCCGCGGTAATGGTGAGCTTACTTGAGACATCAAGATCGCGTTGCAGCTTCTCAATGTTGGTTTGTAATAAGTCGGCTTCATCTTGCTGAATGTCTGAAAAATAGAAGCTATCTTGGCTGCGGCCTTGTTGGTAGGTGATGGCTGCAGAACCCGGATAAAGAGAGATAAGTTGATTCGGATTGTAGTATTCCAGCACCGACATAAAAGAAGCAAATGCCGGAGGAAGATAAGCCTTGTTTCGCCACAAGTACCCGACCCCTTCAGCAAACTCACCAGCATGATTACTGGGTGCAGTAGTGAGGTCATAACACCCTGTACCAGAGTGCGTGTCGATAACATTGAGGCGTGAATGTTGCTGCATTAATGACTGAACAAGTGCACTCAATACTGGATGCTTTAGCGCATCCCCATGGTCGCCTACATGACATTGATGTCGATATTCCATTCCTTTGCCTCATTTCTACTGACGTCATCTAAACATACTTCATATCATGGGGGCTTGCCTGCTGAATCCATCGTTTTTTGAAATAGGCTCTCTTTTCTGTAACTGTTTGACTCTTATCAAAAATAAAGCCCCTCGTTTTGTTATAAACGAAGGGCTTTATTGACGTTACTGACTCAGTCGTCTTGTGAACGAATAGATAACCTAAGGGTACTCACCCTCAACTTCTACTGGCGCTTTCACTTGGTAGTGACAAGGCTGTAGGCCAAGTAACTTAGGCAGTGTGATACCTACAGAAACAGAAGACCACGTACCGCTGACAATGCCGACAACCAATGCAATAGCAAAACCTTGCAGCGCAGCGCCACCAAGTAGCCAAAGCGCAGATACGGTGATTAGCGTTGTTCCTGAAGTCACCATGGTGCGTGAGAAGGTCGCTTTAACCGATTCGTTAAGTAAGTTGTCAGTGTCACCGTTTGGATTGCCGCGCAGCATTTCACGAACACGGTCAGCAATGATGATCGAGTCATTCAATGAATAACCGAGAATCGCTAGTACGGCCGCTAATACAGTCAGGTTGAACTCAAACTGAGTAAACGCGAACAGACCTAAAATAAGCGTCACGTCATAGATGATCGCGGCAAGAGCACCAAGTGCCAAACGCCATTCAAAACGCACACTCAGGTACAGCATGATCATTAGGAAACACACCAATACCGCCAAGCCACCTTGGTCAACCATGTCTTGACCCACTTGAGGGCCAACCACGCTGCTGTTAAGCACTTTTACTTGATCACTCACCGATGACAAAGCATCCACTAGGTTTGGCTGTGGCGCGTCTGTCAGTTGGCTGTAACGGATTGTCCAGCGATCTTGCTCTGCCATACCAACCACTTGCACGTCTTGTTGGAAAGCCGTATCAAGTTTGGTTTTTAACGCATCTTTGGTGACTTGATCAGAGAGCTGAACCTCGGCAACCACACCGCCGGTAAAGTCCAAGCCCCAGTTAAAACCTTTCACCGCCACCAGCATCACAGAGCTCATGAACAGCACAATAGAAATCACAGACATCACCTTACGAAGGCGAGTCATGCTGCTGTTTGAAATAGTCATATTTGAAATACTCATGCTTAAATCCTTACATCGTGGCGTTGGTCACGCCCCCAAACCAAATTGATGATCGCTCGTGAAGCAAAGATGCCCGTGAACATACTGGTTAGAAGACCTAAGCCCAGTGTCAGAGCGAAGCCCTGAATCGGTCCATTACCAATGGTATATAGAGCCACAGCAACGATCATGGTGGTGACGTTAGCATCGAAAATAGAAGAGAACGCACTGTCAAAACCACGGTCGATGGAGCTAGCAAAGCTGCGGCCTTCTTTCATCTTGTCTCGAATACGTTCGAAGATAAGCACGTTAGTATCCACCGCCATACCGACGGTCAGTACCAAGCCTGCAATACCTGGCAGAGTTAAGACGGCACCCGGTAGCAAGGCAATCAAACCAAACAATGTGGTCATGTTGACGACCAATGCAGCGTTCGCAACCCAACCAAGGCGGCGATACCACAGCGCCATAAACGTTAGAGTCAGACCAAGGCCAAGCGCCAAAGCAGCAAAACCGTTAGTTACGTTTTCCGCACCCAAAGACGGACCAATGGTACGTTCTTCAATGATGGTCACTGGCGCAGTCAATGAACCCGCACGCAGCAGTAACGCAAGCTCTTGTGCTTCTGCCATGCTGCCTGCACCTGTGATTCTGAAACGGCTACCCAGTTGAGATTGGATGTTCGCAACACTGATCACTTCACTGGTTTTTTCGCTGTTACCGGCTCTGTCACGGCTGTATTCGCTGTAAACGGTCGCCATTGGCTTGCCGATGTTATGGCGAGAAAACTCAGACATTTTCTTACCACCAGAAGAATCCAACGTGATGTTTACTTCTGCACTGCCCATCTCACCAATGCCACTGCGTGCATCGATAATGTGTTCACCGCTCAGCACTGCTTTGCGCGCAACCACGACACGATTACCATCTGAATCTTTCAGAGTTTGAGTATTGCGCGTTGCGTTGTCGTACACAGAGTAGAACGCAAGCGAAGCAGTAGCACCAATCACATCTTTCGCGGCTGCAGGGTCTTGTACACCCGGTAATTCGATACGGATACGGCTTTCACCTTGGCGTTGAATCGATGCCTCAGTGATGCCTAGCTCTTCAATACGGCTGCGCATGATTTGCAGGTTTTGTTGAACCGTTAGGTTGCGTAGCGTTCTTTGTTCTTCTTCAGACTGAGTTAACGTTAGCGATTTATCTGAACGGTCACGTTGCCATTGTGGGAACTCTTCACGAATCAGTTTCTGTGCTTTCTCGAAATCTGCATCAGTACGGAAGTTAAATTCAACTTGGTTGTTCACCACTTTACCGCGTGCATAACGCACTTGGCTGGTGATCTCGTCGACCACAGATTGCGCTTGTGCGTGGTAAACCGGTTCCATGTCCACTTCTAGTAGGAACTGCACACCACCGCGTAAATCAAGGCCTAACTGAATCGGTGCGAAGCCCATGTCAGTCAGCCATTTTGGAGCTGCTGGCTCCATCGCTAGTGCAACCGTCGCGTTGTCCAATAGGCGCTCATTCAGCACCTCTTTAGCTTTCGCTTGTTGTTCTGCGTCTTCCAAGATCACGACTAAACGTTGGTCTTTTTGAAATGCCGATTTAGCTTGGATGCCTTCGCTCGCAAGGTATTGGGTAATTTGACTCGCATCGATGGTCTGTTCGGAACGATTGTTAATTTGAACCGATGCATTCTCGCCATACCAAGAAGGTAAAGCACTCAGAACCATGATGATGATAGTGGCGATAAGCACTACGTATTTCCACTTTGAGTAGTGGTTTATTTGTTTTCTTTGAATGCGTTTTTTCACAGTCAAGATCTCTTCTTTTTACCAATCACGGTGAATAAATGATCGACACTAGCGAAGGAAAAAGGCTTGAGAACAAGGCAGGATTTTTCGATAAGTAGCTATTCTACAATCAAAAATTCTAACGCAGTTATCGAGCATTTTAACCAGCTAGGGTGTTCAGTTATTTACTACGATTGGTATGTCTAATGTTTTGCAAACACGAGCAATGGCTAATCGCAACCAGAACAAGCTGATTGAACGGTAGTGATGCTAAAGCTGATGTCGCTATGTTTGTTTTGGTTAATTGGCGAGTTCAACGGGCACAAGTGACCATCGATACAACCAATTTAGGGTCAAACGATTAGCTAAGAAGTTCTCGGAAATGCGAGTATTGGATGTTGCCCTCTTTCCACCCAGAAAGCCGGGAGGACGGAGAACTCACAATACTGGTCCAGTGCTGCTTGGAATCCAACAACGGCGTGTTGAAAAGCAGAGAAGCCAGTAATGAAGGGGGAGAGAAGTCGATCAGTAGGTGATAAGCTGGCTCAAGATCGGCCACGCTTTCTTGCTCGTTACTGAGCATACGTCTGAAGTTTGCTGCTTGAAGGCTTGATTCGGTGTCGTGATAGTTAGAACTGTCACCAGAAGGCACAGTGCCAAACTGAGCCTTATCGCACTCTAAGTAGCTCGACGGATTATCCGTATCAGCTTGTTTACAAAGATTAGTCTGCGAAGATTGCTCTTGAGCCGAATGAATTTGAAATGGCTTAGAAGGAAACGAATAGCCGTTAGAATTCACTAAGCCAAAGCTCAGTAAAAACAACATTAAGACTAATCGGGTACCCAGTTTAAGCAATCTAATATCCAAACAACATTCTCGTAGATCGTCAATCTACAATACAAATGAAACGCTGTCTTGATTTAAAACATTTTTTTAGGAAATGATACGATGCAACTGATTAAGCGTTCTCGAAATTTAGATTTACATAGATCTAAAACGGCTTAACAACAGATGATACATAGACGTTATGAATGGTGAAAAAACAAGAAAGCCAAGCGATACTCGCTTGGCTTTGAGTTGTCTCTTTCTGTTGGTTTCAAGCTTTAGGCTTTAGGCTTTAGGACGCATGATGTTCTTAACCTTACGGCTATTTTCACCAAAGATGCTTTGCACTAACGCATTCATCTCTTCTACAGAGACAGATCTCGCAACACGCTCAACTTGAGACAAAGCTTCGATACCGTAATCATGGAGCAAGTAGCGAGACACATACCACGCTTGGTCGATAGAGCTCTTCTCGAGAGGCGAGAAGTCAGCTTCAAACTGTTTCACGACTGCGTGCATTTCCTTTTCGGAGACGCCTTGTAAAAGGTCTGCAATCACTTTATCGATCGCCACTTCGACTTGGTCAACGTTCTCCGGCGCTACCATCGCCCCGATAACCCACTCACCACTCAGCTCACTATCTGCGGATGCTGAATACGTATATGGCGAGTAATCTAAGCTCAACTCTTCACGAATATAAGTATCTAAACGAGCCGCCAGCAAGCGCTGCAGTAAGTCTTCCATGAAAACATCTTTTGCCGACACTTTAACTTCAATACTAGGCTCAGAGATAACTCTTAGGATGTACTCTGCACTATTCACATTGTTGATCGCTAAATCAATGCGTGATTCAGATGGCTGCTTGTAAGCCACCTTAAAGTCCGGAACCTCGGCTTTGTCTAATGGAATCGAAGCCAGGTATTGCTCAACCAAAGGCTTTAATTCACTTGGGTCGATGTCACCCACGACCACCAATTGGTTATGTCTCATTTGACCAAACAGCTGCTGATGAAGATTAGCGACGTTTTCCACAGAAACCGCTTCAACGCGTTCTTTATCTACAAGATAATGACCACTTTCCTGACGATAGATATTATGGTTTACCGCTCGTTCAAACTGACCAACAGGGCTACTCAAGAAAGATTCTTGACCTTGTACAAACTCCTGCTTCACTGCCTCTAACTGCTCGGGAACAATTTTAGGCGCAGTTATGAAGGTATAAAGCGCAGCAAACGTATCTTTAAGTCCGTCTTTATTGATATTAAATTCAATACCATGGCGGGTATTACCAATAAAAGAATCGGCGCGAATATTTTCACGATCAAAGTACGCTAAAAGCTCAGAGCCCGTAAACTCACCGACACCGCTTCGAGCGAAGGTAGGTAACGCAACCTCAACTGCCGGGTACAAGCTCGGATCCAAAGCAGCTTTTCCGCCGAGGCTCATGTACATCACCCCAACATCATCACCTGCCACATAATCACGCAGGTACCACATGTCGATACCATTGCTTAACGTCCACTTTTGGATGTATGGGTCAACGGACATTTGTTCAGCAAGTACAACCTCGCCTTGCGAGCTAGGTACAGCAAAAGCACTGGCTGTTCCAATCGCAAGCGGCGGAACTCCCGTCTCGCTGTACGTGGTTTTTAAACTATCGAGAGAGTTGATGGCCGCTGTTCTGTCTTCAGAGTCGTCCATCCCAATAACAATAAAGTAATCATCAGAAAGGAGATTCTTGATGTTGTCGTTAATCACTTCAAGGCTCAAGTTAGCGATGAAAGCTTCCAAGCTGACTTGATAGTCTTTCTGTGATTGGACAATTCGATCAGTGACTAACGCACTCGCTTTGTAGTTCGCGTGTTCAACGCTGTCCATTTTATCCCAGTCACGCTCGATATTATCCAGCAAGTCTTGGTAGTAGTGCTGTTCGCCAACAATATCCGCTTCCGAAACACCAAAATCACGCAATGACGCCAATGTAGAAAGCAGATCTTGTTGGATAACTTCACGGTCTCCAGCCGGAAACCCAACACTTATTGACGAATAGTGCAGAGCGCCCATCTGATAGCCATCAGACGCTATCCATTGAGTCGGCAGCGCAGCATCATTGAACACCGCTTCTAATCGTTGTCGAATCAATTGTTGAGCGGTTTCATCTAACCAACGTTGATGCTGCTGAGCATGATTTTCAACTCTATTTAAACCTCGGTTAAACGTCAGAGTGATGCTTGGCGCTTCTCTTCCTGCGTACTCAACATAATCACCTTCATTGAATGACGTCGTTTTCTGTTTCTCTGGTCTCGGCGTATCACCACGCTCCCAGCTAGAAAACTTTTCTTCAATGAGTGGAATCACGGTTTTGATGTCCACATCACCAGAAACGACCAGCTCAACTATTTGAGGTTGATACCAAGTCTGATAAAAGTTGGTGATGCCTTGAGGAGTAGCATTCACAATCGACGATTTAGTGCCTAATGCATCTTGCGATTCGTATGGGCTGCCTTCAATGAAGTGGTCAAAGAATTTCTCTCCGAATGACTTATCATCGAGGCGAGCCATACGAAACTCGCCAAGAACCACGCCTTTTTCTTTTTCAACTTCTGAACTTGATAGATCCAGACCGTCACCAATGTCACGCATCCACGTCAGGGCAGACTGCAATTGGATGTTATCTGGCAAATCTAACTGGTATACCGTCTCTTCATAAGAGGTGTAAGCATTAATATCAGCGCCAAAGCTAGCGCCTGCATCTTCAAATAAGCGAATCACATCATTTTCAGAGAAATTTTTACTGCCATTGAATGCCATGTGTTCCAAGAAGTGCGCATAGCCTTCTTGTTGAGAAGTCTCTTGAATTGAACCGGCGTGCACGACTAAACGCACAGATACGGATTCTTCATGATCTGGATAAACATGATAAGTAAGGCCATTTTCTAGTTGGCCTGAAGTCCATGCCGGATCCGGCTGGATTGGCGTTTCGGTAGTTTTTGATGTTGAGCTACAGCCAACTAAGGTGAGGCATAGAGCCGTCGCTAAATAATATGTTTTCATAACAACCTCTTAATGTCATTCATCGACAATATACAGATTGAGCCAACGATTATTATTTAATATTGAACCTGATGAGTATCTTTGTGATCTAGATCTTTATTTTATAAATCATCAATCGTTATGTAAGATCACTGTACTCATTTAAAGCAGGGTTTTGATAAGAGCCTATTACATCGATTTTAGACTCACTTGTCAGCGCAATAAAAAAGCCAAATGCTTGAACATTTGGCTTCTAAGTGAATCCACGTATAGAGAGTAGAAGCGGCTTTCATGAAAAACCACTTACCTCAATAGACTTACCCTTGTGGTCTTAACAAGTTCTTCAATTGATAGCTGTTATCACCAAAAATTTCTTCAGCGTACTCTGTCATGTCTTGACTAGAAATTGAGTCTGCCGTTCCCTGTAGGTCGAACAACGCCTCAAAGCCATAATCATGAATCAAATAACGAGAAATAAACCAAGCTTGTTGAGTGGGCTTATATTTTAGTGGAGTGAGGTCTGCTACTAGCTGTTTAGCCGCTGTGCGAGTCTCATCTTCAGAGATCCCTTTTGCCGCTTCAGCGATGACCTTATCAATCGCCTGTTCAATTTTATCTGAGTTTTCTGGAGCCGTTAAAGAGCCGATTAGCCAATCATAACTAGGCTCACTGTCTTGCGCGACCGAGTACACATAAGGCGCATAATCCAAACCTAACTCTTCACGAACATAAGCCGTTAGACGACTCGACAATACACGCTGAAGCATGTCGTCCATAAACACATCTTTTGCGGTTTTATCCCGAGCTTGCTGGGAAATCACACGCAATAAATACTGACTGCTGTCTTCATTATTGACGGATATATCCATTCGTTCTTTCGAATCAGTACTATAAGCCACCTGATAATCAGGAGACACAGCGGCTTCTAATGGCAATGATGCAACATATTGACGCACAAGAGGCTTAATTTCAGCGGGGTTAATATCAGCAACAATAACCAATGTATTGTCTCTTAATTTTTGAAAGAGTTGATGCTGTACGTCTAGTATATCTTGCGACGTGACAGCTTTGATATCGTCACTTTCAAGCATCATATGGCGGCTGCTTGTTTGATAGCTATTGCGATTAACCATCTGAATAAACTGACCAACTGGTGTTTCTAAATATGCTGTACGATCTTGAGCAAATTCAGACTTCACAGCCTCAAGCTGGGCACTGTCTATTTTAGGTTCGGTTACAATGGTGTGGAGCGCAGCTAAACCCTCTGCAAGCGTCTTTTTATTGGCGCTTATTTCTAAGCCATGATGAGTAAAGTTGATGAAGGGGTAGATTTCAATGTCTTCGCGTCTCAAGTGAGCGGTTAACTCCGAACCACTAAATTTACCAACACCACTACGAATCGAAGCTGGCAGGGCAATCTCTACAGCAGGAAACAGCGAAGGATCCAACGCCGCTTTTCCCCCTTCACTTGCATAGTAAACCCCGACACTATTACCTGCCTCAGAGTTACGGAGATACAAAACTTCAATACCGTTGCTTAATGTCCACTGCTTCAAATTAGGATCGTCACTCACCTGAACTTGTTTTACAATTTCGCCTTGAGACGTTGGCACACTAAACGCCGAGCTTGCAGTAACGAGCAATGGCCTGTTGCCTGTTTTTTTATAGGCTTTTCTGACACCTGTTAGCTCGTTATTCATTGCCTGCAAGTCTTCTTTAGACGATAAGCCTAATCCCAAAATATATGGGCTAGAAAGTAAATCATCTAAATTATCATTTACGGCTTCCAGATCCGTACTCGAAAGAAATTCTTTCAAGCTCGACTTATAATCAAGCTGTGATTGAACCGTTTGGTTAATCACCAGTGCCGTCGACTTACCGTCAGCATGAGCTACTGCGTCCATTCTCTCCCAGTTAGCTTGAATGTCATCAAGGTTCGCTTGGTATTGCTGTATCACACTCGTAAATTCATATTCGCTCACACCATGATCACGCAATGAGGCGAGAGTAGAGATAAACTGCTGCTGGCTTTGCTCTCGACTATCGATAGGAAAGCCAACCGTAGTAATGGAATACCTTTGGTACTCTAAGAAATAGGGAGTCGAAGCAACCCATTGCACTGGCAATGCAGCGTCAACAAAATCTGAATTCAACCTTTGCTGGATGAGTTGTTGAGCAATATCATCTAGCCAAAGCTGATGTTGTTGCTCATGGCTCTGTGTCACTCTTTGCCCACGCTCAATCACTATCCCGATGCTCGGTGGCTCGCTCCCAGCTCCATACGCCACAAAATCTTGAGTATTGTAATCCGCTGACGTGTTCTTCACGGGAACTGGTGTTGTGCCTCTTTGCCAATCAGAGAAAGTATCTTCAATCAAAGGGATCACTTCTGCCAGAGTGATATCACCAGAGACAATCACCTCGGTTAACTGAGGTTGATACCAGATTTGGTAATAGTTATTTAACTCTTGAACATTCGCATTAGAAACGGATTCTTTATTGCCAATGGGATCGTTGGTTTGGTAATTCGTGCCTTCAACCATATGATCGTAGAATTTAAATGAGAGAGGCTTATCTTCAACTCGTGTGTGTCGAAATTCCCCTAATATCACTCCTTTCTCTTTTTCGATCTCAGCTCCGGACAGCAGTAAACCATCGCCAATATCTCTAAACCATGCCAACGCTTTATCTAGATTCTTGTTGTCGGGTAGATCTAACTTATAGAGGGTTTCTTGATAAGAGGTATAAGCATTTAAGTCAGCGCCAAAGCTAGCACCAGATTGCTCAAATAACTCTACTACATCATTCCCTGAAAAATTGTTGCTGCCATTAAACGCCATGTGCTCAACAAAATGGGCATAACCTTTTTGTTGACCGCTCTCTTGAAAAGAGCCGGCATGCACAAGTAAGCGTACCGATACTGGTTGTTCTCGGTCAGGGTAAACATGGTAGGTTAAACCGTTATCTAATTCACCGGTGACCCAATATGGATCGGATTTCAATAACGTTTGTTGCTGAGGAGTAGAACTGCAACCTAGCAATGTGGAGCTCAATACGACGACTAAATAGTATGCTTTCATAACGATCTCTTTGAAGGGCTTTCCTCCAATATATCCGATCGCCAAAGTGTAATAATTCGCCATTAAATCAAACGACTAAAATTTTAGAGTCACTCGATATAAGTATGAAAGTGTTTAATTTATAAATTACATGAATTAATTGTAAAGCCGATATGTAGCGCCTTTTATTTGTTCGCTACATCCCTTTAAAGAGCCCTTGCGAGGCACGGCTGATCGGTAGCTTTTCCCCTGACACATACGCCGACATCTGACCTGAGAGTCCTTTCTTCACCTTATCAATGGCCGACACTTTCACCACCACCGAGCGGTGGATCTGCCAAAACTCATCCGGGTTAAGCTGCGCAATCAGCTCTTTTAATGACACGCGAAGAATAAACTCCTCTAGCGATCCCCCTTGGCCTTTTTTGAATATCGAGACGTACTTGTCTTCCGCTTTGAAGTAAGCGACATCATCGACGGCGATTAGGTGAATGTCTTCTCCGACACTGGCTTTGAGCCACGTTAGATGCTTTTTCTGCGATAGATAAGGAGGCTGCGTTTGCTGGGAAGACGATTGGGATAGTTGTTGAAGCTGAGCCATTAACGCTGTGATATCGGGCTGTTCCGGAGTGCTACCTGTTTGCGTTTGGTTGCTCGACAAACGCGCTTGCACCTTCTGACATGTGGCCAGTAAGCGCTCTTCATTGATTGGCTTAAGTAGATAATCCATCGCATTGTGCTCAAAAGCTTTGACCGCGTATTCGTCATAAGCCGTAATGAACACAATCAATGGCGGCGAATCTAGCTTGTTGAGTTGTTTCGCTAGTGAGATACCATCCAGCTCTGGCATACGAATATCGAGAAAAGCCACGTCGGGCTTAAGCTGCTGAATACTCTGCATCGCCTCCAAACCGTTTTGTGCCTTGCTTACGATCTCTAGCTCCGGCCAAACCTCAGCAAGGCTCTTGTCTAGGTGGTGTCTTAACAGTGCTTCATCGTCTGCGATAATCGCCGTTACGCTCGACTGTATTGCTGGGTTGTTCATGGTTAGTCCTTTAAATTCACACTGTAAATCGTCTATTTTTCGTCACTGTTCGGTGTTTTCTGATCTGTAATTCTAGGCGGCTGCGTCAATCAGCGGTAACAAGATCGTCGAGACTACCCCGCCTTTAGCGTGTTCAGTAATCGTTAGACTCGCCTTATCACCATAAAGAGTTTCGATTCTTTGACGAATATTGCTCAACCCAACACCGTGACCCGTATTCGCAGAAGGCGTTTTCAACCCAGCGCCATTATCAGCCACTTCAATTTTTAGCTGCTGTGCTTGTTGAGTAATACGAATATTCACTTGGCCACCAGCGGCTTTAGGCTCGATACCGTGCGTGAGTGCATTCTCGACCAAGGGTTGAATCAAGAACGGTGGAATCACCTGCAAATCACTAATCTCGTGTGTTTCAATCGAAAACCCTAAGCGTTCACCCAAACGTATCTTTTGGATATTAAGATAAGCGTCTAGCAAGTCGACCTCTTGTGCGATGGTCGATTGCTCGGTGCGGCTGTTTTTCAGAGTTACACGCAATAAGTCAGTCAGTTTTTCGAGCATCAACTTGGCTTTCGCGCTGTCACTCTCAATCAATACATTGATAGTCGCAAGCGTGTTGAACAAGAAGTGCGGTTCAATTTGGCTCTGTAGTTGTTTAAGCTGACTGAGCACCACCACCTTCTCTTGATCGGCCTGACGACGCTTGGCCACTTCCAATTCGTTATCGGCACGTAACTGCTGCTCTCGTGTGTAGAAATAGTAATAGCAAACCGAACAGAAGATCACACCTAGCAACACGACAGATTTTAGGTCCGAGATATTGGCCCCGAAATACCCGTTCAGCCAATAGTGCGCGTTCAAGGTACCAAAGGTCATCGCGAACACCATTGAGATACCCACTTCAAGCGTTCGGGATGTCCTCTTAAACAACTTCACCAAGATGAAAGAAGAACCTACGGCGCTGTAACCAAAGCCAAAACTGATTGCCAGGTTAACCGTTAATCCGCCGCCCCAAATCGTATGGGTTGTAATCGCAATAAGAACACAAAATAGCGTGGTGAACGCGAAGCTTTTTATCCATGAAAACCGACTGTTTGAAGAAGTGTCCATTAAAATCGTCCTTTGATATTTAAAAGAATCATATGACTATCGGGTAAGTTGGCGTAAGCAGAATCACTTTTACCGCCTAGAAAGCGTGCAGCAAGTTCCAAATCCAACGATGAATCGCCATTATCTAAAGCCTGATAGTTGAGCCACTGAGTCGCAATAAAACCGCCATCTTGAGGAGACAACATCACATCAAATGTTGGCGTGATATCTTCGAGCCAACCATGTGTCGAATCCAGAGACCAGTGAAACATGATGTTGTGTTGAACCAAATTAGCGTGCTGATAGCCTTGCGCGTAAGAAGCAGCCAGTGATGCTGTCATCGGATTAATTGACAAAGACTCGGCACTTTCTATTGCGCTTTTCCACTCAGAATGACTCCAAGCACGGCTATCAAACCAGTATTCCAACACCACATTGTGGCCCGTATCATTGGCCCATGTTAATCCTGCTAACGCTTGATAAGCCTCGCCCTGCTCTTCAAGATAAACCGGTTTAAGCAGTGAGTTAGGCTGACTGTAGCCAAAGCTTTGTCGTTGATAGACCACCGAGCCATGAAACTCCCAAGCGAGATTGAGCACGGACACTAAACTCGCCCCAAGTAAACCATGGCGCACATCGTCGTAATAAGCGATCCATTGATACTCATGATCGCCCACTAGATTGTAACGACGTATCCCAAAGCCTTGTTGCTGATTCTGCTTTTCGAATTCATTTACGTCTTGGGAAGTCCATGACGAATCGCTGTAAAGCAGTGTCCACTCACCCGTCATATCGAACAGTGACGCCGAGGCAACACCCGCGCCCTCCTCTGCGACAATGCCTACTGGGTTTTGTCGATACGGCTTGATGATGTCTAACAGTCGATAGCCATAACCCACGCCCCAATCCAAACGAACCTTGCCGAGCGTGACATCGAGGTAATGGTCTCCGAACGCTGAATTCGACAGCTCAACGCCACCTTGCCAGAACAACTCACGCACAATGAATTCCGATTCAAAGCTCACGTCTTGTTGTTGAAGGTTATTGCTCAGAATATCATTGGCTTTCACTGTAAACAGACCAAGCCAATTGCCATATCCAACCTCAAGATCCAACAGGCCATTCAAAGACTGACGATGATCAGATGGTAAAAGGCTAAATGGCGACTCTCGCGATTCAATCGCTTCTGCACTGAGTTGCCAATCCCACGCCAAACTCAGATCGTCCGCTTGAATCGTGTGACTCACACAAGACAAGGCAAGCAAAGTAGCGATTGAAGACTTGATGTGGAATCGGCGATTGGAAGCTTTCATGACGCTCACCTACAGCCCAGACACGCTGTTACGCGATAAGTAAGCAGGGTTGTAATACTTGTCTGCCAAGGCTTGCTCAGTCACTTCGCGATACTCAATTACAGTTTTCTTGCTTGGTTGAATCTTATCGAGCAAAGTCATCGACACAACGGTTGGTAATCCATCTCTCACGCCTTCGGTAAACCACGCTTGCTTCGCCAGTTTTCCCGAATGCAGATACATATCCGCTTTAACAGGGAATGCTCGGTCTGCCGTTAACCACAGATCAATCGATTGATAGCTGGCACCCTTGGTTTTCGCCGCAAGCTTTAGGTGATGGGTATCGAGTGTCTCGCCAGTCGGCATCTCAACTTGTTGTTCGGCACCCCACTCCCCTTGGTAGTCTTCGCTCCACGTCAGCGTCGAGATATCCCCTACCGAGGCTTCGCCCAATAGCTTTTGCATCGGTGTAATACGAATTGGGCGACGAGATTTCGGCATCAATAGCCAATAGTTGTCTTCAATCATCAGCATCTTTTGCCCTGCCTCAACAGCTGATTTAAAGACCACTAATGACTCTCGGTTTGGCCTTGTGTAGACGTTGTATTCACGGGTTTTGTCGAGTTGGTCGTCTTGATACAGCGCCACCAGAGACACTACCTTAGAGGCTTGTGCGCTGTTCAATCGGTAACTATCCGCCTTAGCGATCATCTCTGTGACTTGTTGTGAATCGACTGCCCAGCTTGGTGTCGATGCTAGAACCAATACAGAACCTAAAACAGTGAGTGAACGAGTAAATTTATACATAAACCAGCGCCTCCGTGATTGGCTTATTCACGCCTTTGCGAGCAGAGAAATAAGCAGCCAGCAAACATATCGTCAGCACACCTAAAGTGGCGTAACCAACTAGTTCCAAAGAGAAGTAAATGTTGAGTGGGTAACCCTCGGTTCTGCCGGGAGGTGGTGGCATTTGTATATCAACCACCAGCAATAACACCGACACCAAACCACTCACTAACGCGCCGATCGCGCTGCCAATCACAGCCAACAATCCCGCCTCTTTTAAGAAGCCTGCCACGATTTCAGACGGGTAACTGCCGAGTGCTGACAAGGTGCCAATCTCACGAGTGCGCTCGGTCACCGACATGGTCATGGTGTTGAACAGCGACACGAACACCACTAATGCCATCACCGCGCCCATGATGCCGAAGATCCGGTCGTAAAGATCTTTAACCTTGGTGTAGAAAAACGCGCGATCTTGCCAAGGGGTAATCTCGATCTCTGTGCCTTGTTCGCTTTGGCTCGCACTATTTCGATCTAAAGTCGCTTGAATACGCTGTTGAACGGTCGAGGTCTTGCTTGTCTCAAATAGGAACACCGATAAGGTACTGACTTTGTCTGATGCCAGAAGCTCTTGAGCGGCAGTGATATGAACATACAGTTGACGCTTATCCAACTCTGGCACGCCTGTCGAGTAGATGCCCTGCACCTTAAAATCAAAAGCGTTCAAAGCACCGTCACTTGTTGTAGCGAGCAGAGTCACCCAATCTCCTACCGCAACTTTAAGGTTACGAGCCAAGTCAGTACCCAGCATCACTTGTGCTTCTTGACTGTCGTATCTTGGGGATTTCACATCAGAGAGAGTCTGACCACTGCGCACATCAAGAAACGGTCCTTTCATGTCGAACTCGCGCTCATTGACACCTGTTCCCATAAAAATGGTCGATTTGCTGCCGTTAGAAACCAGACCACTGAAATAGACTCGCGGCTGCACACCACGCACGTCACTATCACCGATAATGCTCTTGGTTAGTGTTTGTACGTTATCCAGACCATTGCTCAGCGGCATGTCTTCATCTTGTTCAAAATACCCCGGCGTACTCAAAGTAAGGTGGCCAGTATCACGCGCAGTCGATTCACGCAGAGATTCATAGGTGTAAAGCCCATAGCCTCCAGCACTGGTCAATGCAAATACCGCGATGGCGATAATCAATACCGACAACAAACTGCGGCGACCGTTTCTCAATAAATTAAGCCACGCCAAACGCACCGAGGTAGGAAGCAGAACAGTGCTCATTCTTTGTGTTAACTTGCCCATGAGATCGCCTCCGTTGCTGTGGCTTGTAGTGCCAGTTGACCGTCGATAAGTTCAATTACTCGGTCACAACGCTGCGCCATTCTTGGGTCATGTGTTGCGATGATAAAGGTGGTGCCCATTTCATGGCCGAGCTCTTTCATAATGTCGATCACAAGGTTGGCGGTGTGACTATCTAGGCTTGCGGTCGGCTCATCGGCAATCACTAAGCTTGGGTTGTGGATCAGCGCTCTGGCTATCGCGACACGTTGCTGCTGGCCACCTGAAAGGTTGTCTGGTCGGTGATGAACGTAATCCCCTAGCCCAACACGCTCTAACATGTCTTGCGCTCTGCTCTGCTGTTCTTGTTTCGAACATTGGTTCAACATCAATGGATAAGCGACGTTTTCTAACGCTGTCATTACAGGAACCAGATTGAAGCGCTGAAACACAAAACCCAACGACTGACGACGAAAACGCGCAGCGGCGATTTGCTCTGTCGGATACGGTTGGTCATCAATATTGATCTGCCCTCGATAGCTCATATCCAACAAACCAAGAATATTCAAAAGTGTGCTTTTCCCTGAACCCGACGGGCCACACAAGGCCACCATTTCACCGCGCTGGATATGTCCGTCGACCCCGTTTAATGCATCAACACGTTGACCGCCCGTGACATATGCTTTGCCGATATCTTTAAATTCAATCATTCCTTTGTCCTCCGCTGACCCATCATTCTTAAGCATTCGCAGTTATTAATGAGCTTTAGTAAACCGCTATTTGGCTTTCGCTATTAGGGCTTTAGCCGTCATTGTCTCGATGTTGCCAGCATCTGTGTTTTCCATCTTTTCAAGCCACACCTGTGCTTGCTCGAAGTCCTCAGCACGAATCGATGCAGTAATGGCGTAACGGTAAATCCACGATGTCGCAGCGAAATGCTGTTGTTGGAAATCATCTTCCGCGAGTAACGAGAGGAACAAGTCATAACCACGATCGAAATGGTTAAACATGTCTGGCAGAGAGGTGTAAGTAACGGCGGCCATTGCGCGAGTTAGGTAAGAATCTGGCAGCCCTTGAACACGAGGTTGCTCATGAATCGGTTGGTCTTCGTCTTTCAGCAGCACCAGTGATTTATCAATGGTTGATAAGCCTTTCTCAACATACTTCATCTTGTTCCAAGGCAAGAATGCATCACGTCCCATCAAGGTCTCTGTGCTTCCGAGGTAAACCAAAGTCAGTGGTGTCGCACCGTCTTGTTGCAGCGTGTCATTCAGGCGTTCATACGCCACCTCAACCAAATCTTCATTGCCTTGCGCCGCTTGGTTGTAGATATCGAGCACGTCTGAACTTGGGTTCGCCAAAGCTAACGACGGTGCAAACGAAACAAGAGCAACCAGTAATGAACGCTTAAGCAGAGAAGTGGTAGAGCCTGAATTAAATGAGTGTGAAGTAGTCATGATTTCTAATCCCTTTCAAATGTTGACGTTGAAAGGTTAACTAGAATTTGTCATGCCGTTTTATCAATGCGACGAATGGTAATAATGAGGAGTGAATGGTTGAGTTGGGGCGTGAGTGGGGAATATACGTGATAAGTTTCGTGAAAGTAAAAAGCCTCCACATACTGGAGGCTCTATCTATATTAACAACAACTAATCGCTATACTTGCTTTGGCTGAAGTTCTTTTTCTTCGACCTCTTTTATATCAAATCGTTGCTTTAACTCTTTCTCGATACTTTCTAAACTACGATTTGCTGTCTCAGGAAGGATTTTTATCGCAAACCAAACTTGGCCAAGCAGGATAATCGCGAACATGATGAAGAGTGCCGATGTTCCAAATGATTCTCTAAAAGCTGGTGTAAATGAGTTCAAGATAACACCTTGAATCCAGATTGCTGCCGTTGTTATTGAGACCGCGCGGCCACGGACTGAAGTTGGTAAAATCTCAGCTGAAATCGTGAACTTCAGAGGACCTAAACCTAGTGCTGTGAAGGCAACAAAGAACGCCATTAAACCAACTATCAACATAGGTGGAGTATCAGGTCTGTCGAAGAATATTGCCAAACCAATCAAACAAGTGAAACAACCAAGTGCAGAGGTTATTAGCATTTTTCTGCGACCCACTTTATCGATGAATACCATTGATAAAGAGGTAAATATAACGCTTACTAAGCAGATCCAACCAAAACCTCCCAGTGCAGAACCTTGGTTGCCCATTATCTCTTCTAGCATTACAGGGCCGTAGTACATCACAACAGTTACGCCAGACCACTCTGACCATATTGCTAGTAATACACCCGTCATCAAGCCGAAACGCATCACTGGATTTTTGACTAATTGTTTATATGACCCTGCTTTCTCTGAGCGAATTACTTGACGACATTCAATAATCGCTTCTTCTGCTTCACCCTTGGTTAAGAACTTTCTCAGAATGTTAGCCGCTTCCTTTTCTCTAGCTTTAGATATCAACCAACGAGGTGATTCCGGAAAAAATGCTACCAAACCAAGGAAAATAACTGCAGGCAAAAATTCAACAGAGAACATGCCACGCCAGTTTTCAGTAATAAAGAAATGGTCAAGGTAATGACCCGTAACAACGGCAGCCTGGCTGTAGTTAACAATCAATGTGTTGGTGATCACTGAGCAAGTTAAACCGATCACAATGGCAACTTGAAACAGATTACTGAGTTTTCCTCTATGCCTTGCTGGAGCTACTTCGGCAATGTACATAGGGCAAACCACGGTCGCGATACCAATGCCAAAGCCACCAATGATACGTGCCCAGATCAGTAAGTTGAATGAGTTTGCGTACATACAGCCAAGCACCGATACGATAGCTAGTAAAGCACCTAGCATCAGAGGTTTTTTACGCCCAGCATAGTCAGCAATAGGACCTGCGATTATGCTACCAAATAAGCAACCCACAAGCGCTGATGATACATACCAACCTTGTTGTAAGGTCGATAATTCGAACTGTAGTGTGATTTGCGTGATCGTGCCGCCAATAACAATGGTGTCCATTCCAAATAGGAACCCACCAATCGTTGCCGCAGCGCAAATGAATGTTAAAAAGAACATCTTCTTATTGTTTTCGCTAAGAATCATTTGATCTCTCCATGAGAATTGTAGGGTACATGGGACGCTGTTCTAGTGCGTCTGGATTACGTAGTCTGCGTTTGATTCGTATTGTTTTATTTTTAACGCATTGACTAGATCCACGCGCTCGGTTTTATCGAGCGCCTCTTGTTTCGACTTTCCACCAGCTAGGTGTCTTGATATTAATCGCTCTCTGAGTACTTTTTCATTTGCTGTGAGAAAGATCTTCAAGTCAATTAAATCGCTGACTGGTCGCCAGTCTTCGTCGGTTGAGTAGATGTAATTGCCCTCGAGTAAAATAATTTGAGTGTCTGGCTCAATTAAAAAACCTTTTGCAATGGGATCGTGTAACTCACGACAGTATTTCGGCCAAAAAAATGCGTCAGTGTTTGGCGTCACCGCTTTGGAAAGCAAATGTGCCAATGAGGTTACATCAAATGTTTCGATGCTACCTTTGACTGACGTCAGTCCTTTCTCTTTCAGTACCGAATTGGAGTAGTGAAAGCCGTCCATTGGACACAGTTGGGCTTTAAATCCTAACAGTGACAGTCCAGACAGTAGGGATTCAGACAATGTTGATTTACCCGTCGCTGGAGCACCAGAGATACCGATGACAAGAATTTGTTTCCCAGACTCTTGGTAGGTATTGGC
The DNA here is from genome assembly GCF_023161725.1 of Vibrio sp. 1CM24A. Lineage (NCBI taxonomy): Bacteria > Pseudomonadati > Pseudomonadota > Gammaproteobacteria > Vibrionales > Vibrionaceae > Vibrio > Vibrio sp. 1CM24A. Next base: position 336,565 of record NZ_JALNTS010000003.1, read on the forward strand.
GACCAGTTGAGGAACGCTTGCAATGTCATCAACCGTTAACGAATGTGTTTTAGCCATGATCTGGTTCCTAATTCGGTACATGATAATGCCGCTATGTGACTGGCTTTCTTCAGAGAGTCACGGAAATCTTGACTCTCCAAGTAGTAATGGCAAAAAGCCCCATGGAAAATATCTCCAGCACCTAGCGTATCGATAGCATCCACTTTAGGTGCAGGGATTAACCCGCTACCGGACTCATCACTATAAAAAACACCTTTGTCGCCCAGCGTCATTGCCCACTTTTTGATCCCGTGTTGGTCGCAAAGTGCCTGCATTTTATCTTTGTCACCATTGGTGAATTCCTCTGAAACAATAGGAATAGTACAGAGAGATAAAAACTGTTCGCTGTGCGATTTCCAAGTACCGGCGTCTAACACAATATCCCCAGTAAACTCAGCCAAAGCTTGTACGTTTGCGCTAACAAACGGATGCTCGTATTGATCAAGTAATACGAGCTTTGCATTATCTAGCCATTTCGGGTCTAAACTCATCACCTTTTCGCAATCGGGCTGACTAGCGTTGACGATGAGCCTAGATGCCGTTTGCTTTGCAGAGATAATGTTCGATAGTGGTAGCTGGTATTCATCGTCTAAACTTAAATCCACAACCGAAATTTCGTGTTCATTAAGCTCTGCTGTCACTATCGATTTATAGAGGTGCTCTTTACCTAAACATGTCCAAAGGTGTACATCAGAGCCTAATGCGTTGCATGCAATGGCAGCATTGAGTGCAGACCCACCACCACCAATAAAATCAGCAATTGCATTCACCTTTTGATCAGGATCAGGCATCACTTCAACAAAGCTCATCAAATCAATCGTGCTTCTGCCTATAAATACACAATTTCCCATACGTAGAACTCCTTTGAATTACAGCTCACCGCTAGCGTAGCGCGTAGCCATATCATCCATAGAAACTGGTGTAATCTTGTCACCGTGACCAGCACAACCAAATCGTTCAAATCGGTTTAAACAAAGCTTCGTTAATTCGTCCATTCCAGCTAACAGGAACTTACGTGGGTCAAACTCTTGCGGATTTTTCATCGCGAGTTCACGAAAGCGACCAGACATCGCCATACGACAATCAGTATCGATATTTACCTTACGAACACCATGTTTGATACCGCGCTCAATTTCTTCGATTGGCACACCATATGTTTGAGGCATTTCACCGCCATTCTCATTGATCATATCCTGAAGGTATTGAGGAACCGATGAGGCACCATGCATAACTAGATGAGTCGTTGGGAGCTTCGAGTGAATTTCTTCGATAACGTTCATCGCTAAGATATCGCCATCCGGTTTGCGAGTGAACTTGTAAGCACCATGGCTTGTACCACAAGCGATAGCTAGTGCGTCAACCTTTGTTCTTTTCACAAAATCAACGGCTTGATCTGGGTCTGTTAGCAATTGGCTCTTTTCAAGGATACCAACAGCACCAACGCCATCTTCAGCTTCCGCTTCGCCAGTTTCTAAAGAGCCAATACAACCCAACTCACCTTCAACTGAAGCACCTACCCAGTGCGCAGATTGAGCGATACGAGAAGTAATATCTACATTGTAATCGTAGCTGCTTGGTGTTGAAGCATCACGCTCCAATGAGCCATCCATCATTACCGATGTAAAACCGTGGCGAATTGCTGACAAGCATGTTTCTTCGCTATTGCCATGATCTTGGTGAAGAACGATTGGTGTTTTCGGGAACATTTCAGCGAGAGCGCAAACCATCTTATAAAGCATCACGTCACCAGCGTAGCTTTTACGAGCATTGATGCTCGCCTGCAGAATGACACCTGAATTACATTTTGCTGCAGCGCGAACAATAGCAAGCCCTTGCTCCATGTTGCTGATGTTGAATGCTGGAACTGCGTAACCATTTTCTGCTGCGTGATCCAGTAATTGTCTTAGTGTAACGATAGCCATTTTCTTCTCCAAAGTGATTTAATTGTTTCTCGCAATTAAACTTACTTAATTTAATTGCAAGAAACAATTAAATAGAATTTAGAATGTGAAAAGGATCGTGTTTTTGTTTTGAGGATCGTTATTTGAGTTGGATAACCAGAACTTTTATTAGGGGATACTTTTTGAGGTACAAAAAAGCCCAGCAATAAGCTGGGCTAAAAAGAAGAAGGAGAAAGCTGAATCAGTTACTCAGCAACACTTTTCATACCGAATGTTTTTAGTGTCTCAATTCTTGCATTACCGTTCTGAGCGTAGACATAGAGACCTGCACTGTCTTCATCAGAGAAGATGTTATTGGTCATCACAGTACGGCCGCCATCGGTAAAGATTTCAACAGAAATACTGTCCATAAAGATACGGATGTTTGCTCGATCTTTACTCGCACACTCTAGTGGACATGTTCTACGTAAGGCTGAACGACTGCCCGATTGAGTGCGATCGAAAGCCAGTTCGCCTTTCTTTAGATCCAACTCAATCAGTGTTTTCTGCTCACCTTTACTGCGAATTTCAAATACAACGCTGTCACAATCGCTTGCAGCTAGGTCAATGTCCGCAATGATTTCACAGTGAACATTATCACCAGCTTCAAATGCGAATTTTTCACCATCGTTTAACTGGAGCTCTGTATGTCTTTTGGGAGAATGGCGCAATTTTTCAACTTCTTGCACAGGCGTGAACTTCAGTTTCCCATCGTGACATAAAGAGACTTCTCGGGCCAAAGTGATACTACCGTACCAACCCAGTTCACTGGTATCGTAAGTGCCATCACACCATGGCATGAATGGCCATGAACCAATCCATGCTTGGATTAGGGTACGCCCATTTTCATCATCGAATACTTGTGGTGCGTAGTAGTCGAATCCCCAATCTAGAGAGCCCATCGTAGACCAATGGAACTTACCGGTTCGGTAATCAAGGTCACCAACAAGGTAAACTACTTGACGTTGCTGCATACCCATAGGTGAATACATAAGGACGTGTTTGTCACCCAATTTGAAGATATTTGGGCACTCAAGCATTGTCCCGAGTTCGCCCATACTCTCTACACAATAACCTACGAATTCCCAATCGGTTAAATTGTCTGATTTGTGAAGGCAGACTTTACCGAATCCATTGGTCTCGTAGTTTGATGGGTTAATTAGATCGCTCACGCCATCTGTTACACCGGTCACCATGTACCATGAGCCTTCATGCTTCCAAACCTTTGGGTCGCGGAAGTCATGTAGGTTAATTCCCTCTGGTGGATCAGATAAAATTGGGTTCCCGTCATATTTGTCAAAGTTAACGCCATCAGTCGACGTTGCCATACATTGAACTTGGCGAGCTTGTGCACATCCCGTATAGAAAAGAGTCATCACACCATCGTTATTCACAGCACTACCCGTGAAGATACCTCCGCCATCCCAACCGTCATATTCTTCGCTTGGTGCTAAAGCTTCTGGCAGTGTTTCCCAGTGAATGAGATCTTCGCTGACTGCATGCCCCCAGTGCATGGTTCCCCACTTACCAGTGAAAGGATGGTGTTGATAGAAAAGGTGATATTTACCCTGATATTGAATCAGTCCATGCGGGTCATTGATCCAGCCTACCGGTGCTTGGTAATGGTAATGCTCACGCCAATGGTGCTGCTTAACCGTATCTTTATGCTCAGCGATGTATTCTTCAACTTGATCAATAATTGCCTGATGCTTCTTCTTATCGAATACCACAAGGACCTCCAATGTTATCGAAATATATTTAATTGCAACCTGCAATCAAATATATTTCATTTAATTGCAGCTAACAAATATAGTATGATGAACTTGAGATTGCGCTCACATAAGTAAAGTAGACTCAATTTCTAACTATATGATTTTATTGAAACTTAACTTTTTCTATATATTGTGTAGATCCATTGGAACGTTATTGCAGATCAAATTGGTCAGGAGAACTATGAATAAGCCTATGAGAAGCGGACTGGGCGTTTCGTTAGATGATGTACAAAATCATAATAAGCGCGTCATTCTTAATGCACTTCACAATAGTGGTAGTTGCTCCAGAAAAGAGATCAGCCAATTGGTTGGACTTGACCAAGCGACGGTGACTAGAGCGATAAAACCTTTAATTGAACAAGGGCTTATTGTTGAAACTGGTGTGCGAAAAGCGGCACGTGGTCGAAGCTCTATCTATCTGGGGTTCAATACCCAACATCTACGAATTGTGTCCGTTCGAATACAGCGTACTAACTTCTCAATTGATACCTACGATCTCAATGGTGTTTCGCTAACCAGCATAGTCAAACCAATTAATACTGATAATAGCCCAGAAGAGCTGATCGAGTATTTGACCAAGCAAGTGAGCGATGTTCTGAAAGATCAGGAAGGTGACATTTTAGGGATCTCGGTTGCGATGCCCGGCCCATTCTTAGAGCAAGATAATAAAATTATACTGATGACTGACGCAAAAAATTGGCAAGATGTTGATTTTATTTCCCACATGCGAGAGCAATTTCCAGACTATCCAATTTATGCAGGCCATGATGCAAAATTGGCTGCGCTCGCGGTTTGGCGCCAGCTACAAAGCACTTATGAAGCAAGCGTTTTACTGTATGTCTCTCTTGGGCAGGGTGTAGGTTCGGGCTTAGTAATTGAAGGGCAGGTTTATCACGGTAGTTTAGGGACGGCTGGAGAAATTGGTCACACATCGATCAATTTTCAAGGGCCGCAATGTAAGTGTGGCAATCTAGGTTGCCTTGAGCTGTATAGCTCAACAACAGCCTTGGTTGAACGTTACAAGGAAGAGGCCTCATTAGAATCCGCGGACTTTGAAATGGTAATAAATGCATTTCATGACAGAGAATCTGCTGCGATAAACGCGGTTGATTACTTAGCTAAGTGCTTAGCACATGGATTAGTGAACAATATTAACCAATTAAACCCTGATTTAGTGGTAATTGGTGATGAACTGACGCAATTAGGGGCTGATTTCTTAAATCGTGTAAAGGAATACACATTTCGTTTATTACTTCCGGATCTGGCAAGCAATATAGAACTGGTTCTTGATGAAAGTGATGAAGATTTGGTTCATAAAGGTAACTATCACAACGTGATGTCAAATGAGCTACTTCTGCCTTTGGCACATCTAGGGATTAAAGCCACCAACACACCTGAAAGTTCTAAATAAAGTTAGCTAACACAAACAAAAATAGCCGCTAATCAGCGGCTATTTTTAATTATCTAAACGAAGCTTCTGTTACTTCGATCTTTCTACTTCTTTGTCTCTTCAACCACGGCTTTCATCAATACTGATGTATCCATGCGGCCTTGTCCTTCGGCAGACAGTACCTTGTAGGCGTTGTTGGTCTTTTCAGTCAGTGGAAGCTGGATGCCTTGGCGCTCAGCTTCATCTAGGCAGAAACCTAAGTCTTTGATCATCCAATCAATGGCGAAACCGAAATCGAACTTGTCTTGCGCCATTGTGGTCGCGCGGTTCTCCATCTGCCACGAGCCAGCAGCGCCGTTTTTAAGGCAATCAACCAGAGTTTGGATATCCAAACCTGACTTTTCAGCAAGTACCAAGCCTTCAGACAAGCCATTTAGTACTCCTGCAATGCAGATCTGGTTAACCATCTTCGCGCGTTGGCCTTGGCCGACTTTACCCATAAGAACTGATGACTTACCGTAAGCTTCGAACACAGGTTGAAGGTCGTTGAAAAGCGCTTGTTCGCCGCCACACATGATGGTTAGCACACCATTTTCTGCGCCCGCTTGGCCACCAGATACAGGTGCATCCATAAAGCGAATACCGGCTTGCTTCGCTGCCACTTCAAGCTCTTCAGACAGAACTGCAGACGTTGTAGTGTGATCGACAAGAATTGCGTTTGGCTTCATTGCTGCCAATGCGCCTGTGTCGCTGGTTGTCATGCTGCGTACGTCGTCATCGTTACCCACACAAACCAATACCACGTCAGCTTCCGCTACACACTCAGCCACAGATTCTGCCGCTTTACCTTGGTGTTTATCAGCCCAGTCTAGCGCTTTGCTGTGAGTACGGTTAAATACCGTTACCTCAAAACCGGCTTTGACTAGGTGGCCTGCCATTGGGAAACCCATAACGCCTAGCCCGATAAAACTTACTTTCATTTCTTTCTCCTTTTATTTGACCAAACCATCGCTATGAAAAGATCGAACACTCTCAATCAATGCATCAATAAGCAGGGTCAAAGCCTTTGGCTGATATTTTCTTTCTTTGTACACTAAATACGCTTGGCGATCACCCCGATGATACTCAGGGAGCACTTGAATCAGATTCATCTCAGGGGATACATGACGAAAAGGCAATGACGCGAGCCCCAAACCTTTTTGTGCTGCGGCCGCCACTGCATGAATATCGTTGACGATGAACTTAGGTTTAATCGTGATCATTTGCTCTAAGCGGTCGGATTTGTAGAGCGGCATATCAAACACATCATCGACGTTAATCCAGTCTTGTAGCTCTAGGTCGTCCGGTTTTTCTATTGTTGCACGCGAATCTAAGTATTCTGGGCTTGCATAAAACCCGTGTTTGGCTTTAAACAGCGGTCGAGCAATCATGCCTTCCATGTCCGAGATCTTAAACGTGATCAGTAAGTCACGATCGGTCTGTGGAATGAGCTGCTGCTGGCTCAGAGTAAGGTCGAGCTGAACGTTTGGATACTGAGTGAGGAATTGCTCTACCGTCGACCTTAGAAAGCCACTGTAGAAGTTATGAGGCACGGCGAGCTTTATCTTGCCTTGGATAGCGTCACGCTCTTCCAGCAAGCTATTAAAGCCGTGATGAATCGACTCCATGCCGCTGCTCAGTGCAGAAAAGGCCGCCTCACCGTCTTTGGTGGCCACCAGCTCACGACCTTTCTTTTCTAAAAGTCGGATATTGAGGCGATCTTCCAATGCGGTTAGTCGACGCGACATAGTCGACACAGGGAGTTGCAGCCGTTTCGAAGCCGATAGCAAAGAGCCCTCTTCAACCACTGCACAGAATAAAAACAGATCATCAATGTTTCCAAATATGGAATTCATACTTCTACATGTGCCTATTTTTCTCATTAATGGATAAATATAACCTTATCTCATCAACATCAGAAAATCACGGGAGAAACACAGTATGAGCAACAAACAATTTTGGGTAACCGCGATTTTATCTTCACTGACCATGGCGACCATCATGTCAGGGTTAATTTCTGGCTACAAAATGGGATTTAGCCCCGAATGGCCGCCAATCTGGATGCAAAGCTTTTTCATCGCTTGGCCGTGTGCCATCGTGCTCAACCTCACCGTGCTCCCTTTGATCAGAAAACTATCAGCATGGATTTGTCGCCCAAGAACGCTTTGCGCACCTGAGATCACGGAACGATGATCAAGGACTTATGACCAAGGCGCTATAACCTAGGTTCTGCCACCAAAGAGCTCGATCAAAAAACTCGGTTCATGGATAAACGCCTGAATTACGCCCATAAAAAAACCGAGCACTAGGCTCGGTTTTTTAATAACTGTTGTTACTGTAAAGATTACAGCTCAGCGTTGTGGTAAACCTGCTGAACGTCATCACAGTCGTCAAGCATGTCTAAGAACTTCTGGAATTTCTCAGAATCTTCTTCAGCTACTGGCGTAGTTGTTTGAGGTACGAAAGTGATTTCCTCAACGTCTAGCGTTAGCTCTGGGAACGCAGTGTTTAGTGCAGTCTTCGTTTTGAAGAACTCAGTCGTTGGAGCGAATACAGTGATAACACCGTCTTCTAGCTCAACGTCAGTCACGTCTACGTCTTCCATCATTAGCGTTTCTAGGATGATCTCGTCATCTTCGCCTTTGAACTGGAATACAGCTTGGTGAGCGAACATGTGAGAAACAGTACCTTCAACACCGATTTTCGCGCCAGTTTTAACGAAACATTGGCGAACGTCTTGGAAAGTACGGTTGCCGTTGTCAGTTAGACAGTCAACGATTACGCTTGTGCCACCTGGGCCAAAACCTTCGTAACGAGCTGGTTGGAAGTCTTCACCGCCGCCGCCGTTCGCTTTATCGATCGCTTTGTCGATAACGTGAGCTGGTACTTGGTCTTTCTTCGCTTTAGCAATCAGGTGCTTTAGAGGTAGGTTCATGTCTGGGTCAGAGCTGCCGTTCTTAGCCAGTACGTAAATCTCTTTACCGTATTTAGAATAAACTTTAATTTTTGCGCCTGCAGTTTTCGCCATTGAGGCCTTGCGCACTTCAAAACTTCTTCCCATCGGGATCTTCTCTCTGATTCAATTAACGGTGCAAATTCTAGCAAATTACTGTGTCATTTCAATTCTACAGCACTGCTGGGCAAGGTTTGTCTGCGTTTATGCGACACCCATTACCCGTTTGTATTTTTCTACAGACTGATCAAACCAAGCCTTTTCTTCTGGGTCACCTAGCTTCATTGCTTCTTCAACAATGGCTTCAGGGCCACATTTCGCTTGCTTCAGTTTCCATACAAGAAACGATGCTTGCTTATCCAGTTCGATTTTATTTTTCTCGCTGGGTGGAAGGAGTGAAAGGTTGATAGACATTATTAGCCTTCGTCTGTAATACACTTGGCCGAGAAATATATCATAGAGCAGCCTCATAAAACCAATACTATGAGTAACAGAAAGGGTTTATGAGACAAGAAACCAAGCAAGTCGCTGATGCAGGTCAAGCTAGTTTGAGAGAAGTTGCGCCCCATGATGAGAAAGTATCACGTATTCGACTCACCTAATGAGCTGAATAATCAGATAATCGCATCACAGAGATAAGAAAGGCAGCTCCTCTAAACTCAAAAAGTCTATTCACTCACGGCGAACACATCGCAGCGTGAGGCGCAGATGAAGTCATTTTTGTGTAGGCCTTTGATTGAGTGGCTCCACCAAGTGACGGTGACTTTGCCCCACTCCAATAAGATCGAAGGGTGGTGGAACTCTTCTTCTGCCAACTCTGACACTTTGTTGCTGAATGCCCACGCTTGTTTGTAGTTCTTAAACTTGAACACCTTCTCAAGCTGCGGGATGCCGTCTCTTTCGATGATCTGCCAATCAGACAACTCCAACAGTAAAGATTGTTGCTCATCTTTACTTAGAGCAATCGCGTCGATACTGCAGGCTTCGCATTTTTGTTCATTCAACATGTGTTGGTTCCTTGGGTTCAAAAAGTGGTGGTAGTAACCCCGCGTCGATGGCGAGATCAGCTTGCTGTAATAGGTTTTCCTGACTGATTTTGAAGAGCTCAGATAGCTCGGTGATCACGTAATATTTCGGCTGCATGATGTCGATGCGATAAGGGGTTCTCAAAACCGTTTGCAGATCGAACCGCTCACGAACGGCCAAATCCCCTCCCAACGCATACATGGTTTCCGCCGGAGACGAAAGAATGCCACCGCCATAGATTTTCAGCCTATCGCCTTCTTTTACTAAACCGAACTCAACCGTAAACCAATACAAACGGGCCAGATACGCGCGCTGTTTAGGTGTGGCTGCTTGGCCTAGTTTTCCGTAGTGCTCGGTGAATGTCGCAAAATCGGCATTGGTGAGCATGGCACAATGGCCGAAAATTTCATGAAAGAAATCAGGTTCTTGTAAGTAATCGAACTCATCTCGCGTTCTCAGAAATGTCGCCACTGGGAATTTCTTATTGGCGAGCAAATCAAAGAAACGGTCGAAATCGATCAACGCAGGCACAGGCTGTACCTGCCAACCTGTTGTTTCCATTAGCACTTTGTTTATCTCTGGAAGCTGGGGAACTCTGTCTAATGGCAAATCGAGCAGGGTCAAACCGTGCAAATAGGCATCGCATGCGCGGTCGTTAATGACGTCTAGTTGCCTTTTCACTAAGTCGTGCCAAATGGCGTCTTCTTCGAGGCTCCACTCAACCCATCCCTCTTGGCTCACGGGCTTAGAATGATATTGAGTCATTACACACCTCCTTTCGAATGTCTCCCTTTAAGCCTATCTCCACTCCTTATATCCGCCAATTTGCGCGATTTTTCGAAACAAGCGATCGTGTAACATTTTATTTACACAGTTCCGTCGCACCCTTATTTTGCTGATCTTTTGACTTTGTAAAACCTAAATACCAGACTGAAAACGTTAACTTTTTGTTAAAGGTAAAGGAATGCACGAAAACAATAAGCCAGTTTGGCAGCCCAGCGAACAGCGCATCGCACACGCCAACGTAACCCAATTCATTGATAGCCTTGATCAGCAGGGCGTACTCGGGCGGGAATTACAAAACTATGCGGATCTCCATCAATGTTCTGTGGAACATCCAGAGTCGTTTTGGCAGAACGTATGGCAGTTTTGTGGAATGGTCGGCTCGCAAGACTGTATTAACAGGGTAGAAAGCGAGCACATAAAAACTCAAGGTGAGAGTCGCTGGCAGCAGCCGAAATCGAATCGCGATGCGGTGTGGTTTCCGAATGCACAAGTGAATTACGCCGAAAACTTGCTGCATTCATCAAAAACGTTGCCAAACGAGCTTGCGATTTGGTTTGAGAATGAGCGTGGCGAACAGCAAAGCTACACATGGCAAACCTTGGTTGAGGAAGCATCTAGCGTTCAACAATGGCTTATTGATATTGGTGTTCAACAAGGAGATGTGGTTGCTGCTTATACGCCCTATCTTCCTCAAACCGTGATTGCGATGTTGGCAACCACTAGCTTGGGGGCGATTTGGACATCGACTTCGCCTGATTTTGGTGTCGAGAGCGTGATTGAGCGCTTTGGCCAAGTGAAACCTAAGGTGCTTTTCACCTGTGACGGTTACACCTTCAATGGCAAGACGTTCGATATGACGGATAAAAACCGTGAAATCATCGAGCACTTAAACGAATTAAAACAGGTGTGTGAGATCGGTTATTTGAAACCGAACAATGATTTAGATAAGAGCGATTTAGAAAGGAACGATTTAAAGAAGAACAAAATTGAACATGATGTGTCGATCCAAAGCTGGCAAAGCATCATTAATCACTATCAGCCAAAACCTCTTCAATTTACTCGTGTCGGCTTCAATGAACCGTTGTTCGTGCTCTATTCCTCCGGTACTACCGGAAAGCCAAAGTGTATTGTCCATTCTGTTGGTGGCACTACCATCAATCACCTAAAAGAGCATCAGCTTCATTGCGATATTAAACCAAGAGATCGCGTGTTCTACTACACCACTTGTGGTTGGATGATGTGGAACTGGCATGTATCTGCACTCGCCAGTGGGGCTTGTTTGGTGATCTTTGATGGCAGCCCAGTGTATCCGCAACCTAACGTTCTGTGGGATTTAGCGCAGCGAGCTGATATATCGACATTTGGCACTTCAGCCAAGTATCTAGAAGCGATTGAGAAGGCAGAGCTCTCGCCTATCGACAGTCACAACCTTCCTAAATTAAGAACACTGTGCTCGACAGGTTCTGTACTCTACCCAGAGCAGTTCGATTACGTCTACAAACACATCAAGCAAGACCTGCATTTAGCGTCCATTTCTGGCGGCACGGATATTTGTGGCTGCTTTGTTTTAGGCAACCCTATCTCGCCAGTGTATCGCGGTGAATGCCAACAGGCCGGGCTCGGCGTCGACATCAAAGTGTTCAATTCGTCTGGTCACAAAGTCAATCACGAACGTGGCGAACTGGTGTGTACAAACTCCCTACCCAACTTCCCTGTTGGCTTCTGGAATGACACCGGAGAGCGCTACCACAGTACTTATTGGGACAAGTTCGATAATGTGTGGCATCACGGTGATGAAGTCGCACAAAGCGTGCATGACGGCTATCTGTTCTACGGTCGAGGCGACACCACACTCAACCCCGGTGGCGTGCGAATTGGTACTGCCGAAATCTACCAACAAGTGAACACCATTGACGGCATCATCGACTCGATAGCAGTCGGTAAAGACATCGACCGCAACGAGCAGATATGGCTGTTTGTTCAGTTACAACAAGGTGTGGCTCTAGATGATAAGTTACTGACAGCCATCAAGAGTAAACTTAAATCCTCTTGTTCACCGAGGCATGTACCAAGCCAGATATTTGCGATCAGCGACGTGCCAAAAACACGCTCTGGCAAACTGGTGGAGCTGGCAGTGAAACAGGTGATCAATGGCAAGAGTGTAGAAAACCTTGGTGCCATTGCTAACGCCGAGGTTTTAGAAGAGATAAAGCGCGCCGTTTCGCTTTAGCGATTAGGCCTAGAACGTAGCAAGCTATCTCCACTTTTCACTTGGCTGTCAGATAACATCTGGAGTAAAGGCAGCCGATTGAAAACCGAATCGAAGCCACTATTAAAGCTCATGAACCCTCTCATCAGTTTGGCCCCGTACCTTTTCTAAAGATCTAAATGCGATCTGAACGTCATATTTAGAACAAAATTTGAAAATTAATCATTTTATAGCCAGAGATAATATTCACTAAAGACGAATCATTTATACGAAAAAAGAGTCCACCACTGGATTGTATCCAAGCTTATGGATATTTAATCGAATTGCAATAACTCCCATTTCCACAGCTCCATTTCTAGTGAAATAATAATTTGATAGCTATCACATTTAGGACGGTTATTTTCCCATACTATCTCGAAATGTTAATTACTTAATAGTAATTAAAAACCTAGTCATTGTTATTAATAAGCTTGAATTTAATTAGAAACAAGCGGTTAATCCCTACGTAAAATAAAATCATTATTAAATGATCGGAGACATTATCATGCGCATAGTATTAGCTTTAGGCGGTAACGCTCTTTTAGCAAGAGGCCAAGCATTAACGGCTGAGAACCAACGTGAAAATATAATCAAATCAGCGGCGAGTATTGCTGCAATCGCACGCGAGCATGAGATTGTTATCGTTCATGGTAATGGCCCACAAGTAGGCTTGTTGATGGAACAAAACGCGGCTTATAGCGAATATTCGCCAGAGACGACCCCATACCCAATGGATGTACTCGGCTCTCAAACCTGTGGCATGGTGGGCTACATGTTACAACAAGAGCTAAGAAACATTGACCCTGAATTAGACGTAGCGACGCTAGTCACGCAAACTGAAGTATGCAAAAAAGACCCTGCGTTTGCTAACCCGACTAAATTTGTTGGCCCTGTATATACAGAGCAACGAGCCAAAGAGTTAATGGCTCAAAGCACAATGCAATTTAAAGCTGATGGCGAGTACTACCGTCGCGTTGTGCCTTCTCCTATGCCAAAAAGCATTGTTGAAATTCAGCAAATTGAAACTCTTCTAGATACAGAAAACCTTGTTATCGCTTGTGGCGGCGGCGGTGTTCCCGTGAGTATTGAACAGGGTAAGAGTACTGGCGTAGAGTGCGTGATTGACAAAGATCTTACGGCTGAATTACTGGCTGAAAAAATCCATGCTGACCTATTTATTATCTTAACCGATGGTTCAATTTTCCGTAACTATGGTAAAGAAGACCAAGCAGAAATGAAGCAAGCAACGCCTGCTGGTTTAGCAGAGTTTTCATTCCCTGCTGGTTCTATGGGGCCAAAAATTGATGCCGTTTGTAAATTCGTTGAAGCTGGCTTGGGTAATGCGGCGATTGGTTCATTATTTGATTTAGATAAAATAATTACCAATGAAGCTGGCACTCTGATAACGAAAGGCGAAGGTATTGTTTATTACTAATATTATCGAGTGATAAACAATACTAATATAAATTATATTACAAGCCTCTTATTTAATTATAATGAGGCTTATTTTATTAGGAGCGTTTAATGCTAGATGAGATAAATATTCATAATTTTGGAAATTAAACCCGAAAAGAATGAATACATAATGTCTTTAAATATACCAAAGCGTAATTATAACGAGACTTCATCCAAATAACATTTCCAGTTCATAAAAAACAATTTAATACGTTCACATCGGTGCATTCGCATCCGCTTGGTTCTCTGGCATCGCATCAATAAAATCGGGTAACTGGTTACACGCTTCGACAATCGAATTAATTAGCGGATAAGGTGACATATCAACGCCAAAGCGCAGCGCGTTATACACCTGCGGCACCAAGCAGATATCGACAATGCATGGTGAATCCGTGAGGCTATACATCGAGTCGCCATGTGCTTTTCGGTGTTTGGCCAGCTTCTCTTCTAACGCTGAAAACCCTTGGCTCATCCAGTAACGAAGCCAATCCATTTTCGCCTCTTGCTCGCACGACAATTCTCGCTCCAAATACTGCAACACGCGTAGGTTATTGAGAGGATGGATTTCCATGGCAATATCCTGAGCCATTGCCAACGCTTGATAACGCAGCGGCACTTGCTCTGGAATCAGCGAGGTGTCTGGGCTGCTCTCACACATGTAGTGTTCATCGAGATATTGAAGAATAACCAACGACTGATTGAGTTGAACTTCACCATCCACCAGCACAGGCACTAGTTCACTGGCATTGAGATCGCGATATTGTGGGTCATGTTGCTCGCCGCCATTACGCACCAAATGCACCGATTTAGACTCATAATTGAGCTGTTTTAGGTTCAATCCAATACGCACACGATAGGCTGCAGACGAGCGCCAGTAACCGTAAAGTATAATGTTCTTGTTCACGATGCTCTCGCTCATACAGAAATCCTATTATGTGGATTATAGCGCTCGATACTGGCTCACTTTTTGGTCTATCGCGCCAAAAATAGAATGACCTGCAGCATCAAACATCTCAAGCTTGATCGAGTCGCCAAACGACATGAATTGAGTCGAAGGCTTACCATCACGGATGGTCTCAATCATACGAACTTCAGCTATGCATGAATAACCCACGCCGCCCTCGGCAATTGAGGTGCCGTGGTCAGTGCCTTGCTTATTCGATACCGTGCCTGAACCTATGATCGCGCCTGCCGATAATGGTCGAGTTTTCGCTGCATGCACAACTAGTTCGGCAAAATTGAAAGTCATATCGACGCCCGCATTCGGACAACCAAAAGGTTGGTCGTTGTAGGTCGATATCAACGGTAAATGCACCTTGCTGCCTTTCCATTGTTCACCTAGCTCATCAGGTGTAACGGCAACCGGAGAGAACGCCGAAGACGGTTTAGACTGGAAGAAACCAAAACCCTTAGCGAGTTCAGCCGGAATCAAACCACGCAGCGACACATCATTCACCAACATCAGCAAGCGAATCGAATCGTGCGCTTGTTTAGCACTGGCACCCATAGGCACATCACCGGTCACAATCGCGACCTCACCTTCGAAATCGATGCCCCACTCGTCGCTGGCAAATTCGATGTTGTCACGAGGACCGATAAACGCGTCTGAGCCGCCTTGATACATGAGTGGATCGACCCAGAAGCTTTCTGGCATTTCAGCACCACGCGCTTTACGCACCAGTTCAACGTGGTTTACATACGCGCTGCCATCAGCCCATTGATATGCGCGTGGTAGAGGTGATTCACAGTACTGAGGTGCAAACACTTCACTGCCAGTCACATGCCCGTTGTTTAACGAGGTGTATAACTCTTCTAACTGAGAAGCCACGCTGTCCCAGTTATCCAATGCTACCTGCATGGTTGGCGCCAGATGCATCGCATGGAAGATTTCGGTGGCAGCCACACACTGTTTGAGATCTTTACTCACGACCATCAATAGACCATCGCGAGTGCCATTTTTCTTGGTTGCTAATTTCATCCTTGTCCCTTATTTCTCTTGCCAACTGTAGACATATTCTTTGTTTTCAACGCTATCGAGTTCATCAGAGAACTGCAGCGCATGGCGAGTATCGATCATCACCGCCACTTCATCGGTAAACTTCTTCTTGTGTGCCTGACCCGCCTTGAAGGCTTTAGGGTGAGGTCCATGAGTGAAGCCTGCTGGATGGAAGGTCACCATGCCCGCTTCAATATTGTCTCGACTGAAAAAGTCACCAGCGTGATAGAACAGCACTTCGTCGTAGTCATCATTGTTGTGGTAGAACGGCACTTTCAATGCACCTGGGTCGCTCTCAATCGGGCGTGGTACAAAGGTGCACACTACAAAGCCTGCGCCAACAAACGTCGTATGCGCAGAAGGTGGCAAGTGGTAGCGATGTGACATCAGCGGTCTGATATCTCGCCAATTCACTTTCACCACCGCTAAGTCGCCATGCCAACCAATCGCATCCAATGGATTGAACGGATAGGTGATCACGCTGACTTTGTCGTGGCGCTTCACCTGAACCTGAGTCTGGTTTTCTGAATACTGAGCGCGGAATTGATCATTGATTGAAGGGATGTCTAGCACAGCAGGATCAAACACCGCGTGATTGCCTACCATGCCTTTCTCTGGCAAGGAGTAAGCCGCGTCTGTGTTCTCTATCATCAAGATGAACATCGGCTCACTTGGCTCTATGCGCCAATTGGTCGAGCGCGGGATCATCACGTAATCCCCTTCACTCACCGCTAGATGACCATAGTCACAATAGAGATCAGCACTGCCTTGGTGAATGAACAGCAGCTCATCACCGTCAGAGTTACGCACCAAGAAATCCATCTTATCATCCATGCGCCATACACGGATTTTACAGTCCGCGTTATGCAAAAGATGGGGCACAGCCCAAGGGGTTATCTGGCTAGCTTTCTCCACCAGCGTAAAATCAAAAGCGCGAGGACGCAGATCGCCCTCCCACTCCGACCAACCAGTTGGGGCATGTTGATGATGAAAGTGAGCCGCAGGGCCGAAGAAACCACTCCGGCCCGCCTCTCGCTCATAAATTGCCTCTTCGGGAAAATCGGCGTGCGCTTGTTTAGAACACACACCCTCCCGATGAGGAAACGAGATCCATTTATGCATCGTCTAATACTCCTCGACGAATCTGGTCCTCTTCAATCGATTCAAACAGCGCCTTGAAGTTGCCTTCACCAAAGCCTTCGTTGCCTTTACGCTGAATGATTTCAAAGAACACAGGACCAATTACCGTCTGTGTGAAAATTTGCAGCAAGATGCCGTCTTTGGTCGGCGCGCCATCAATCAGAACGCGTAGGTCGCGCAGCAGATCGGTGTCTTCACCGTGGCCCTTCACACGCTCGTCGACTTTCTCGTAATAGGTATCTGGAGTTGGCATAAAGTCCATGCCGCGATCACGCAGGGTTTTCACCGTTTTGTAGATGTCATCCGTTGCGAGCGCGATGTGTTGGATACCTTCACCGTTGTATTCGCGAATGAACTCTTCGATTTGTGATTTGTCGTCTGAAGACTCATTGATAGGGATGCGGATCTTGCCACATGGTGAGGTCATAGCGCGGCTCACAAGGCCAGTCAGTTTACCTTCAATATCGAAGTAGCGAATCTCGCGGAAGTTACCGATGCGCTCATAAAACCCAGACCATACATCCATATTGCCTTGTTTCACGTTGTGCGTGAGGTGGTCGATTTCATACAAGCCCACATTGGCTTCAGCCATGCGCTGTTCCGCATCGTCATAGAATCGGAAATCGACGTCATAGATGCTCTGCTTGCCATAACGATCCACAAAATAGAGCAGGCTTTCACCGATGCCGTAAATGGCAGGAATGCTAAGTTCCATCGGCCCTATTTCTGTCTTGTACTCTTCACCGCCACCCTTGAATGCTTGCTCCATTGCCGCCGTTGCTTCATTGACACGAAACGCCATGCCACATACCGATGGCCCATGCACTTTAGCGAACGCTTCCGCTTGGCTGTGAGGCTGTTCATTGACGATAAAGTTGATGTCACCTTGTCGATACAGCCAAGCTTCTTTTGAACGGTGCTTGGCGATCTCAGCAAAACCAAGTGACACAAACAGCGCTTTAAGTTGCTCAATTCCCTTGTGGTCAACGGCCGTGTATTCAACAAACTCGAATCCATCCGTGCCAAGCGGGTTGTATGTATCCACCATGAACTTTCTCCTTGTACCTATTGGTTTTGTATTACGTTTTTTGTGAAATGGTTGTGTATTTTTTGTCCTTAATTAAATTTGGCCCACAAGCCGAGATAATGGAATGGGTGGAGGAAAATGGGCAATTACGATGAAACTCTGTCAATTTGTAAAATATTTGTTACACACAAACCATCAAGACAAGAAAGTGAGTGTTATCAAGGGATTGAAAGATGGTGGTTTGATTTACAGCAGAGTAATAGATGTTATTGAATTGTTACATATGTACTTTTGTCAGCTAAGGTGATAAATCGAATATTAGACTGATGATGCAAAAAAGCCGCTGTAGTCAGCGGCTTGATGAGTTCTAGAAAGAACCTAATTCGAATATAAGGTTCGCGTTAATCCCAGTCGAGGATCGACCAGTTCGGTTGATCAGCTAACGCTTTTAAACGCGGGCATGGATTCACCAAGTAAGTAAAATCAGCGTGTTCACACAAAGGTAAGTCGTTGATTGAATCGGTATAAAAGTGGATGTCTGAGTAGTTGGTTTCTTGATTGTCTAACCACTCTTTTAAACGCGTCACTTTGCCTTCACGATAGCTTGGTACGCCTGATATTTGAGAAGTAAAACGGCCTTGGTTTTCAATCAAATCAATACCGAGTGCATTCTCGATACCAATCTTACGACCCACCGCTTCCACTAAGAAAGTCACGCTGGCAGAGATGATCAACATGTCGATATCATCATTCTCAAGCAGCTCAATCAAGGGTTTCGACTGCTTGAACTGTCTAGGCAAAATATGCTGTTCGACACACTCTTCAACCAATGCTGTAACTTGCTCTGTTGGCATATCGGCTAAAGGCTGCATGGAAAACGTGAGGTAATCTTCCATATTCAGTTTACCTTCCGAATACAGGCCCATTAAGCGCTTATCTTCTTCAATAAAGTTGGGCGCAGTGGCAATGCCCTTTTCAACCAAGAACTCATTCCAAAGCATTGCTGCATCGGCATTGATCAGCGTTTCGTCCATATCAAATACATACAAAGGTTTGAACATCTTAGGCTCTCACAGGTTGAATTTCGTTAAGGTTAAACAGGAGTTCAAGTTGGCTGCCGTTTGCCAACAGTCGTTCAGAAGAACGGTTAAGTAAGTCGACGGTTAATTCACATTCATCGACGTCCACTTGATAGCGAATCACGTTACCCAAAAGCTGGTGGTTACGAATGGTGCCCGTTTTCGGCGCGGAGATATGCTCGCCATACTGTCGGCCTTGCTCTTTAACGTAGATAGATTCAGGACGAATCGCCACCTTCCACTCGGTTTCAATGTTGAAAAGTTGCTTGGCCTTGTTCGCTTGCACCAGATTGTAGTGCCCCATGAACCCAGCAACAAACTCATTGGCAGGTTGAGTGTAGATCTCTTCGGGTGTGCCTGCTTGGACGATCTCACCTTTATTCATCAAGAAGATGCGGTCAGACATGATCATCGCTTCTTCTTGATCATGAGTCACGAAGATCGTGGTCAGGTTCATCTCTTTCTGAATATCTCGGATCTGTTGGCGTAGGTGCTTTCGGATCTTCGCATCCAGCGCCGAAAGCGGTTCATCGAGCAATAGAATACGCGGCTTGACCACCAAGGCTCTTGCCAAAGCGACACGTTGACGCTGACCGCCCGATAACTGATGCGGGTAAAACTTCTCTTTGCCTGTTAAGTCCACCAGCCCAATCACTTTCGCGACTTCGCGCTTAATCTCATCAGCAGCAAGCTTTTTCATCTTAAGGCCAAACGCAATGTTGCCTTCAACCGTCATGTTCGGGAACAACGCATAAGATTGAAACACCATACCGATGCCACGCTCTTGCGGCACTTGGTGAGTAATCTCCTCACCATTCACCCAGATTTCGCCACCATCGACCGGATTCAAACCAGCCAAGCTACGTAGCAAGGTCGATTTACCACAACCACTTGGGCCAAGCAGCGTGATGAATTCCCCCTTCTCGATTGAGAATTCAATGTCTTCAAATACTGTATTGTCACCAAAGCGCTTGGTGAGGTTTTTCGCATTTACATAGCTCATTATTTGGTACCTTGGCTGAAACGACTTGCCAACCAAGTCAGTAAGAAAATAAACAGGAAGTACGTCATCACAAGGGCTGACGTGAAGTGACCACTGGTTTGACGCATGTTGTATAGGTAAATTTGCAGCGTCTCGTAACGTGTACCCACCAAGATGTTGGCGAACACGAACTCGCCCAATAGGAACGAGAACGACAAGAACAGCGATGCCATTAAGCCTTTCTTAAGGTTTGGCAGAATAATCAATAAGAACGCCTTGGTGGTGCTTGCGCCGAGCAGATGAGCTGCGTCCATCAAGTCATGCAGGTTAATAGCTTCAAAGCTGTTGGCAATCGCGCGATACATGAATGGCAGCGCGATGGTGAAGTAGGTACCAATCAGAATCCACGGCGTACCTATCAGTGAGATTTCGCTATCGGCATACAGCTGAAGTAAGCCCACCGACGACACCACTGGCGGCACTGCGAACGGTAATAAGATCAGGATATTCATCACCTTGTCGAGTTTCGGGAAATAGTAAAACACCACGAAAATCGCAGGCAGAACCAACACCACACTCAATGACAGCGCCGCCACACAGATAAACAGTGAACGGCCAAAGGCTTGTAAGAAGCGAGGATCCGTCAACAGGTTGATGTACCAATCCAAAGTAAAACCGTCAGGCAAGATCGTCGCGCCCCAACGCGAAGAGATCGAGTAGATGAAGGTCGCCAAGATCGGGATCATCATGATGCCAACGATCGAATAGACCACGGTTTTATGAAAGCGTGTATTTACGGTGTTCATTACTTTCTCTTCCCTGCGTAGCTTTTGCTGATCAGCCATTGGTTAATCACGGTGATGAACGCCAGCATCGCCATCAGAATCACGGAAATTGCCGCTGCTAGGTTTGGTTCGAGGAACAAATCGCCTGATACCAAGCTCGCGATCCGAATCGTAATCACGTTGTAGTTACCCGATGTCAACGCATACACGCTCGCATACGCGCCAATCGCATTAGCAATCAAGATGATGAAGGTGCCGAACAAGGCAGGAGATAACACAGGCAGCGCGATTTTGGTCCAATACTGCCAAGTTTTCGCGCCAAGCAATGCCGAAGCTGCTTGCCAGTCGTCACTCAAGGCATCGAACGCTGGATACAGCAATAAAACCGCCAATGGGATCTGGAAGTAGATGTAAATCGCAAGCAAGCCCCACTTGCCATACAGGTCGAAATCACCCAGCAATCCATACTGTTTGAGCAATAAGGTGATAGCACCGTTGGTGCCCAAGATGATGATGAAGGCGAATGACAGAGGCACACCTGAGAAGTTGCTGCTCATGTTGGTAAACGCAATCACCGCATCGCGGATTTTAGAATCAACGCGGCGCAGTGAAGAAACGAGCAGAGTCGCAATCGCTAAGCCAACAATACTCGACCAAATCGACAGCCATAAACTGTTGCCAAAAGCCTGCATCATGAAGGCAGAATCGAATATCTCAGAGTAGTTTTCGAGAGAGAGCTCATCATCGTAGAAGAAGCTGTTGATCAGCACCCAAACCATAGGTGCCAGTTGGAACAGATAGAAAAACAGTGCGAAAGGCGCAAGCCACAAGGCGGGCTTGAAGCGTTGAAACAAAGATTTGGTTTTGGGTTGAAGCGCAGAGCCATCGCTCTGCGTGATTACAGAACTGCTCATAAGGCCAACAATTCCTGAGTGTAAGATTTATCGTGTTCAAGGTTGAGTAGCTGACACACGCTGCCGCAGATGTCGGTCTGTTTCACTGAACATTCTTGGTGTGTGAACTTATCGCCAATCACAAAGAATGGCACTTCGCGCTCTTCAGGCAGAATGCCACCGTGAGACAAGTCATTGTTCATGCCGTGGTCACTGGTGATGATCACTTGATAACCATCGTCTACCCATTTCTCAAGGTAGTTCGACAGGTAGATATCCGCGCCACGAGCACTGTTGCGGTATTGGCGAGAGTCCAGCCCGTGCTTGTGCCCCATGTCGTCAATGTTCATTGGGTGAATCAGCAAAAAATCCGGTTGATGAGTGACCCGCAGGTGCTCTGCATCCAAGAACAAGGCTTCATCTGGGTAGTGGTCCCAGTGGTAGAAACAACCGTGTTGAATGTTCATGGTTTCATCGTTGGTGAAACGGTCACGCACAGCATCAAATGGCGCTCGGTTATAAAGCTCACTCACCCAATGATATGCCGCTGCAGCCGTCACTTTACCCTGCGATTTCGCCAAGCTAAAGATCGACTCATGATTCGATAAACGCACGATTTGGTTGTTAACGATGCCACTCTCGACAGGGCGAACACCGGTCAGGATGCACTCATACAGTGGACGTGACATAGACGGCAGCTCGCACTGCACAGGGTAAAGCGTGGCGCGCAGCTTATTTTTTTGCGTGCTCTGCGAAGTGCTCTGTTCATTGTGCGAATCGCCCTGTTTTGTCTGCATATCACTTAGTTCTAGAAGACCGTTCAGGTAGCCCATGCAATCACGGGCTACCTGATAGTTCAGTCCATCTAGAACAACAAGGATAACCTTATTGCTCATGGTCTATTCTCTATTGCTTGTTTCTATAAGCCACCCGTTACAGGTGGCGTGTTAAGCGGGGTTATTGCTGGTGAATCAATACGCTTTCTTGCCATTGACGTGGTAGACGACGTGCTGATTTTTCCCATGCTGAGAAGTCAGATACTGGGTGCACGTTGCTGTATTCATCGTTCGAGATCAGCTTGTCTTGTACTGATTGAGGTAGCGAAACGCTGCTACGGATTGGGCGCGCGTAACCTTCTGCTAGGTTGATTTGTCCTTGGTCGCTGAAGATATATTCACGAGCCAACTTCGCCGCGTTCGGGTTTTTCGCGTATTTGTTGATGATGGTGGTGTAACCAGAGATCACTGAACCATCTTGTGGAATGCTTACCGTAAAGCGCTCACGGTCGATCTTGTCGCGGTAATTCAGTGCGTTGAAATCCCACATGATTGCCACTTCCACTTCGCCTTTTTCAAGGTTAGCGATACTTGGATCTGTGTAAGACAGGCGGCCTTGCTTCGCTAGTTCACCAAAGAATTTAATCGCTGGTTTTAGGTTCGACTCGTCACCACCGTTAGCAAATGCAGCCGCTAGAATTGCGTTGTTTGCTTGTGCGGCAACGCCTACATCACCAACAGTAACTTTGTAGTCGCCTTCTAGTAGATCGCTCCAAGATTTTGGGGCATCTTCAACAAGGTTATTGTTTGAAATGAACGAGATAGTACCTGTGTAAGCCAGAGCCCAGTGACCATCTTTGTCTTTCGCCCAATCTGGAATGTCATCCCAAGTCGTTGGCTTGTATGGCTGCGTTACGTCTTTCTGCACAGCGACACGTGCAAAGGCGAAACCAACATCACCGATATCTGCAGTTGCGTTTCTTTTCTCTGCTTCAAATTTCGAGATCTCTTGAGCCGAGCTCATGTCTGTATCCTGATGCTTCAAACCGTAGTTTGCTTTCAGGTCAGCCCATGTGCCTTTCCAGTTTGCCCAACTGTCTGGCATACCCACACTGTAAACCGCACCCTCTTTTTGAGCGGCTTCAATCAGTGACTCAAGATCAGCATCCTTCGCCATCGCTGGCATTGAAAGTGTTGCCGTTATTAACGTTGCGCCAATCAGTTTAGATGGCGATACAGTTGAACGGCTAAGCAAAGTTTTCATTGTCTCTATCCCTCTGGACTAGGTCAGTAAGTTCGTTTTGTATGCTATCGCCGGAGTGTGACGCTTTCGCGCAAGTTATTTGACAGTTAGGATGCATTTCCGTGGCAGTTATATTTCACTCATATGACAGCAAGCCTTTGTTTACTGTCACATTCCTGTTAACTCCGTGGTTTACCTTATTGAGCACACGAACTTATGGACTAGATCAGTAATGAGAACATTGGCTACAGGGCAATCAGGGACACAGCTAGGCAGAATTAAGGCGAGCATTAGAGAACAGCTTCAATCAGGCATCTTCACCGAGGGGCAAAAGCTGCCATCCGAAAGAGAGCTCAGCGAGCTGTTTTCAACCACACGAATTACGCTCAAAGATGCGTTGGTATCATTAGAAACCGAGGGCCTGATATACCGAGAAGAGCGCCGAGGTTGGTATGTGTCACCCGAACGTGTTCGCTATAACCCATTGTCACGTTCTCACTTTCATCAAATGATTCGTGAACAACACCGCATAGCAGAAACCAGACTGCTCAGCACCCGCACAGAGATGGCGGCAGGCGATTACGCCAAAGCATTAGAGATAGAGCAGATAACGCCAATACACGTGATTGAGCGCTTGCGTTTTATTGATGGCAGAGCTGTGCTGTTTGTTGAAAATGTACTGAAAGCGCCCTTGTTTGATGGTGTCTTGTCGGAAAACCTCACCATGTCACTAACAGGCATCTACCGAGAAAAATACGGCTACGAGACCCAACGCTCGCGCTTTGATGTGATTCCCACTTCTGCACCTGCCCATGTCGCCAAGGCGTTGAATTTGGCAGAGGGGCAGCCTGTTTTGAAGATCTGCCGAGTGAACTACAAACAAGATGGCGAGTTGATGGACTGCGAATTGGAGTACTGGCGACCAGACTCTGTGGTCATTCATATTGATAGTATTGGTTAGCGCCACATGGCCATTTGTATAGTTTTAGGTTTAAGTTTGGGCTTAGGAAGAAAAAACCAGCACAGACAAAAACTCCGACGGATTTAGTCGGAGTTTTTTAACGATCGAACCTTGATTCATGAGCAAGCTATCTAACTCATGAATCAAGCTTGAGGAACTGTCTAACCCTTGGTGAGTCTGGGTTAGTGAAAAACTTCTCTGGGTTGGATTTCTCAATCAAGATGCCTTTTTCAAGAAATACCACCTGATCCGACACCTGACGCGCGAATTCCATTTCATGTGTCACAACTACCATGGTGTAGCCCTCTTGCGACAATTTCTTCATCACCAATAACACCTCTTCGACCAATTCAGGATCGAGTGCAGACGTTGGCTCATCAAACAGCAATACATCCGGCTCCATCGCGAGAGCTCTGGCAATAGCGACACGTTGCTTTTGCCCACCCGATAACATACTCGGGTAATTCTCTAGTTTGTGCGACATCCCAACCTTATCGAGTTGCTTACGAGCCATCTCTTCGGCGTCTGATTTCGCTATCTTCTTAACGTGAACGAGCGCTTCCATGACGTTTTGCAACACGGTGAGATGTGGCCACAAGTTGAAGCTTTGGAAAACCATACCAAGGCGCTCTCTAAGTTTCGCCAGCTCTTTATATTTGAGTGGTGTACCCGTTTCAGAGTTGATACCAATGCGTTCATCACCCATGAAGATCGTGCCGCGTTCTGGCTGCTCTAGCCAATTCATACAACGTAATAACGTCGATTTCCCCGAACCTGACGAACCGAGAATACTCACCACATCGCCTTTGTTGATGTTGAGGTTGATATCTCGCAGTACTTCGATGCCATCAAACTGTTTCGACAGATTTTCAACCTTGATGATCGTCTCTCGTTCTTCCAATAGTGGCTCGCACTCAATCACTTCCAAACTCACGCTCGAAGAAGGGTTAATCGGTGCTTCCGTTTCAATAATCTCTGATTGTTTAAGCATGGCTAAGCCCTCTAAGTTCAACTTTGGTTTGGATTCGTTTGGTGATGGTTTCAAGTGCAATACTCACAGCCCAGTAGAGCGCGATAGCAATGATGAACGCATTCAATGGGATGAAGTACGTGGATTGAATACTGTTGGCTGCCGCGGTAATTTCTGCGACGGTGATGATGCTAAGAAACGCAGTGTCTTTTAAGCAGATGATGAGTTGGTTCGTGATCAGCGGAACCGACTTAAACAACACGTTAGGGGTGATGACTCGGGTAAAGGTTTTTAATTTAGAGAAGCCATAAGCGTGCGCCGCTTCGATGTAACCTGGCTCTAACCCCTTACGAACACCTCGGAAAATCTCACAAAAATAGGTTCCGTGATAGAGACTTAGCGCGATGATTCCCGCTGTAATCGCATCGAGTCGAATACCAACCTGCGGCAGCCCGTAATAGAGCAGGTACGCTAAGATAAGAAACGGCAAGGTGCGCATCATGCCTATCAAACTATTGATGGTGTACTTCACACCAAGTTTTGAGTTTTCGAGGCAATACAACAAACTGATGCCAATGATGAAACTCAAGATTGAAGACGAAACAAAAAGATAAAATGTGGTCACAAACCCTGAAGCAAACAGCTCTTTTTGTTGCCAGATAATATTCCATTCTTCCATATTTACTCCTTAAACTTACCCGCTCAATAACGCATCACAAGCAGGTAAATGGTGTTTCTGACCAAGTAGCCATGACGGCTAAACTGTGGCTGTTGTTGATAGCTGTGACTGAGATAGATTACTGCTAGCCACACTTACTGCTGCAGATAAGTGGCTCGGTTTTCAGCCACCGCTTGCAACTTCACCAACACGCCAATAATCAACATGTATATGGCACCGGCACATAGAATCGGCCCAAGTGGTTCATAGGTAACCGCAGAGATTCGATTGGTGACACGAGTTAGGTCGACGATACCGATCACCGCAATCGCTGGGCTTCCTTTGATTAAGAACGACATCTCATTGACTAGCGCAGGTAGGCTCATGATCACCATTTGTGGGAACATGATGCGGCGGAAGTAAGTGATGCGTCTCATACCAATGGCTTCAGCCGCTTCCATTTGTCCTTTTGAAAAGTTAAGAAACGCGTTGCGCCAAATCTCTGCATTGAATGCCGATGTATTGAGTGTGAGCGCTAAAATGGCAGAAACGTGTTTATCTAAATTGATGCCAAATGACGGAAAAGAAAGGAAAATAAACAGAGCCAACGTCACCAAAGGCGTTGCTCGTGCCCAACTGACATAGATGCCCAACATTTGATCCACAAACGGGATTTTCATCATTCTAACCAAGGCAATTATTAAGCCGATGACGACACCTAATACAATCGATACTGCCGATATCCATGCCGTTGCCCACGCGCCCTGTAGCAACTGTTCCCAAGCGTAATAATCCATAAACGACCTCTTTGATCAGCGACTTCTTTCGATAGATTGTGCGCCAATGACTCATGGGTTAAACCGCTTTAAACCCAATGGCATGGACACAAACAGTCGCTAACTGTTTGTGTCGGCGCATGCTTATTCATCTATTGAACGGCTGTTAGCTTGCGATACTGCTCAACCGAAGTAATGGCTTCTGAAGGGAGTTGGTCGAACGATTCACCGAACCACTTCTTCTGCAGCTCTGCCATTTTTCCTGTTTGCTCAAGGTGTAGGAAGAATTCCGTTAGGTAAGCCAAAAGCTCAGGATTATCTTTAGGAACTGGCCAGCTCACGAAACCTGGGCCAGAGACTGCTTCGCCTTTTTTGAATACCTTTGACTTGGACTTCACTACCTCGTTAACCGAAACCACACTGTTGATCACATAGTCGATACGGCCAATTGCCAAGTCGGAATACGCTTCTGGATAAGATTGATACTGAACGACTTTGCCCAAAGATTTGCCTTGTGCTTCTAGCATCTCTTCTAGCTCAGGAAGTCGCTCTAGCAAGGCACTGCCCGCTTGTAGACCCACCGTTTTACCATCTAAATCTGCGACAGTATTGATGTCGTCATCACCCGCTCGGGTTAAGAAGTAGTGCTGTGCTGAAGCAATCGGTGGAGTAAAGTCAAAGGCCTTTAAACGGGTGTCGGTAATGATAGCTCCGGTTAACGCCACATCGTATTGGCCAGCGGATACTGACGCGAGTAACCCTGTCCAAGGTAAGATCTCTTGTTCAATATCGAACTTCGAATATTCACGCAGTTCATCAAGCAGATCTTTATTAATCCCAGCCGGATTACCACGATCGATGTAGTTGAATGGCGAATAGTTATCTTCTGTCGCCACTTTCATAAAACCTTGCTTTTCGATGGCTGCAAGCTCGGATGCTTGAGCGATACCAAAACAACCCAGTACGACTGTTGCTGCCGCTGTTGAAACCCATGCCTTCATCGTCATTCCCTGTTTCATACGCTTTCCTTATCGAGATTATTTGCCTGCCTTTACTTTATGAACGGAATGCCTCGAAGACGTAGAGCCAATTTAATTTTCGGGTTGGGACAGAGCTATTTTTAGGTTAGAGCAGAGCACCTTTCTCATTAGATACCGTTCAAAAGCCAGTTCTTAAAACATCCATATGAACTCTGGCTCACTTCTTGCTCTTTTATACAAATAGGACCGAGGTTTACTGAGAATAAGGACTGTATCTCATGGCGATAAATCACAATTGTTTCATCGAGTTTGATTCCAAAAGAAGCCTACAAGAACAAGTACGTAGCTATTTGGTGACGGCGATATTGAATGGTATTTTTCCTGCGGAACAAGCGCTTCCGTCTTGTCGCAAGCTCTCTAGCCAATTGGGCGTCTCACGCAATACGGTCTCGTTGGTGTACGACAGTTTGCTCGATGATGGTTATCTCATCAGCAAGCCTCGCAGTGGTTATTACCTGTCAGAAAAGTATCAAAATCCGAGCGAAGAAATCGATGCGAACTTGGATCATTTTGAATCAACAGACAACGACAATGCACCGGATTGGAGCAAGCGAGTAAAACTGCAATTGAGCCAATACCCTCGCATCGTTAAACCCTCGCATTGGAGCTGCTATCAGTACCCCTTTATTTTTGGCCAACCCTCTATCAATGACTTTCCATTAGCGCAATGGCGAGAAGCCACAAGAAAAGTCACCTCAGATCCACATGACCATCGCTGGCTGTGTGACAAGGTCGATAAAGACGTCGACATGCTGGTCGAACAGATACGCACAAGGGTGCTTCCTCAGCGCGGTATTCATGCCCAAAGTGATGAGATCCTCATAACCTTAGGTTCGCAGAATGCGCTGTATTTGATTTCGACTTTGCTCATGAACCATCAGAGCCGAGTCGGAGTCGAGAACCCCGGCTACAAAGAAGCGAATCACATTTTTAATCTCTCTGGCGCGCAGTTACACCCGCATCAAGTGGATGAACAAGGATTGAGATTCAATGAGCACTCTTCACTGTGTGATCACTTCTATGTCACACCTAGCCACCAAGCCCCAACGGGCGTCACCATGAGTGACGAGCGTCGAGCTCAGTTACTGGAAATGGCCAAAACCAATGATGCGGTGATTATCGAAGATGACTATGACGCCGAGTGCAACGTGGAGTGGAATCCTAAACCCGCGCTGAAAGCCAGTGACAAGGAAGGACGTGTCATCTACGTCAGCAGCTTCTCTAAGCTATTAGCACCCGGCTTGAGATTAGGCTACATCGTGGCACCTGAAGAGTTGATCTACGACCTTAGAATACTGCGTCGCTTGATGTACCGACACGCACCAAGTCGCGTTCAGATGGAAGTAGCGCACTTTATTAAACAAGGTTACTACGACAGCTTTGTAAGGCGCTTTAGAGAAAACACGCGCCAGCGCTGGAAGCTGATCAACGATGCCGTCTTGAAATACCTACCGGATTGTAAACGACTGGCTCAAAGCGAGCAGGCCAACTCTCTGTGGCTACAAACGCCCAGCCACATCAATAGCCAACGTTTAGCATCACGAGCCGCACAGAAAGGAATACTGATTGAAACCGGGTATTCACACTTCATGACTAATACCGAGACGGAATCGGGCTGTGAAGCATTGTCAGAATATGACCCCAACTCCTATTTTCGATTGGGCTTTCACGCCATCGACAAAGATCTGATCGCACCCGGTATCAAAGAGCTGTCAGAGGTGATGAAGATCTAGCATCACTTAAGAGCGGTTTGAGCAGAGTGATTTAGTGAATAAACGTAAAAAGAGCATCAATCGATGCTCTTTTGTCGTTTCTGAAGGTTAGGTTTGGCACGTTGAAAAGAACGGGGAATCCTTTGCCAAAGTGCCTTTGATGCTGTGCTGGCTATCTTATTGAAGAATTAAGAAGCGAGTTCAAACAACACTTCATCAATGATCTTAACGCCTTTCTTTATCTCGCTTGGCTGAATAACCAAAGGTGGCGCAACGTGAATGCGGTTATTCACAATGAAGGTCAACAGGCCTCGCTTGGTCAATTGCGCTTTCAATTGCCCCATTTTTTCATTGCTTAAAGGTGTCTTGCTTTCACGATCTTCCACCAGCTCTACAGCCCAGAACATCCCTTTACCGCGCACATCACCAATCATAGGGTGCAACTCTTGAAGGCTCAGTAGGAGCGGCCCTAGAACGCTGTTACCGACGTTATCAGCATGTGTGACAATGCCCTCTTGCTCCATCACATCGAGCGTTGCAACGATAGAAGCCATCGCCAAAGGGTGACCAGAGTACGTTAAGCCGCCCATAAAGAAGTTTGATTTAAAGTGCTCAACGATCGGTTCGCTGACCACCACGCCACCAGCCGGCACATAACCCGAGTTCACCCCTTTCGCGAAAGTAATCAGATCTGGCACTACATTAAAGTGCTCAAACGCAAACCACTTACCCGTGCGGCCAAAGCCGACCATCACCTCATCAAAGATCAGTTGAATGCCATGTTTGGTTGCCAACTCACGCACACCAACAAGGTAGTCTTTAGGCGGAATGAGAAAGCCAGCGGTTCCCGGAATCGTCTCTAGAATAATCGCCGCAATCGCCGTTGGTCCTTCGCATTCAATCACTCGCTCTAAATGCTGCAGGGCACGCTCACTCTCTTCTGCCTCAGTCGCCGCATTGAACTCGCTTCGATAGAGAAATGGATTGAAGAAGTGAACGTGCCCACGGCTATACTCGTTTGGAATTCGACGAAAATCCCCCGTCGCAGCAATAGCAGTACCTGTATTGCCATGGTAAGAACGGTAAGCAGATAGCACCTTGTCGCGCCCTGTGAATTGTCGCGCCATGCGAATCGCATTTTCGTTGGCGTCTGCCCCTGCATTGGTAAAGAACACCTTCTTAAACGTGCTTGGCGCTTTCGACAAGATGCGCTTGGCCGCCAAACCGCGAGTGAGGTTTGCGGTCGCAGGGGCAACAGTTACCAATGAGTCCGCTTGATCTTTAATGGCTTTGATCACTTGTGGATGCTGATGACCAATGTTGGTGTTAACCAGTTGGCTACTAAAATCAAGGTACTCTTTACCTTCGTAGTCCCACATTTTGCATCCTTGCCCACCCGCAATGGCGATAGGCTCCGCTGCTTCTTGAATCGACCAAGAATGAAATACGCTCTTGTCGAGGTCGATAATATCTTGGTTCACAAGCTGTTCTGTTGATACTTCCATTTTATCGTCTCCATTAACAACACTAGATTCACAGCCGCTCGTGCTTGGCTCGCCTTCGAGAATGAAAGACACAAAACACGACATTGAAAAGGCTGCGCTATCGGATGGAATAATCTTCATCCCAAACGGGGCGGAGCTCATAGTGTCAGTTTCAACAAAACCGTGGGCCAGTGGATCAGCCCAAACCTCCTCCCCGATCCAACCAACAGCCTGACCCAATCCAATCGTCGATCTGGCTCTATTCAAAGTTCTTAGGTGTGAATAGATTGAAAGGCAGACGAGACAAGTCTCATCGAACGCTAATTAACGCAGCAGCAATATCAAAAGCAAAGAGGTGAGCAAGAGTGGAATTAGGGTTGGCGATGACATTGATTCTGTTTGCAGGGGTAGTTCGAGGCTATTCAGGGTTTGGGTTTGCGATTATCGCAGCGCTGTCTCTCAGCTTTATTGTTCCACCATTGCAAGCGGTAACCATCGCTATCCTGTTGGACTTTTTAAGTACCTTTCCTCTGCTCAAGAGAAGTAAAACCACCATCAATATCCGGCTTATTGCACCACTGTGTATTGGCATGTTGGTTGCGGTGCCTTTCTCGCTGTATTTCATTAGCACGATATCGGAATCAAGCTTGAAGGCCTTTATCGCGATGATGTCTTTGGTCGCTGGCACGTTGATTATTTTGGACTTACGCCTCACTTGGTTGCACCAACGACACGCGTTTTGGGCGGGAGCAATTTCGGGGTTTAGCATGACCACCGCCTCTTCAGGAGGGCCGCCATTAGTGACGTATTTGATGAACCTAACCATTAAAACCAGTGAACAGAGAGCCACCGCGATCGTGTTTTTTCTGCTGAGTTCAGCAATTTCACTGGTTGGCTTCATATGGATTGGCGCATTTAACCAAGGATCGTTCATCACAGGTTTATGGCTATTACCGGCAGCTTTGATTGGCAATGTACTGGGGCAAAAACTGTATCTATCAGTACCGAACTTGTCTGCAAAAACAACGACCGCGCCGATTTTGATCGGCATGGCACTACTTATGTTAATTTCAAATTAGAAGGATGTATTTATGGATAAGATAGCGTTCATCACAGGGGCAACCTCTGGTTTCGGCAAAGCGGCGGCAAAACGTTTTGCAGAGGATAACTGGTCGTTAGTGTTGTCTGGTCGTCGAATCGAAAGGCTACTCGACCTAAAGGAAGAATTAACGGTGCCTGTGCATGTAATTCAACTCGACGTTCGAGACGCAGACGCCGTAAAACAAGCCATTGAGTCACTACCCGCTGAGTTCTCATCGATTACCGCATTGGTCAATAATGCAGGATTAGCCTTGGCACCAGAAGGCGCGCCCGATGTCGACTTAAAAGACTGGCACACAATGATCGACACCAATGTCACTGGCTTGGTTAATGTTACTCACGCGCTGCTGCCGACGTTAATTAAAAAAGGCGCAGGAAGCTCAATCATCAATGTTGGATCAATCGCCGGACAATGGCCTTATCCAGGCAGCCATGTGTATGGTGCCAGCAAAGCATTCGTAAAGCAGTTCAGTTACAACCTACGTTGCGACCTACAAGGCACAGGGGTACGAGTGACTGACCTTTCCCCTGGCATCGCAGAAACGGAATTTACTCTAGTAAGAACCAAAGGCAACCAGACGGCTTCAGACAATCTTTACCAAGGCACCACACCATTGTCAGCAGAGGATATTGCCGAGCAGATGTTTTATCTCGCAACCTTACCAGAGCACATCAACATTAACCGAGTCGAAGTGATGCCGACCCGACAAGCGTGGTCTGCATTCGCAATCGATAGAGACTAAGTTCAAACCCACACAAACAAAAAAGGTGGTCTTTTCAGACCACCTTTATCATTTATTTCACACGATACTTAAGACATAACCGACGGCATAAAAGACGGTGTCTCACCCACTACTCTTTTAACGAAAGTAAGCTTAGAGATACTCAGCTAAACGATTTTCTGCTCGTGTTCCTTGCTTGATTCGGTCTCTTTCGACAAGAAACTGGCTACGATCTCTCTCAGTTTCCCCTGGTTAACAGGCTTAGGTAAAAACTCATCCATACCCACATCAAAACATAGGTGCTTGTCTCGCTGTACGACGTTGGCTGTCAGCGCAACGATTGGAATGTGCTTTGCAGACCCTTCTTCGAGCGCTCGGATCTGCTTGGTCGCTTCGAAGCCATCGAGAACCGGCATCTGACAATCCATAAAGATCATCTCGTATTCGTTGGCCTTGAATTTATCGACACCAATTTCACCGTTGTCGGCAATATCAACGTCAAAGCCAAGTTTCTTGAGCATCATCTTTGCGACTTGTTGATTCACTCTCGAATCTTCCACAACTAAGACTTTGCCACTAAAAGAGGCCTTAACCGCCGCAGGTTTTGACTCTGCTTGAACTGGAGCTTGTTTACCGGCTTGTGGGGCGTTTACAGAGACATTGGGATCCTCTTTAACAACCGCCGCAGGTTTGATTAGCGGCACAGGCTCATTGTCTTTAAACGCAACCTCGCCTCTGTTCGGATAAGTAAAGACTGAAGTATCAGCGGCTCTCGCGAGTACCTCACTGATCGTCCATTTAAGCTGATTATCTTGGTAAGGACGCGCAATGTAGGCAACAAAACCGACTTGTTTAGCACGAGCCTCATCTTGCTTTCTAGGGTCAGCAGAGATCATCACTAACTTGGGACACTCACCACCAAAGCGTTCAACTAAGCTTCTTGCCAGTTGAAAGCCATCAACGGACGGCATCACTTTATCTATCAGCACAAGATCATAAGGTGATGACTTAGCCACAGACTCTGAAACCAACTCTAACGCTTGGCTTGCCGTTTCACAGCACTCAGACTTAACACCAAAGGATTGAAGCTGTGTAGACGTTATACGCATGTTCAGCTGGCTATCATCCACAAGCAGAACCGAAACCTTATTGAAATCGATATTGCTTTCATCGGCTTCTAAACACGGGTCAAAGTCAGCCGTAAAAAAGAATGTGCTGCCCTTACCTTCAACACTGGTGAGTTCAAGCTTGCTGCCCATCAATGTCACGATCTTCTCGCATATTGTTAGACCAAGCCCTGTGCCTCCGTAAATACGTGTGGTACTGCCGTCGGCTTGTTGAAACTTATCGAACACCGATTTCTGTTTGTCTTCTGCAATACCGATACCGCTGTCGACAACCTCGAACTTCACTCTGAGTTTTTGTTCAGGCTCAACCACCTCTTCCAAACGAAGCGAGAGCGTGACGTGGCCGTGCTCGGTAAATTTAATTGCGTTGCCTACTAAGTTATTTAGGACTTGTCTTAGTTGAGTACCGTCGCCAATCACCATGGTTGGGATCTTAGGGTCGATCGCTAATTGGAATCGAAGCCCTTTCTGCTCCGCTTTCACTCGGAAGGTTGATTCAACGTCGGCCGCAATGCCCATCATTTTCATCGGCTCTTGCTGAAGCTCTAGTCGCCCCGCTTCGATCTTCGAGTAATCGAGAATGTCATTGATTAAGTCGAGCAAAGTAAGCGAAGAGGTATTGAGCATGTTGATATACTCTTTTTGCTCTTTCGGCATATCCATTTCAGAAAGCAAAGACGACAACCCGATAATCCCATTCATTGGAGTACGGATTTCGTGACTCATGTTGGCAAGGAATTCACTTTTATTACGGTTAGCCACCTCAGCAACGTCTTTGGCTTTTTCCAGATCTTGATATTGTTGACGAATACGTTCTACCGATCGGTTATAGCTACTCTCTAGAGTCGATATCTCATCTTTGTAAGTAGAGTGAGTTGGCGTTATAAAGCGCGGTTTGTTGTCTTCGACCTGTTGCTGGTTGATTTGGGAAGACATGGTCATCAAACGTTTTACGACAAGACGATAGACGATCGTTAAACATACCAGAGACAACAAGAAGATTTTAACGGCTTCGAAGGCGAGCAACAGTAACACTCGTTCTTCAAAGTCATCTAGGATCATGCTCAAGTCTGATTGCACTGTGAGCGTCGCCAACGGGAAGTCTGTGCCGCCCATCTGGTGCACCATTTCCCAAGACTGAGAATAAGATTGGCCTTCGGTCTTTTGACCTAACTCTAGAATTTTTTCATCGGGGCTTTCGATAAGAAGGTAACTGACCGAAGGGAGGCGAGAGATGCCTTCGGCTTGCACAAACAATTGCTCTCTATCTTCCACCCACAAACTGGCCGTTAAACCAGAAAGGTAGCCAGCCTTGACCTGCTCGATCTGAGAGCTGATAAAAGAAACTCGACTTTGGTACTCTACATACAACCCGAGACCTGTCACTATAACTGTGAATAAGGTACTGATCGCTATTATCATCCCGATCAACTGTCGGGAGAGTCCAACGTAGCGTTTTCCTTTTGTCACCATACACGAATTACCATTATTGTTATCCTAGCAAACTACAATTACTCAACTAGTATAATAGTAGTCATTCATCAAATAACTAGGGAAGGTTATGAAAAAACATCTTATCGTTGCATCCATAGTCAGTTTGTTTTCAAGCAGTTATGCTTCTGCAAGCGAACCTCTTCACTACTACATTATTGCGAGCCAAGCGCAACCTTTTCAGATCGAAACTGACGGGTCATCTCACAGAGGAATCGTTTCAGATATTGTGGAGGCCGTGTTTGATGACAGCCAATATGAGATCAACTACCACACCTACCCTTTTAATCGAATGATCGACAAGCTCGATGCTAGAGAGAACCCAAACTGGGTTACCTATGGCAGCCCTAGTTGGGGAAATATCCAATCTGTAAACCTATCTGAAGATCCGATTTACAATGTAAAACACGTGTTACTGAGTAGTGGTAAAAAGCCATTTGAGTTCAACACAATCGATGATCTAGACGGGAAAGCCGTGGTATTGCTGGTGGGATTTGAGTATCCGAACTTGGAACCTTATATCCAACAGGGCAAGCTCAACGAGATTCGAGTAAAAGATTACACTGCTGCGTTTCGTGTCCTGAACCGAGCACCTGGCGATACCGTGTTTGTGGAAATGGAATCACGAATCAAATACAACCTAAACGAGCAAAAACTGAGTATTGATGATTACCAAATGCAAGAGTTTGGTTCTGTAATCAATAACTACCCTATCCATTTGGCGTTTGACCCTGAGATGGATCCTAAGCTGCAAAGCTTCATCAACCAACGGCTAGACACAATGAAAGACGATGGACAGCTCGACGACATCGTACAGAGTTACTTGTAGCACCAGCGTAACGTAGAACTTAGCAACGGATAGCTTGGTTACACACTTTAACTATCATTGATGCCTGACTCTCTAAAACCGAAAAGGCCGCCCTGCTTAATACTAGATAGCAGGGCGGCCTTTTAAATGCGTCTTAGGGGTAATAATAGGTATGCCCGCTATCTGAATCGACGAATCAGTGCGAAGCAATCAAATGCAGTTGCTGAGTACGAAGCTGGTGACGCACTGCCATCAGAATCTTACCCAAATGGTTCTCGCCGGTTCCATCGCCACCATCGCCCCAAAAATGGTCTTTGTGGGAATGTTCTTTGATCACCGAATCTCCGGTATTGGTAAGAAACAGAGCAAACTGCGGATTCTGTCTGAATTTCTCGGTGACGATGAACTGCATCACTTCAACACGAATCTCATACCAATCCTCACGAACTTGGTCTTCGTAGTCACGACTTAAAGAGAACGCTTCAGCAGGTGTGCTCGCTTGCAGAATAGTATTGCGAAGTACTTCGCAGGAGAACTTCATGGCTTGATAATAGTGTTCGCTGGTTGCCCAAATTTGATCATCAACCTTGATGGGGCAAGCTGCAAAATTTGACAGGTATCCGTTTGGATCTTCAGGTTCATAAAATAGCACTTCTTTGGCTTGAGCCACAGAATTAGACATAGCCTTCTCCTTACCAACGACATCGCATATTTTTGCTTTAACTTTAAAATTAGTGGCGTTGAATATGACTGTCAAACAACTTAGTTCAAGAGTATGCCATGTGCGTGTTTTTCATCTGAAAAGCGTAATATCAAAAGGGTTAGGCTAAACGGAACAGTGAGCCAAAGAATCAAGGAGTTGATTAAACCTGGATAGGAACTATGAAAAAACACTTATAAATCAAAGGGTGGCGTTGTGCCACCCTTCTAAATGCAATGGGGATTATTAGTGAATAAGACCTAGCTCCCTCGCTTCTTCCAGACTCAAACCGCTTTCTCTAATTTCTCTTAGAGTCTCGATACGACGACGAGCTTCAGCAGACTTCATTTTCTTTTCTGGTTTGAAAGATACTTCTTCTTCAGCATCCCACTTGTTTGCAATATTTGTCATTTCATCATGGTTGATAGAATTAATGGACATGTTTTCCTCCGAAAAGCACCATGTAATGGACAGGTAATCTGTAGCAAATGCTTTTTCGCTTGTTAAGAAATTCTGTACTGAAGTGTGATGATTCCGACGCTTCACAAAGCTAATTAATAAATGCCTCATTTAAACTTTGCCAAAGCCATTTTCTGCAATTACATTTAAAAGATTCCCCATAAGAAATGTGGTTTGATCCAACTCTCATTTTCCCCGTTTTCAATGCTTCTCTTCTGCTGAAAATTCGTGAAATAACCCAAGATAAATTTCGAGGCACTTCATCCTTTTCGTGCTCGTCGCTTCCACTAAATCCAGCACATGTTAATGATAATAGTTATCAATATCATAACTGAGTATTTATCATGTCTGTGGGAAATTCAGATAAACCACTTCTCGAAGTGAAGAATCTATGTGTCGACTACATCACCGATGACGGTGATTTCAATGCAGTCAAATCCGTTAGCTTTAACATAGGCCAAGGCGAGATTTTCGGCTTAGCCGGAGAATCCGGTTGTGGCAAAAGCACCATCGCATTTGCCATTAACCGCCTGCATAAGCCGCCAGCTTTCATCTCGGGAGGACAGATACTGTTTGGTGGGCAAGATCTACTGAGCTTATCGGACAGCCATTTGAATACCTTGCGTTGGAGTGAGATCGCGATGGTGTTCCAAAGCGCCATGAATTCACTCAACCCCGTATTAACCATCGAAGAGCAGTTTGCTGATGTGCTGCGTCACCATAAAGGCATGACCAATGAACAGGCCAAAGATCGCGCCGAGAAACTGCTCGACCTTGTGAATATTCCACGCCATCGCCTAACAGAGTACCCGCATCAATTCAGTGGCGGCATGCGTCAGCGTTTGGTGATTGCCATTGCTCTCGCCCTTAACCCAAAGCTGATCATCATGGACGAGCCAACCACAGCGCTGGATGTGGTTGTACAGCGCGAAATATTGCAGCAGATACACCAACTCAGAGAGGAGTTTGGTTTCTCGATACTCTTCATCACCCATGACCTCGCACTAATGAGCCAGCTGTGCGATCGCATTGCCATCATGCGCCACGGCAAGATAGTTGAGGTCAATAACGCCCATGAGATTCGTAACAACCCACAACACTCCTACACCCAAAAGCTATGGAGTTCTTTCCCTAATATTCATGAACATGCTCACGCGACGGCGTGCTAGGAGAGCTCCATGTCACAACCTATTTTTCAAGTAAAAAACCTCGTTAAAGAATTCACTGTTGGTGGTGGATTTGGCAAAGAAGAGATCTTTAGAGCACTGCATGGTGTCAGTTTTGACTTACATGCAGGCAAAACACTGGCACTGGTTGGTGAATCTGGCTGCGGGAAAAGCACCTGCGCACGATTGATGACCAAGGTTTACCCTGCGACAGAGGGAGAGATACTGTTCAAAGGCAGAGACATCTCTACGCTGAAAAGCCGTAAAGATATCTTAGATTATCGCAGCCGTGTGCAAATGGTTTTTCAAGACCCCTTTGGTTCACTCAATCCCACTCACACCATTGAGCACCATTTAACGCGCCCACTTAAGATCCATAAACAGGTAGCCACTAAACAGGCTCTCACAGAGCGCCTCAAAGAGTTGTTAACGCTGGTGGAGTTACCCATCGAAACTCTCGCCAAATACCCGCACGAGCTCAGTGGAGGCCAAAGACAGAGGGTTAACCTAGCCAGAGCACTGGCCGTTGGCGCTGAGGTTATTCTTGCTGACGAACCCACCTCGATGTTGGACGTCTCGATTCGACTTGGCGTGTTGAACCTGATGCAAAAAATGAAGAAAGAGTTGGGGATTGGCTTTTTGTACATAACCCACGATCTTGCCACAGCACATTACATTGCAGAAGAGACAGCGGTGATGTACAAAGGACAGATCGTCGAATGGGGATCAACCCAGTCGATCTTAACCAATCCACAACACCCGTACACTAAGCTGTTGATCTCTGCCGTCCCTGATCCCGATCTGCCATTTGGCGAACTCGTCAAAAATGAGCCAAACTATTCAATAGACGCTGATCGTATTCGAGAGCAGAACAGTGAAATACAGCATGAAATCAAACAAGTTTCTGATAATCACTTTGTAAAACAGTGGGATAACGTTGCATGAATGAACTAGGCACTTGGTTAGAGCGGATCGGAGATTGGTACAAAGACCGAAAGCATGATCAAGTGGACCGGTTAGAACCTTTGATCTTAACGCCTCCAGATGCGCTCTGGGGGCCATTGATCACGGATGAGCAGAGTAAAGGCATCGCATGTTGGCTAGACGGATGCCTGAGAATCTTTACTTTCTATCGCCACCTCGCGGATTCATCGAACTCGGAGTTGGCTTCGCAAGAGGCCAGCAGCTCAAGCCATCAAGATAAAGCCTACCAATACCTGATGTTTGCCTACAGTAAGCTGCAAGCGGTGTCATGCGACCCAAAATCAGAAGCTGGCTTGCAAGAATGGTGTACACAGCGGCTACAACACTTGTGTGTATTGGCTTTGGAGTTTACGAACCAACAGCAAGAACCACGTTGGAAAGCAGAATCAGAGAAATTGATCGAATCACATGTACGATTTATGGCAACCCATCCCCGAAACGATGATCAAGGCAGCATTCAACGCCATCTCCACTGATCAAGCCCTTCTCGATCAAACATCAAATCAAAATCTCATCAGAGCTAGATCCGTAGAAAGCATGATCTAGCCTTGATCATGCTTCGGCGTTTAATTATGTAAGCTATTGAATTTTAATGATTGACTGAATTTAAGGCAAAAAAAAGCGAGTCCCTTAGGAACTCGCAAAAATCTATTCAGTATGATGTAACAAAATATGAGCCAATCTATTAATCATAAGAAAGGACAAAGGTTGTCTATTCGGGATAAATAATAATCAACTAGATGCGTTACTTTGTCATCACTTTGTCAGCGTTAGGTACGATTTTAATCAGCACCTAATGTGTTCAAAACTATCCATTCAGCGACGATAAAACAGGCTTATCGCAATAGGATAATTACTAGTGGCCAGTCGCCATTTCATCGAGCGCAAGGAACACGTTTTCGTCTAAATGACCTTCATGAACTTGTTTACACACTTTGCGACGCACCGCTAAACCAGAGATCAAACGTTCAATGGACAGATGTCGATTGCTGGTGCTATCTCGGTCGTTGTATAGCTCAATCAAGCGACTCAGTGTTTCGTATGGGATAACGTCCTCCCCTACTCTCAACCAATCAAGCTTCTCAATGAGCTCTGAGCACTCTTCTTTGATTGAGGCATGTGAGTGCCCTGTCATAGCGGATAAAGCCGTTATGCTGCGTTCTAGAGCCTCTGCAGAGGTATATTTAGAGAGAGTAATCATGATCTCGTCAGCGTTAATCTCAACAGAGTGTTTGCGCTGCTTAACTCGACGTCCCAATTTGCCTCTTGGCGACGGTGCTTTACGCTGAATTGGCTCAAACTCACCGTCGATAATCTCAGACAGCTCTTCCAGCTTCTGCTTAGACACCATTTCGTTACGAAGTGGGTTCGGCAGCGTTGGTGCCATATTACGCTTACCTGCGTTAGTGGTACGCGCTCTTGAGTAACGTAAGACTTCTTCCACATTACATTTGATATCTACCTGATAATCGGTCGTTTTCCCTTTTTCGATCAACGCGGTGATCGTCAAGTGATAACCCCAAAGATTAACCAGGAAGGTATCTTCTTGATCTCCGACTTCACCCAGCTTTCTGAGCTCGCGGATCAGATCCATCGAGAAACGACGCCAATCGATGTTACGCGCCAATTTCTGGTTGAGCTCACTGAGCAACATGCTATCTGAATGGCGACGTGCCATGCGGCTTCTAAAGTACGAATACATTTGGAAGACCAGGGTATGTTGCTTCAGGATTTCTGGCGGAAATAGGAAGAAATAGTCACGCGTCAGCAGCTCTTCGTAGAACGAAGGTTCCCAAACCAGGATGTATAGGTTCGGTTTAATGCGAATTTCGCCGTCAGAGCCCTCTGTAGGCGCTTCTTCCGATGCGGTAATGGTTCTAGCTAAGAATCGGAAACGATCACTCTTAAAGCCTTCTGGCATATTCTCACTAAGCCAACGGCCTGTAAGCTCGTGCAGTTGGAAATCCGTGAATTCGATACGATCAATACTGTCGCGGATCGAATCACGTGCAGGGCCGCTATCTTTTTTGCCACGTAAAGACAAAATATCAGTGATGTAGAGTGGTGTTTTGTTCGGCGTGTGTTTCGCGTCTAGATGGTAATCATCTTGGTGATGATCATGATATTGAACGGTGAGCGTGAATAACGCGAATAGCGTCATCAGATCGTCAACGGTCATGATATTTTTAGAAGACCGTGTCTCGATCACAGCTCGAGTGCCAGAGATCGAAACCATGGATTTCTGGTAGCTCTTACGAGTTCTTGGTGGCGCTAACGCTTGATCAATAATCCCCGCCCAATTGGTTGGCGAAACAATGAATTGATCCGCTTCATCTTTCATCGTTGGTGGGGTATTCAACCCATGTTCATTTAGTAAGCGCTTGTTTACTTTGGTTTGAGCTAGGGCTTTAGAGCGCTTTTGCTTTTCATTTTGCTTCACGCTTTCTGTCACTAAGCTGGTGGCACCCAATACCGATATCAATTGGTTTGGGTTCACAAAGCGATGCAACATGGTTTTACCAGCAAGGCCTTCTTCAAAGCGAACGGGGATTTGTTTGAACAATCCGATATTGACTGCTGCTCTCAGCCTTTGCTGTAAGGCCGCGCGAGTGACCTGACCATCG
This sequence comes from Vibrio sp. 1CM24A, assembly GCF_023161725.1. NCBI lineage: Bacteria > Pseudomonadati > Pseudomonadota > Gammaproteobacteria > Vibrionales > Vibrionaceae > Vibrio > Vibrio sp. 1CM24A. The sequence continues at coordinate 378,917 of NZ_JALNTS010000003.1, forward strand.
GTTGATTCAATAATCTCAGTGGTGGAAACGTACCCGTCTTTGCTGCTAAACCCACGAAGTGAAATTAGGTTAAGAAGCTCAACTATGCTTTTGGTGACACCTTTGAAGTGTTGATATTGTTCTATCCATTCAACGGCTGTTTCAGATACCTCAAATAAATGACCATCTTTGTGGCTTCGTGCCTTAATTAACAATTTCTCTTCTGGTTTCATTTTTGATCCGTATCACACTAACCGTAATTTCACTATAGTTCCTGAATGATAAAGAAAGAATGATCATAAATAAAGAGAATTTATTGGCTTTTAAATAACTGATCTTTTTGATTAATATGATCTTAAATGATTAAGTGATCTAATGATCTGGACGTAACTTTGCTTTTAAGTAGCTGAATTTAAAGTATTAAAATAAATCGCCTTGGAAAGCATGATCATAAAGGTTCCGAAACTATGATCATTAAACTTAAGAAAGCATGATCACAGAACATCAGAACGATGATCATTAAGTCATTGTAAGCATGATCATTATTGGTTCGAAAGCATGATCATTATACTTATACAGCTTATCCACAGATCGGAATTCAACATCGGTTTCTAAGTCGCTTTTGACTTGTCTATGTGGACACTTGTGGTGGCCAATCTATCGGAACAATGATCAAGAGAGCATACTTTTTTATCGTTCCTACCTTACTGAGTGCAAAATTTAGTCTCTATTCGCTGGAAATGGATTGCTTTGATGTATTTAGCGCTGGCGGGTCTTAACTAGGAAGCATGATCATGAAATTGTCATGTTTGTGTATTCTCGGTCTGTGTCGATTGAATTTTCAATCATTGAGCCCTTATAGGCGTTGAATCCCCATTCCAAAAGCATTTGTCCGTAACTTAGCTCATAAATTACATGCTTCCGGAACTATGTTTACTTGATCATTTTTCCGTAAGTTGATCATTTCCAATGTGCAGTTGCTCGGATCAATATTGCTCAGTTTACGCCTTGATCATGCTTCATAATTTGGCGTTATTAATTATCTTACACTGGATGTGTTCCATGATCATTCTTCCGGTTAGGCTCCAATCCTCTGCTGTTTTTTGACACCCCATCTTCTCTTCTTTTTTGAATCTTTTTGTTCATTGAGTGTTTTTTAATTTTGATTGTATTGAAAATCTATAAATTCGAATGCAAATCACACCAACCGTAATCTACGGTTGTATTTCAATCGTTCCGAAGGTTTTTCTCTGAAATTCCATTTACATTGTAAATAAGTGATGCTGTAACATTTTAAATGTAGACTGGAAATAACATGGTTATGCATGATAAAAACGGTGATTTTTGTGTTTGTCTAAGGCGATGTTTCATCAAATTGTAAAAACTCGGTCTATTTTATGTGATTTTACTCATAAATGTATGTTCATGTTTTTGTTGTGTTTGTTGTTAATCGCTGTACAATTTGTACTTAGTTAATCATTACGGAAACTGGCAATGAAAAGAGAACAAACGATTGATAAGCTCTATCAGCTGGCCGAACAAACTCAACAAGTTCAGGCTGACCGAATTGAGATTATTTTGGAAGAGCGAAGTGATGAACATTTCCCTCCAATGTCTAAAGCTATGATGGAGACTCGTTCTGGTTTAACGCGTCGTAAACTCGATGAAGCGATCACTAAACTTGAAGCTGATGGCCATCAGTTTACAAAGAACAACGCCAATCATTACTCGATTTCATTGACAGAAGCTCACATGTTGATGGACGCGGCAGAAGTGCCGAAGTTCCATGAACGTAAGCAGCACGCTGACAATAAGCCATGGATTATCAACGTACAAAACCAGAAGGGTGGTACGGGTAAATCAATGACAGCAGTTCACTTAGCCGCTTGTTTGTCTCTAAATTTAGATAAGCGCTACCGTATCTGTCTGATTGACTTGGACCCACAGGGCTCTTTGCGTCTGTTCCTAAATCCACAAATTAGTGGGGCAGAGCACGACAGCATCTATTCTGCCGTCGATATCATGTTGGACAACGTGCCTGAAGGCCAAGATGTCGATCTAGAGTTTCTTCGTAAGAACGTACTATTGCCAACTCAGTATCCAAACCTGAAGACAATTTCGGCATTCCCAGAAGATGCGATGTTTAACGCTGAAGCGTGGCAAAGCCTTTCACAAGATCAGTCACTTGATATTGTTCGTCTGTTAAAAGAGAAGCTTATCGACAAAATCGCCGATGATTTCGATGTGATTATGATTGATACCGGCCCGCACGTTGACCCTCTAGTATGGAATGCAATGTACGCGTCGAACGCACTTCTGATTCCATGTGCTGCTAAGCGTTTGGATTGGGCTTCAACGGTTAACTTCTTCCAGCACTTACCTACGGTTTACGAAATGTTCCCGGATGACTGGAAAGGGCTCGAATTTGTTCGTCTAATGCCAACCATGTTTGAAGACGACAACAAGAAACAAGTGTCAGTTCTGACTGAAATGAACTACCTGTTGAATGACCAAGTAATGATGGCAACCATTCCAAGAAGCCGTGCTTTTGAAACCTGTGCCGACACTTACAGCACGGTTTTCGATCTAACGGTGAGCGACTTTGAGGGCGGCAAGAAAACTCTAGCTGTTGCTCAAGACGCAGTACAAAAAAGTGCCCTAGAATTAGAGCGCGTATTACATAGCAACTGGCCTTCACTTAATCAGGGATAACAACAATGGCAATTAAAACATCTGACTTAAATGCAAAGCTATTTGGTAAAGCAAACAAACGTCGCGTAGCAACACCACAAGAAGCGCAAACCGCGGCAAAAGAACAGGCTCAAGTGATCGAGCTTTCTGTTGCTGGCGAAGATCTGGTTTCATTTGAATTGGTTCGAATTCCTGCGGCTGAAGTGGCAACTCGAACGGTTGTTTTTGAAGAGAACGCTCGTGAGCAATCTTTCTTAAACGAACACGCGCTTTCTGATGTTCTTACAACATTGAAAGAACGTGGTCAGCAATACCCAGCGGTTGGTCGTAAGAACAAAGACGGTAAGATTGAAGTTCTTGATGGTAGCCGTCGTCGTATGTCATGTATTTTGGCTGACAAAGAGTTCCTAATCTATGTAGCTGAAAACATTAACGGCGAACACGCTAAGTTCCTATCAGACGTAGCTAACGCTCATAAACCGCTTTCTCTTTACGAGAAGGGCAAAGAGATGCAAGCGAAGCTGGATAAAGGCGAAGCTGAAGACCAGAAAGCACTGGCGAAAATGTTCCAGTGCAGTGAAGCTTTGGTGAGTGGTGCATTGAAAGCAGCTGCTCTACCACTTGAATTGCTACAAGCTTACCCAAATGTGAGCGACCTTGGTCGTCCAACCATTGTTAAACTGCACAAACAATTTGGTGGATTGACGAGTGAACAGCAGCAAACACTGCTGACTAAGTGTGATGCTTCTGAAGGTTTCGTATGGCAGCGTAGCGAAGCTCAAGGCGTAACTCGTCTAACCAAAGACGTGACAGAAACTTTGGAAGGTTGGATTCTTGAATTGGCGCCAGCGCCAGCGAAGAAAGCTTCTCCAAAAGTTGAGCTTATTAAGGGCCGCGCATCATACAGCCGTAAGGGTTCAAACTTGGCGTTGAACCTTAAGAAAGTTGATGATGCAACAATGGAAGAAATCCTCGCCTTCGTTCAATCGAAGCTCGACTAAGTCGACGACTTTTCATTACTCCTCTAAAGCCGCTTTATGCGGCTTTTTATTTGGCTGTGATAAACTGTGTTTAGATGAATCTGGACGCTAACTATGACAAACCCAACCAACACTTTTCTGCATACACTTTCTAATATTGCTCAACATAACGATCACCGTTACGGCGTGGTCTTTGATGGCGATTTTGATTGGCAAAACTCAGCTGTTTTTACCTTCCTTCAAGATTCAAACATTCCGAGCATCTTCCAGATTGGCGGTACGCCATTTGAAGGTGTGATTCATGCTCCAGTAAAAAAAGGCCAACAACTGCTTGGTCGTGAGTGCCAAGTTCTTGTTTGTGATTTTAGAGAGCAGTTTGATGCGAATGGTTTTAGTGCCGCGCTGGGTTCGTTAGTTGGTGGTGGGCTGTTGTTGGTGTTGCCTCCAAAAGTTGATGCCTCTGAAGATAGCGAGAGCTTTGGTCAACGTTGGTTAAAACGTCATTTTGATAAACTGATTTCTGTTTCACAACACAATGAAGCCGGCGATGCAGTTCAAGCAACTCACGCTCTTCCTCAGATGCAAAGCGCCCAAAACGGATTGGATAAATTTGAACAGCAAAACACGGCTGTTGAATTAGTTAAAAAGGTAGTGTCTGGACATCGTAAACGTCCTTTGATTCTCACTGCGGATAGAGGGCGTGGTAAAAGCTCGACATTGGGTATTGCCGCTGCGCAGCTGTTAGTTGAGCGTCACGGGTTTAATATTATTGTTACCGCGCCTTCAGTGAAAGCGGTAGAGCCGGTATTTTCTCATGCTAGCCAAGGGTTAGAATCTTGCGAAGTGGTAAATGCTACTCACATTCGTCATCAAGGTGGAAGTTTAAGATTTGTTGCGCCAGATGAATTACTTAAATCTAAGCCTGATTGCGATCTGTTATTTGTTGATGAAGCAGCTGCAATTCCAATTCCGATGCTTAAATCCATGGTCGACATCTATCACCGTATGATCTTTTCAACCACGGTACATGGTTACGAAGGCAGTGGACGAGGGTTCGGTATTAAGTTTGAATCTTGGCTTTCTGAGCATCGTCCGGGGTGGAAAGGCTTTAAGCTCGAACAACCGATTCGTTGGAATAACAACGATCCGCTAGAATCTTGGTTGTTTGATTGCTTCCTACTTGGTAATGACGTATCACTCATTGAATCGACGGTTGATGAACTCGATGGTTTTTCTGCCGAGGCAATCAACCAATTAAACTTGGTCGAGTTATCAAAAGCAGAATGCTTGGCTAATCCTGAGCAGCTACAGCAATGTTTTTCTCTTCTTGTGGATGCGCACTATCAGACCTCACCTAATGACTTAATGCAGTTTCTCAACAATCCAGCAATCCGTTTGTACGCCGCTTGGCAGCAAGATGAATGTTTAGGTTGTATGTTAGTGACGGAAGAGGGGGGGTTGGATAGCGAGTTGATTGCTCAAATTCAACTTGGAAAACGTAGGCCTCAAGGTCACCTTGCTCCTGTATTACTGGCAAACCAACTTGGTTGTACTCCGGCGGCGACCAGTCGGTGCCTTCGAGTTATGCGCATTGCTGTTTCAGCACGTCATCAAGGTTTGGGTATTGGCCGTTGGATGTTGGCTCAGTTATCACAGCAAACCAGCCAAGCTGATTATCTGGCAACAAGCTTTGGCGCGACCAGCGAATTGATTTCTTTTTGGCGTGGTAGTGAATTCGAAGCTGTACACATCGGCCACCAGCGAGATCAGGCCAGCGGCTGTCACTCGGTTCTGATGGTTAAGGCGCTTAAATCAAACTCTCAAAGCTGGATTAACTTAGTTCAAAATCACTTCGAGTGTAGCTACTGTTTTCTTGTTTCAGGTTCTTTGGTTTCACTTGAAACCGATATGGTGCGCGCACTGCTGCCAAAGAGTGCCCACACCGTTAGCGAGTTTGAAACTCAGTTAGTTAGAAATTACGTGAACGGTGGCAACAGTTATGATGCGATCAGCTTCAGCGTACTGAACTTGATTCTACTCAGTAACGATCGAAACATAGGTATTTCTGATTTACTCATCGCAAAGGTTGTTCAGCAGAAAGAGTGGGGGACTTGTGTTGAACAGTTTAATCTTGTTGGTCGCAAACAAGCAGAGATTCAGTTTCGTAAAGATGTCGATGCATTGCTAGCAAATTTACACTGTAAATAGACAGGCCATCAATAAAATAGACCGACCGCTACAAATTAGATTTACAGTGTAAATTAGAATATTGGATTTACACTGTAAACTGAAGCTCCATATTGAAATCCGTTTTTACCCTGGTTATCTGTTACATCACTTCTGTTTCATCTCTCCATGACAGCCTTTAATCTTTTAAAGCTATTCGCCTTTACTATCTTGCACCAATATCGAATCGACATTCAATCACACGAAATATTCTGAAAAAATTTTCCTATGTATTTGTAAAGGCGAAGCAGATCATAAAATGTGTAAGTCTTATTTATGAGTCATGTTTGCAGAATCGAAAGTAAGTGATGTGACGCTGATTATTCTAATAATGTGATACTCAGCGCAGAATGAATTATATAGACTGAATAACAACTGAGTCATTAGGGATACTCAATTCGAATGTGGGATAACATCGTTACATTGTCGGAAGACAAGCAACAAGTGATGGCATGTCTGCCAACCGGGACTGTGGTTGACGCAAGCTTTGATAACAAGACGCTGCCACCAACCTTGGAAGCTTTGAATGCATCAAACTATTTTCTTTTCGAAGAAGAGGTTTTGCGTTTCGTTACTCTTGCTAAAGAAGGTAAGGGTGAAGCTTATGAAGGAATCTTGATTGCTGAAGCTCGAAATGCCACTGTTGCGGTCGAACTGTCTGATGATGAGATGTTGGCGAGTCTCGTGGTCACTGGTCCCTACAATGGACACCCACTGCGTGGCAGCGACATCATCCATTGTTTATCTCAAGCTCAAATAACAAAAGGAATAAATAAGTTAGCGCTCAGAAAAGTTCTGATGATGAGTAGCAAACTTAAGCCCGGCGAAAAGTTTACTCAACCCGTCGCTAAAGGGACACAACCAGTAAAAGGTAAAGACGCTAAGTTTGCCGCTTTGGTTGAAGATATTACTCGTCAAGTCTTGAAGCCTCGCAGTAAAGACGAAGGCAAGATTGATATGCGAGACTTGGGACAAACCATTACCGTTGGTCAAAATGATCACTTAATGAAACGTACCCCCGCTACCAAAGGTGTCGCTGGCTTTACCGTTCAAGGCCGAATTATCCCACCGCTTCCTGGACAAGACAGTTTAATCAAGCCTGGAAAGGGCACCTACATCTCCCCTGAAGATCCCAATTTACTACTCGCCTCACACCCTGGATTGCCCATCATTAAAGATCGAACCATCGAAGTGGATGACGCCTTATGTGTCAGCAACGTCGATGTCTCAACTGGGCATGTTAAATTTAAAGGTAATGTTTTTGTCTCTGGCAACATTGAGCCGGGTATGATCGTCAAGGCGACCGGAAGTGTTACGGTTGGTGGCTTTATCGAATCGGCCGAAGTGCAAGCCCAGGGGGATATCAAAGTCGCGAAAGGGATTATCGGGCACACGACCAAAGAGGGTGCGCCAAAAAGTTGTAAGGTATTCAGTAAAGGCTCTATCACAGCAAGCTACGCACAGAATGCCGAGCTACAAACGGCCAACGACCTTCGACTTGGTGTGCACAGTATGAGTAATGACATTCGCTGTGGTAACAACCTTATCGTGATGGACAGCTTGAAAAAACACGGCACGCTCAGCGGTGGTGAAGCCAAAGTCGGCGGGAAAGTAGAATGTGTCTTCTTAGGCGTTGAGGGAGATACCGCAACCAAGGTACATGGTTTTGCGCGCTACGATGGCTACCGCCAAAAGATAGCCGAGCTGAAGGAAACTTATAAACACACTCAAGAGCAAACCATGGGTGTGATTCGCCAAGAGTTAGAATTTAAGAAGCGCCCGAAAGCAGAGAGAAGCGAAGAGCAAGCTCTAGAAATTGAGCAGCAACGAGAGAAGAACAACCTCGCAATTGAAAACACAAAGTCGCAGTTAGATACACTCGAAGCGGAGTTTGAAACCAACCTTGCTGAATGTACGGTAGAGGTACACGAAAAAGTGTATACCCGAGTGACGATTCAATTTGGTGATGAGACAGTCACAACCAAGCGAACCCACGGCGGAAGTGTTTTCTCATTCAACCAATACGAGATCCAATGTTCATTCAAGATGGAGCAAGAGGATATTGCTTTGTAGGCTTTGTGTTGAACATAAGTGATGTATGGCTGAGGTGACGATACTGACAAATATAAAAAGGGGAGCTGATGCTCCCCTTTTGGTTTCTACTGATAATGATTTATTTAGGTGGCTTGAGCTCTCTAGCTAACAGCTCTCACTCGGCCTTGTTTAAGGTCTGAAAGAACCTGCGCTTTTGGACCATCTGCAATGATGCAGCCTTTCTCCATTACGATCACTCGATCGACAATGTCCAACATCGACGTTTTGTGTGTAATCAGAATCAACGTCTCGCTTGGTAGCAATTGGTTAAGTTGGTGCTTGATGTGCATTTCAGAACGGTTATCCATAGCACTGGTCGGCTCATCCATCAACAACACTGGCGGACGGCCCAGGAAGGCTCTAGCAATGGCAATTGACTGACGTTGACCACCAGACAGTAAAGCACCACCTTCACCCACCTGGCGTTCTAAACCTGCAGGATCTTGCTGAGTAAACGCGGTTACGCCTGCACGGTTTGCCGCATCCATCACGTCACGGTCATCCACCAAAGGGCGACCTAAAGTAATGTTGTCTCTTACTGAACCGTAGAACAGGTTACTGTCTTGCGGAACACAGCCTATATTGCGTCGTACGTCGACATGATGCAGTTGCTCCATATCGGTGTCATCAATGCGTACATGGCCTTCTGTGGGCTTGTAGAGGCCCATAATCAGACGTTCTAGTGTGGTTTTACCTGAACCAATACGACCAATGATTGCTACTTTCTCTCCTGGGCTAATATTGAGGGTCAAGTCTCTGATAGAAGCCACTGGTGAATCAGGGTAGTGGAACGTCACTTTATCTAGCGCGATATGACCCTGAATAATCGGACGGTGGATGTAGCGTTTACCTTCTTCTTGTTCATCCGGCATCGACATTACTTGCTCAATCAGAGTCATTGATGACTTCGCTTGGTTGTAGCGAGTCGAAAGCAAAGATAGTTGAACAAGCGGGCCAATCGCTCGGCCGCTCAGCATGGTTGCAGCAATCAAGCCACCCATCGTAAGTTCACCTTCCGCGATCAGGTACACACCAAATATGATCATACCTACGTTAGTACTTTGCTGAACAAAGCCGGCGGTGTTTTGGATGCTGTCTGTGATGCGTCGGCTTTTGATATTCCAATTCGCCATGTGAGCAACGGCTTCTTCCCAACGGAATTGGAATTGGCTTTGCGCGCTGAATAGCTTAACCGTTTCTAACCCTGCCAAACTTTCAATCAAGTTTGCATACTTCTGCGAAGCAAGACGAGAGCCTTCTTCAATGGTGCGGCGCAGTGGGCCTTGGATTAGCAATGCATAGACGATCAAAATGACCACGCCAGCAACGGGAACGAATACAAGGTTTCCAGCCATTAGCCAAATTAGCGCTAAGAACATCAGTGCGAACGGTAAGTCGATTAACGAGCCAATGGTTGCAGAGGTAAAGAACTCTCGAATGGATTCGAACTCTTGCAAGTTTTTAGCGAAAGCACCGACAGAAGCAGGCTTCGCTTCCATACGAATCCCCAGTACTTTACTGAATAACTTGGAGGAAATGAGAATATCGGATTTCTTACCAGCAACATCAATGAAGTAGCTGCGCATCAATTTGAGCAGCAAATCGAATAGGAATACGACGAAGATACCACTCGCTAGCACCCACAAGGTTTCAAAGGCAAGGTTGGGAACTACTTTGTCGTACACCAAGCGTGTGAACATGGGCGCGGCTATCGCGAAGATGTTGATCAGAATGGAGGCGATCAACACATCTCGGTAGATGTTTTTAGATTCCCAAATCGTGCTCCAAAACCAATGCCCTTTACGTGTTTTTAGAACCTCTGGTGAACGTTCATCATAGCGAAACTGTTTCTTTACCAAGAAGTAGCGGCCGATGAATTGTTCTTTCAGCTCTTCGACAGGAATGATGATTGGCACCATTCCGCTTTCCGCTGTAATGATTTCCGCTTCTTGCTTCTCTAAATCAATGCTGTTGAGAACGCACGCCTCGCCTTGTTTAAGCAGTAAGACAGCAGGCAGTATCAGGTGAGGAATCTTTTCTAAGTCGGAGCGGTTTTCTTTTGCCACTAATCCTGCTCGTTCAGCAGAACGAGGGAATAGGAAAGGGGTTAGCTTACCATCGGATAGTGGTAGCCCATTGATCAACGCTTCGGGCGAGTTAGCTAACCCGTAATACCGGCTAACGTAGATCAGTGAGTTCAATAGTGGATCTTGCATGTGATATAACCCTTACAACTATTTATCAACAATGAAGCCTTGGAACACTTCTACGTAGTTATCAGACAGGATATCTAGCTGAGTCTGAGTTTCTATTCGAGACGCGATGGTGGTGACACCTAGGTTGTGAGCGGTTCTAGAGATCGACGTTAAGGTGAACTTCTGTTTTTCGTCATCAAGGTTATGTGTGAACAGGTAATCTAGCTTCACATAGCTTGGACGGTATTCGTTGATGTAATCCAGTGATTGGAAGTTACGTCCGTAGTTATCGACACCAAACACCGCTTCAGCGTTGCGAATGGTGTTACATAATAGTGCCGTGTAGTGCGGAACGTTGATGAAGCAGTTTTCTGGAATCTCAAAGTGCAACAGGTGAGCGATTGAAGCATTCTGTTCAAGCGTCTTACCTATCCAACGGATGAAGCTTGGTTGAGAAATACTGCTTGGTGAAATATTAATAGCGACAGGACTGGTTACTTCATTTTCATTGAGCTTTTCAATCATCTTCTCGATAACGTATTGGTCGAGAATGTGGCTCATTTCAAGCTGTTCTAGCGCGTATAAGTACTGATTGGCACCATAACGCACACCATCTTTTTCAATCGCAGAGAATACTTCTTGGTGATACGTTTTACCAAAGGCATTGTTTGCAGCTTGCAGACGGAAGGTAATGAGGTCGTTGATGATCGCTTCTTCAACCAACATGCGCCATTGTTGTTTGCCCATCACAGCGCCGTGATCGTCTGCAGTTACGTAGCCGTAAGCAAGTTCTCGATTCGCCTTGGCACTTGAAAGTGCGTTATCCACCAGCGACATGATTTCAGTACTGGTCTTACGCGTGTTGCTGTATGTCACACCAAGAGCAATGTGTGGGTTCGCAGTGCCTGTTGGGTCTGAACCTAGGCTCTGGATACAGTTTACGATGCTGCTCGCGACAAGTTTCAGTTCGCTCTCATCAATGTTTGGCATGATGAAACCAAATTCGTCACTAGAAATACGGGCGATGGTGATATCTGGTGATGAGATTGAAGCCTGTAGCTGTTCAGCCAGTTGATGAACCAAGGCATCACCTTCTTGATAGCCCTTTTCATCGTATTCTTCACTAATAAACTCCGCTTTAAGTACCGCTAAACCACCTAAGCTCGACTCTTCTAACCATTGTGTTAACTGAGACATGTAATAAGCACGGTTACCTAGTTGAGATACAGGGTCGATATACGCTCTTTCACGTAACTTCTGAGCTTCTTTCGCTTGGTTTTTAAATGCCAGTTCAACTTGAGTCGACATGTGGTTGATACCATCGACAACCAAGGTCAGATCTTTTGTCTTTGGACGAGCCAGAGGTTCGCCAAACTGATTCTTGGCGATCTGATCCATCTTTGTAATGATCAACGAGAGCGGGCGTAAAGCACGCTTAAGGATCCAAGAGATAGACACTAAACCGAGCAAGAAGATCGTGCCAAAGATGCTCAGTAAGCGGATGAATGCTTGCCAAAGTTGATCGTAGGCAGGACCGGGGTGACTTACTATCTCGACTTCGGCCAGTTGCATCCAGCCACTAGTGATCACGCGGCGGTCATGAACAGGCTCGAACAGGTTTAGGTTGGTAAACCACTCTGGTACGCCGGTAGGCTTTACAGGGTATGAGCGGAGAATGTCTTCACCGCTATCGAGAAAGATCAATCGAACGACTGAGTAAGAACTGCCATCAAACAGGGCGTTGATAACAGACTCCACTGCCACCTTGTCCTTTTCTTCGAGGTAAGGGGCGAGAGCCAGTCCAACAGTATTAATGGTATTACTTACCTCAGAGCGTTGCTGCTCCTCTAAGTATCCACGGGTGGTATTGAATTCGATCATAAAAACTGACGTCATCAGCAGTATGAACACCGCAACCATCCCGACCACAAGCTGTTTATATAAAGTCATTGTACCTACTCATCGTAATTGATAATGGGTTTGTTTAATTTTAGAGAGCGCTCACGTGAACGTAAGTCGTTCCATAAGCTCAATCTTGAAGATTTCCCTGCCAACTTGCCGCTGCCTGCTGCCGACTTGATCAACCAAAGGTTTTTACCGTTGAAACTGTAAATTGGTCGTAGATCTGGGCGTTTGGAACCACGTTTAATTTCAGGGTTTAAGTTGTCCAAAATTAGTGGCTCTGCACTCGGTGTTGAGTAGTAAGCTAACACCATGTGGAACTGGTTTAGTTCCAGTGCTTTTACGTACACTAATCGTAATTTCTTATCTGGGACGCCCAGTTCAAGCAAAGAGAAATATTTTGCGATAGTGAAGTCTTCACAATCACCGGCGTTGCTGCCTAAAAATTCCAGTGGTGTTGCCCAGTAGTCATTCTTTCCCCACAGTATGTTGTCATCGACAAAGTACATCTGGTTGAAGAACTGGTTCACCGACCTGAGCTTCTCTTTTTCACTTAATCCGTCGTATGACGTCATATTTGAGCGCCATGTTGCCACTCGCTTTCCGGCTCTATCGCCGTAGGTTTTGGTCACCGCATCTATCCACCGTTGGTCGCTCTTGTTGAGCGCCACAGAGGTAAAAGAGGTGAGGACCAGCAGCAATAGCGAAATCCGAGACTTCATAGCCTCTGCTCTTGTCTATTTGCTGTGTATTGAAAGGCGTTATCAAACATCAAACGTCCTTACTCTTTCAGTGCATTGTTTTGAGCGCTTAATAGTGGCTTCAACATGTACTCAAGCACGGTTCTTTTACCCGTGATGATATCGACAGAGGCGGTCATACCTGGAATGATTGGCAACTCTTCGTTTTGTCCAAAATTGTGTTTTTCGGTGCGCACGCGCACGATGTAAAAGCTGTTGCCTTCTTCATCTTGAGTGGTATCGGCACTGATGTGCTCTAGCACGCCTTCTAGACCACCGTATTTAGTGAAGTCATAGGCACTGAATTTAACGATGGCAGTCAATTCTGGGCGTAGGAACGCGATATCTTGCGGGGCGATTTTCGCTTCAACCAATAGAGAGTCTTCTGTCGGTACAATCTCAACGATGTCCATACCCGGTTGGATAACCCCGCCGACAGTATTAATACCCAATGTTTTAACGGTGCCAGTTACCGGAGAAACCACCACGGTACGGTTTACTCTGTCTTCAAGGCCAACGGCCGATTCGGTCATGGCAGAGAGCTTATCTTGCGCTTGATTGAGTTTTTCTTGTTGTTCGGAGCGGAAGTTCAGTGCGGCATCAATACGGCTGAGCATCGCTTCTTTGATGGCTGAACGTAGCAGAGGGATTTTTAGCTCGCTTGAGGTCATTTCTCGGCGAGTGTCGTTCACTTGTCTTTGCAGTTTAAGTAATTCAATTCGTGGTACCACCCCTTCATCGGCAAGCGGCTTGGTGATATCCAGTTCTTGGCGGGCGAATCGGTAACTCTGTCTTAAGTTATCGACACGCGCTTTAATTTCGATAAGGTCTTGTTGTTTTTGTTCAACTTGTTGATCAAAAACGGAAAGTTGGTTTTTTAGGTTATTGAGATCTTGACGATATTCTGCTTTTTGGCGATTAACCAGTTGAGGTTGTAGTTCGTAGAACTTAGGTGGGAAGGCGAGCTTGCCGTAATCAAGCAACACACTTTTTTTCCACTCTTCTACAGAAAACTCTTCGTCGATAACAACACTGGTTAATGAGGCTGAAAGCATCAATACATTGGCGGTTAAATTGGCAACTTGTTGTTCACGTTCGCGGAAGTCTGAGCGGAAGCGAGTGTCATCGATCAATAGTAGTTGTTGACCTTTTTGAACGCTTTGGCCTTCTCTAACTAAGATCTCTTTAACCAAGCCACCCTCAAGGTTTTGCACCACTTGGATCTGAGAGGAAGGGATGACTTTGCCTTGGCCAACGGTAACTTTGTCGATCTCTGCCCAGGCAGACCACCCAATAGCAGCAATAAAAAACAGAACGATCACCCACAACATAATACGCGCACTGGTGGGTGTATTGAGGAGCAGTGCCGCTGTTTTATCATCGACATACTCAAGCTCGGTCTCGTTCAATTTGCTGAAATTTTTCTGACTCATAACAGTCCTTGTTCGCTAAATAAAAGTGCAAGCCTATTGAGTGTATTCTTACTTCTGATAAATGTTAAGATTTTGTTCCTTTAAATCTTTGAATTTATATATTTTTTAAGACCTATCGGTTCTTGAAATCCGTTTTATCGAGTTGGTGCTTTCTTAGTTTGTCATACAGTGTTTTTCGCGATACCTGCAGCTCTTGTTGTACTTCTTTTAAACGGCCCTGGTGGCGATGTAGCGCCTCAATCAAGATAATTTGTTCAAAGCTATCGGTGCGTTGGTTTAACGACCGTTGTTGCTCTTCAATGCTCATATCGAGTTCATTTTGCTCATTAGTATCTCTGTCGAGCGACGGCTGCTTAATTTGAGTCAGCACTCTGAGTTCGGCATGTTGGCGAAGCTGACGAATGTTCTCCGTCCAATGCGTTGCAATGAGTCGCTGAATCTCTTTTTCTGTAATGACGGGTGGCGGCAGCTGATAGCGACTGGCTGCACCGCGAGCAAAGTGTTTAAACAAAGAGCCAATATCTTCCGTTCTTTGCGCCAAGGGTAGTAAATTGAATCGGCGCAGTTCACCTGTAATTGTAGTAGGAACTACTGTAGTTGCGATAATGATACAAGTTGCACTGGTCTTGCATGAGTTTTCACGAAGTAGGGTGGGTTTTAGATTCGCTAGCCACTGCCATTGATCTTGAGTTAATGCTTCTGTTTCATGGATATAGAGTGTTCCACCCTGATGTTTCAAGAACAGTTGCAAAATAAACTGATGGAATGTCGCTTCGTCATTGCGTGGCAAATTAAACGCAGCGACAGGGCAAAGCTCCGCGGTTTGATGACTGTGTAAATCATGGGTGTATTGTGCAGTGACCCTTTTCCCCGTCCCTAAATCACCAACAAACAATAGAAGTGGGTTGGTTTTGGTATCTAGGGTGATCAATTCTCGGCGTAATGCTTGCATCGATGGCGATTGACCAATCAGTTTTGGCCCCACCTGATTTTGCATTGCCAACTCTTTACGTAATAGGTTGTTCTCTTCAACCAGTGCGAGTTTATCTGCGGCTTTTTTAACGGCAGTGAGTAGGGCATCGACCACAAATGGCTTTTCCAGAAAATCGTAAGCGCCGGCTTTCATCGCAGATACCGCTGTTTGCACGTCACCATGCCCAGTCAGCACGATGACCTGAAAATGAGGATTTTGGCTCAGTAACTTTTGCGTTAATTGAATGCCATCCATTACCGGCATGTGAATATCGGTGATGACAATTCCGGCTTGCGTGGTATCTATTTTCTTTAATGCCTCAATAGCATTGGGAAAGCAGACGATATCGATGCCTTCAATGAGCATAGCTTGTTCTACGGAGTCTCGAATGGCGGGTTCATCGTCGACAAAATAGAGTTTAGGCATAGAGTGCAAAAGTCGAGTCCTTAGCTGTATGTGAAATTCGTTTTCTAATCAGCGATAACAACGGCGTGTTAGCCTTTATCGTTATATAACGGGATGCTTAGCGAGAATACCATGCCTGAAGGCTCTAACCGGTTCGCGCTGATCGTGCCGTGATACGCTTCAATAATCCGTTTCGATATTGAAAGCCCTAGCCCTAAACCTTCCGGTTTGGTGGTGAAAAACGGGTCGAATAGCTGTTCTAGTTTGTCATCCGGCATGCCAATTCCGTTATCCCAAATGATCAGCTGACAAGAGTTGTGATGCAGTTGCCATTCGATGCCTATCTGTGGGCTAGCCTGTTGGTCAACGCTTTCCAGGTTTTGTTGCTCCTGCAAGATTTTCTGTTCAAGAGCATGTTGTTGCAGCGCTTGAGTCGCGTTGTGAATCAGATTCACCAGTACTTGCTCGAGTTCGGTTGGATGAATCGCAATATTGATGTCATCTGGCACCGTGCTTAGCCTTAGCGTAATGCCTTGCTTGATCATCAGCGCACTGAGAATACTGGTGGCGTTGTTGACCGCTTGATGCAGGTTCGCCACATGATGTTCTTGTTTAGTGACCTTGCGAGTAAAGACTTTGAGTCGCGCGATGATGTCGGTGATGGTGTTGTTAAGGCCAATCATTTTCTCAAGATTGCTCTTCACTAAATCGGTTCGTTCCATTTCAAGCAGTTTTAAGCTGTTCTCACTGTAGGTTCGCAACGCTGCAAGCGGTTGGTTGATTTCGTGGTTAATGCTCGCTGACAGTTCACCGAGTACCGCTAATTTCGCGGTTTGTGTCAGCTCTTGTTCTGTCTGTTTCAACTTGGATTGCGACTCTTGGTATTGAAAAAGGGTTTGTTGCAGCTGTTGATTGGATTGCTTCAAGTAGTGGGTACGTTTATCTACGGTTTGCTCTAGGTTTTGGTTGAGTCGGGTCAACGCCACTTTCGCGAGATAAGTCTGGCGCCACGACCAAGCGATGAGCATCACCAAGCTGTAAATCACCACGAAGATGACATCGATCTGCAAGATTTTAATAAGTTCAGCTCTGGTCTCTTTTAGTGCGACAACTTGGTACTGGTTGTTGCTGATGGTAGCGGGGTAAAGATTAAAAGCACCAAGCTTG
Source organism: Vibrio sp. 1CM24A (assembly GCF_023161725.1). NCBI lineage: Bacteria > Pseudomonadati > Pseudomonadota > Gammaproteobacteria > Vibrionales > Vibrionaceae > Vibrio > Vibrio sp. 1CM24A. Next base: position 395,702 of record NZ_JALNTS010000003.1, read on the forward strand.
AATAACTGGTTGGCGGTGAGCTCTTTTCGGATTCCATTGGATTGAAGGTTGCTAGATTGATTGGCGTTGCCCGCTTCTGACTGAGAGCTTAAAGAGCGAAAGGCTTCGATGATCGAAATTTCGCTTTGACCGTATTGGCGTTGAAGTGCGATATCCGTTTGTTGTTGCTGAGTTAGTGGCAACAATGAATGGTAAAGCCATGGAGCTTGGCTTGATAGAAAGACCACTTGGTTAGAGTCGAGTACTACGATCTCAAAATCGTCGCTGGTTAGGATGTTTTCGAGATTTTCTAAGCTCACTTTTACGGTGATAACGCCAACAATTTCCTTGTCGATATACAGAGGTGAAGACAGAAAATAACCGCGTACGTTCGAACGAGCACCTAGCGCGACATATTGTGTCTTGTTACCTTGAATGGCAGAAGCAAAGTAGGGACGAAACGAGAAGTTCTCACCTACAAAGGTACGAGGCTTTTGGTAATTACTGGAAGCGACCACAGTACCGCTCGGGTCGTGAATATAGATGGTGTCGGCTTGGCTTTGATTCGACCATTCAAACAGCAATTGATTGAGCTGCGCAGCGGAAATCTTGTCTGCTTGTGGGGATGAGTCAAAATAAGAGAGCAAGCGCGGGTCATGGCTGAGCAAATCTGGGATTTGTTTGAATTTATCCAGTTCAGAATCGATTTGTAGATTGGCTTTATTCGCCGCTTCATCGAGTTGCTGAGTGACGATTTTTTCTTGGAATTGCACTGCCATAAAGTGGGTTGCAGTCAGCCCTGCAGCTCCCAATAACAATGAGAACAAAACAAAGGGCGTCATTAGGTTAGGCAGTATTTTGGTCACTCGGATCTCTGCTTGTCATCGGTTTGTATAAAGATTATCAATATGATGGAGAGAGTACCGAGATCTTGTTAACACAGAGCACCTTCTGTGAGACAAAACCATGGCTTAGACTTGTGTTTCAAAGGATTACGGCGCAAAATCACAAAAAAATTAAAAGGAGCAACCAAATGGAACTGACAGATATTCGTCGCGAATACGCTAAGGGTGGATTGAGACGTAAAGACTTGGCCGCAGACCCGATTGAGCAATTCAATCTATGGCTAGAGCAAGCCATTGAAGCGAAGTTGACGGACCCTACTGCCATGACAGTTGCTACGGTTGATGAAAATGGTCAGCCATTCCAACGAATTGTTCTGCTGAAGAATGTTGATAAAGACGGGTTCGTTTTTTACACCAACTTAGGTAGCCGTAAAGCGCACCAGCTTGAGCACAACAGCAAAATCAGTTTGCACTTTCCTTGGCATCCACTTGAGCGACAAGTTCATATTACGGGCACGGCTGAAAAGCTGACGGCTATGGAAAATATGAAGTACTTCTCGTCACGTCCAAAAGAGAGCCAATTGGCCGCGATTGCAAGTAAGCAGAGTAGCCGCATCTCAGCGCGTGGGATTTTAGAAGGTAAGTATCTAGAACTTAAACAGAAGTTTGCCAAAGGCGAGATTCCTGTGCCTTCTTTCTGGGGGGGCTTCCGTGTACGTGTGGATAGCATTGAGTTCTGGCAGGGTGGTGAACACCGCTTGCACGACCGTTTCTTGTTCTCTCGCCAAGACAATAGTTGGGATATTGATCGCCTAGCGCCTTAGGCTGCTTGATCGCTTAGCTGCTTAATAGATCCAAAAATGCCGTTGATTAGACTTATCAAATCAACGGCATTTTTTTGTCTGCATTTTCAGCTGATTAGTAAATCAATCACTGTGTAGAACAACAGATATCTGTTTTTTGAGCAGAGTTTCTGGGATCACAGAGCCTAATCCTGAATCCAATGCATACTCAATCAATTGGCTTTTGCTGCGTGCATCGAATTTCTGTTTCAATCTGGCGACATGACCTTCGACCGTTTTGATTGAAATGTTTAACGTCGACGCGATGTACTGTGGTTTCTTGCCGAAAAGCAGTAAGAATAGCACCTCTGATTCTCTTGAAGTCAGCCGTTTTTGCAGTTTAGACACGCGCGGCTCTGACCCCGCAAGCGATGCCTGATCGCCTTTTGTTCCTGTGGCCTGACAAACCCAATGACCAACCTCTAAGATCGCGGTATCGGTAAGCTCTTGGCCATAGAAGATGGTGCCTTGGACGTTGTCGTCATCATCAAGCCAAGGGGTTTTGGTAAAGATATGGGCGTGCCAGCGTCCGTCTGGATAGGGGTGAATATCGAGAATCTTAAGGGTACTGCGTGTATCCATCACATGTTTATCTTGAGCCCTGAAATCTTGTGCGCACTCCGTGGTTTGACTGGGCATGTCGAAGTCGGTCAAGCCTGTACAAGTCTCATTGGGTTTTAAGCCAATCAATTGGTTGTAAGCAAGGTTGGCGTACACGAAGACCGAGTCAGTATCTTTGCAGCCCCAGCAGCCTGGAAGTTGTTCGAATAAAGAACGATGTATGGAGTTGAGTGGATCTGGCAAGGTTTTATCTCGTAAGCTGAGGTATGGCAATGATATCAGTTTCTTATAGCGCTGCAATGGCAATTAGAGTACGAAAAATAAGGGGTGACTGACAGTTAAACGGACTGTTGATTAACTGTGTCAATCACGGAGAATCGATGGGCATAAAGGGTGATAATCAGGCAAAAAAAAGCCAGCCTGAAGAGGGGCTGGCTAAAGACAAGATATGCCTTGTCGACATGTAGAAGATTTTCAGTCTAATTTACGAGGGTCAGGTAAATTAAACTGAGGCATCAATTTGATACCCAGAGTGACTTACTACTCTATCGACGAATCTACTCCTAGGAGTGCTTATGCATAAGGGGGGAATTCCCCTATAAATGCTGCTCAATGTGATAATTGAGAACCTAGAGTAAATATTTGGGATTCTGAGCCTGTGATTGGGAGCCTACAGCTCTCGTACTACTCGGAATCCTAGATAGTTCGCTGCCGTTGAAGGCGGTACGTACAGTTCGTTAAACACCTTTGCCTCTTCAGGAGAGAAGCTCCACGCGCCACCCTTCGCTAGGCCTTTCTGAACGGTTGTCCACTCCCATACATTACCCACCATGTCGTAGAAGCCTGTTGGCGTTGGTAGGAATGACTTAACTGGAGATGTGCTAACGTTTGACCAAGGTGTACCCGCCCAACCTGTGTTGGCTTTGCCTGAACGGAATTCATTGCCCCACCAGAAGTTGGTGTCTTGGCCTGCTCTTGCTGCAGCTTCCCACTCTTGTGGTGTTGGCAAGCGGTAAGTGAAGCCGGTGTTTTTAGATAACCAACGTGTATACGCTTTGGCATCGTTTTGGCTAACACAAACTACCGGTGAGTTATCAGCTTGCTTAAAGCCTGGGTTCTGCCAGTCCTTGTCTGAAACGGTTGTGATCTCTGCATTGACGAATGTATCGCAGGTGTTCATCAGCTCAGCGTCTGTCTGGTAGCCTGTGTTTTTTACGAATGCTTTGAAGTCTTGAACACGGGTTGGTGTTGCGGCTAATGCAAACGGCTGTTTGATCGTCACTTGTTGTGCGTTGTTTTCACCCAGTAGGTAGCGACCCGAGCCGACAACAATCATTTCAGGGCTCTGAATGTCGTTACCCATCGGATCGGCAAACTTGGTGCCGACATTCAATGAATTTTGTTTGGCTTGCAATACAGCTCGTAGGTTGTGATCGCGGGCTATCTTGAGCTCTTGATGGAAAGAAAGGTAGCCTTCTTTTTCGATCGTGACCATGTGTTGGCCTGTCGGTAACATCACCTCAACCGGTGTACTGCCATAGTTCACGCCATTGATAGAAACATTGTCGTTGTATTGATTTGAACGCACCACTAAGTTAACCCAAGCAACTTCTTTTTGCTGGTCGTTGGCTTGTTGCTCGCTTTGTGTGAAACAGTTTGATGACTGAATACCAAGTAGACGACAAGGGGTGTTCTTATCTGGGCGAGTTTCTAGATTTGCTGCAATTACTGCTCGGTAACGGTTATCTTCAGAGAAGCCAGAGGATTTCACTTTGTGTTGCAGAACGTGAATGTTCAGCGAAGCAGACGCAAGGTGCTCTTTCACTGTTTTCGATTCAGTCGCGTTGTCCACCAGGCTGTGCTGGAACTGTTTTACCGCTTTTTGAAGTGCCAAGGTCACCGTTTGGTCTGAACACTGTGCTAGTGTCATATCGCTGCTGCAGCGGTTGGTAAAGCTAACAGTTTGCTCTTCCGTTTGAGTGATCTCGTTTCTTAGTCGCTCTGCTCTTGCTCTTAGCTTGTCTTGGTTCAGGTTTGCGATTGAAGCTTCTGCCGCGGATTTCTCGGCTTGGATAGCCTCAAGCTCCATCATCAAGCCTTGCTGCTTCTGCTCTGAGTCTGAAATCGCAAGCTTGCCCTCTTTTACGGTTTTCCAAGCGTCTTGGAAGCGGTTTTGAGCGGGCGAGATATCGAAATCGGGCTTATCAATCATACGCGTGTAATCTTGCTCTAGGCTGGCTTTTGCTTTTGCGAGTGTTTGCTCTGCGTGAGCTGATAACTCAGCTAGACGTGCCGTTTGCTGTGCCTGATTGTCGACTTCACTTTGTTTGTCAGTCAGTTTCTTCTCAACAGCCGTTAAGTCGGCATGCTTTTCGAAAAGTGAGCTTTCAATGTCGGTGACAGAAGACGCGATCGCTGGTGGTGTTGCCTCAGCAAAAACAGCTGGCGTCATTAAGCAGGGAGCAAGTGCAAATAATAGAGTAGGAAGACCTTGGCGCATGATGGGCTACTTCAATCGTAATTTAGGTTAATCGAATATTCTAAACGAGAACGCCATTTCGTCTGCAGCTACTGTTTATAACGATAAAACAAGGTTATAACGACCATACAAGTTTGTAACGATCATACAGTTTATAACTATCAACAAAATGGCGAGTGTTCATTTAGCTTTGTGAAATAGGCACGGCTATCTGATATAGAGCTAAGCGTTTTGTGTCGGCTCAGCTCTATGTAGAAAGGGTGTTTAGCTTTCTTTGCTAGGAAGAAGCTTAACCCAAATCGTGTCGCTGCCGTTGATGGTAACTGTGCGGTTATAAGATTCGTAACCTTGTTTTGAAATGGTTACTTGGTGACGACCACTTGGTAGCGCAACCTCAAGAGGGGTGCTGCCATACTTAATGCCGTTGATGGTTACTGAGTCGTTGTACTGATCAGAACGTACCGTCACGTTAGCCCATTGCTTGTCACTCTTCTTAACGACTGCGGCGTCACTGCCTGTTAAACAGTAGCGAGTAGAAACATTCAATAGGTTACATGCTGCAACTGCTTCAGGTTTTGCTTGAAGTTGAGCTTGCATCTGCATGAAGTAAGAGTTGTTACCAGAGAAGCCGCTCTTGATCGCTTGGCTGTCTTGAACATGGATATTCAGCTGAACGCCTTGCAAGTTTTGCTTCGCTAGTGTGCTTTCTGTGAGCTGCTCAAGTAATTGGCTCTTGAACGTTTGTACGGCTTTTTGATTGGTCAGGTATTTACCCTGTGCAGTACACTCACCCAGTGTCATTGTTGATGAACATGTGGTGGTGTAGCTGGTTTCAAGAACCGCACTTTCACGCAGTTCTGTTGCGATACGTTTTACGCGAGCTTCAACTTTTGACTCTCTCAAGTTTGCCAGCTCATTATTCAGGCGAGCTTGCTTTTGCTTGATTTGAGAAAGGTGAATTTCGCTCTCGTTGATCGCTTGTTCGTTATCTAGCTGAGACGATTGATTCTCTTTAACCGCAGCCCAAGCATCTTGGTAACTTTTCTGGAAAGAGACTAAATCCGTTTCTGGATCTTCAAGCAAGCGACTGTACTGTTTGTCGAGAACAGACTTGGCTCTGTTACGTTTTGCCTTAAGTTCTTCACCTTCGCGCAACAACTTACTGTTTTTGTTTTGTAGTTGTTTTAGGTTCTCAGTCGCCGATACTTTGGTTGCTGAAATACGCTCAATATCTGAGTTTTTCTCTGTTAGCTTTGCATCGATAGCTGAAACGGGATCGACTTGATTCAGTTCTTCAGCGGATACCGATGCAGATACCCAAAGTGGGGATAGCGCAAGTAAAAGCGCTGAAATTCGAAAGTTAGTCATAGGTCCCTGCAACTTGTAGATTGAAAATTGGCTCGTTAATAAAGTGTCTACTTCCTAGTTGTGAGTCACTAGTTATTAGCAATTAACACAGTACCCGTCTTTATACCGTTTTATTGCTATCCAATCTACTCAAAAGCCAAGTTTCGGTACTTCGGATACACTTTTTACAGGTTTATAGCCAATTATTTGAGCTATATAAGAAAATTTATTCATTATGTTGGCGTGAAGAAGCATTTATTGACCACATGGTTTTTCGTGCTTGTGTGATTGCTTGTGAAGCCTCTAAACTCGCCGGAACGATTGGTTTTACAATGCCCGTAGTTTGTACACTCTTGATCATCTTTCCGGAGGCATGATCAAGACGATCGTGGTAATGATCTTCTGTTTAAAGCGAGGAAATGACTCTCATGATCATTTACAAATTCATCTTATGCGGATTTCAGAGTATTATTCTTACTATGTCGATCTGAGTATTTTGCTGTCATGCCAAAACCTTTACCCTTTCCAAACCTAGACTTGTCCCCGCTAGGCCTTACTGGCCCTCGTCCTGCGGAGATCATTACTTTGCCTTCGCATATGGATTGTCACGATCACCACTATTCGCAGGTCGTGATTGGTTTAAAAGGTCAGGCAGAATTTGAAGTTTGCGGTAAAGGTAATCTTATCGGGCCGGGTCAAGGTTGTGTGGTAACGGCGAGCTCTGATCATGCTTTCGGTGGGGTGGTCGGTCAGTCGGATATCCTAGTGCTTAACATGCCAGTGCCAACCGATGATGACCCTCTAATGTTAGAGAAGATTAACCAGTTAGAATCATCGAACGTCTACTTTCAATTAGACGCGCAAATTCAAAAGCTTATCCATATGTTGGTGCAAGAAATGCAGGCGAGCCCGGATGATCTATTGTTAAGCCGTGCCTGTAATGACACGGTGATCGCTCTGATGCAAAGGCACATTTCGGCATTTGAAACCTCAATTAAAGACTCGCGTTTCGATCTTGAAGCATTGGATCGCTACATCGAACAACACCTCGCGAATAAGATCTCCGTCGCTCAGCTTGCGGGCAGCGTGTTCTTGGGAGAAAGCCAGTTCCATATGCTGTTCAAAGAGCAAATGGGCATTACCCCTCACCAGTATGTTCTAGGTAAGCGTATCGATCGTTCTCGCCGCTTAATTGAACAAGGTAATCTTAGCCTTGGTCAGGTCGCTGAGCTGGCGGGTTTCTCCGGTCAATCCTCTTTTACTCACACCTTTTCACGCCTTCAAGGCATGTCTCCATCCCAATACAAAAAGAAAATTTCTGTTAAATAGTGAAACAAAACGGCATATTATTTTAAAGTTTCATATGTGACGTTGTGTTTGTTTTGTTAATAAAGCGAGTTTTTAGCAAAAAACTCGGAGTTTTTGACAAGTAATCCTTATATACTCTAAATACACTGCAGCCATTGTAGAGATCCCGGGCTAATTCCGGGTGTGAGATTAAGGAAAACGCATGTTTACAGCTACTGATGTGTTAAAGCCAGAATTCAATGAGCAGTCGCTTACTGATCTATGGTCGCTTATCTCACCATTATATATGGTGGATGAAACCCAATGGCTAGAGCAACTTCTGCCGCTAGCTACCCCTTCTGAGTCAGAAAAGCAGCAAATTTCAGAGAAAACGACCTCATTGATCGAAGCTATCCGTGCGGATAAGACTTCTATCCAGATGATCGATGCACTGTTGCTTGAATACAGCTTAGATACTCAAGAGGGCATCTTGCTGATGTGTCTGGCGGAAGCCTTGATGCGTATTCCTGATTCAGCAACGGCTGATGCATTGATTCGCGACAAACTCAGCGTTGCGGATTGGAAATCTCACCTAAAGAATTCTGACTCAGTGTTTGTTAACGCATCCACTTGGGGATTAATGCTAACGGGTAAGGTAGTTGGGCTTTCATCTAAAGAGCAGAGTGCAGGTCAAGCGGTTAACCGCTTAGTGAACAAGCTTTCTGAGCCGGTAATTCGTAAAGCGATGCACCAAGCAATGAAGGTCATGGGTCATCAATTCGTTCTTGGCCGCAGCATTGCTGAAGCGCAAAAGAACGGTAAGTCTATGCGTGATAAAGGTTTTACCTACTCGTATGACATGCTAGGTGAAGCGGCACTGACCACTGCTGATGCAAACAAATACTTCAAAGATTACCTAATGGCGATTGAAGCCGTAGGTCGAGACACATACGTCTCTTCAAAATCTAGCCCAGCACCGTCTGTTTCTATCAAGCTTTCTGCGCTTCACCCACGTTATGAAGTGGCGAACGAAGACCGCGTATTGACAGAACTTTGCGACACGTTAGAGCAGCTATTGCGCCGCGCAGTAGAGCTTGATGTTGCAATTACGATCGATGCTGAAGAAGCGGATCGCCTAGAGCTTTCTCTTAAATTATTCGAAAAACTGTACCGCACTGATCTTGTAAAAGGTTGGGGTAAATTTGGTCTGGTTATTCAAGCTTACTCAAAGCGTGCACTGCCGGTTCTTGTATGGCTAAACCGCCTAGCGAAAGAGCAGGGTGATTTGATCCCGCTTCGCCTAGTGAAGGGTGCGTACTGGGACAGCGAAATCAAATGGTCGCAACAAGCGGGCTTTACTGATTACCCAGTTTACACGCGCAAAGAAGCGACAGATGTGGCTTACCTTGCGTGTGCACGTTACCTACTGAGCCCTAGCGTTCGTGGCAATATCTTCCCGCAGTTCGCGAGCCACAATGCTCACACGGTTTCTGCTATTGCCGTAATGACCGAGCATAAAGACTTTGAATTCCAACGCTTACACGGCATGGGTGACTCACTTTACAACCATGCGATGGAAGCTTACCAACAGTCAGTACGTATTTACGCACCGGTTGGTAGCCATAAAGACTTACTGCCATACCTAGTACGTCGCTTGCTAGAAAACGGCGCCAACAGCTCGTTTGTACACCGTCTAGTTGATGCACGTTGCCCAGTGGCAGAACTGACTCAACACCCAGTCGATATGCTTCTGGCGTTCGATACATTGAACAACACTAAGATTCCTCTGCCGCCAGCGGTATTCCCTGAGCGTAAGAACTCATACGGTGTGAACATTGATATCGAAAGCGAAGCGCATCAGTTTGAAGAGCAAGTAAAAGGCTTCTTAAACAATCAATGGACTGCTGGCCCAGTGATCAACGGTGAATCTCTTGCCGAAAGCATGATCAAGGCTGATCAGAATGTTGAGCAGGTGACTGCACCTTATGATCGTCGAATTAATGTCGGTCAGGTGGCTTTCGCTAACCTTGATCATGTTTCCGCAGCGATCACTGGCGCAGATGCAGCATTCGCTGATTGGAACGCAACATCGGTAGAAACCAAAGCGGCTGCGCTTGAGAAGCTGGCTGACCTGATGGAAGACAACCTTGCTGAGCTGGTGGCGATTTGTCATCAAGAAGCGGGTAAGACGATTCACGATAGTGTTGATGAAGTGCGTGAAGCAGTCGACTTCTGTCGTTACTACGCAAAACAAGCGGATAACCTACAAGGTTTCGAACTAAAAGGTTTTGATGGCCAAACCCGAATTGCTTCTCGACAAGGTCGTGGTGTGTTCGTTTGTATTAGCCCTTGGAACTTCCCTCTCGCAATCTTCCTTGGCCAAATTACAGCAGCTTTGGTTGCGGGTAACACGGTTGTGGCTAAGCCTGCCGAGCAAACAAGCTTAATTGCAGCTCGCGCAGTGGAACTGATGAATGAAGCGGGTTTCCCTGCTGGCACGATTCAGTTACTACCGGGTCGTGGCGCTGAGATCGGTAGTGCACTCACCAGTCATGATGCAATTGCTGGCGTTGCCTTTACGGGTTCAACACCAACAGCACAACGTATCAACGTGTCATTGGCGAGTCGTAACGCTAAGCCTGTTCCGTTTATCGCGGAAACCGGTGGTCAGAATGCGATGATCGTCGACAGTACCGCACTGCCTGAACAGGTAGTCCGTGATGTTATTCGTTCGGCATTCGCTTCTGCAGGTCAACGTTGTTCTGCACTACGTGTGCTTTACATCCAAGAAGACATCGCAGACCGTGTGATTGCATTGATTCACGGTGCAATGGATGAGCTGAGTGTTGGCATTCCACATCTTCATCAAACCGATGTTGGCCCTGTGATCGACCAAAACGCGAAACAGAAGTTGTTGGCACACTTAGAAAACATGACCAATACCCAGAAGAAGGTGGCTCAACTTTCTCTAGGTACGGATTGTGAACATGGTGACTTTGTTCCACCAAGTGCTTTTGAAATTGATGACATCAGCTGCTTGAAAGAAGAACAGTTTGGCCCAGTGCTACACATTGTTCGCTTCAAAGCGAGTGAGTTAACACAAGTAGTAGACCAAATTAACCAAACTGGTTTTGGCCTAACTATGGGTATCCACAGCCGTAACGAAACAACTTACCGTTGGATCGAGAAACACATTCGTGTGGGTAACTGCTACATCAACCGTGACCAAGTGGGCGCTGTTGTTGGTGTTCAACCATTCGGCGGTCAAGGTTTGTCGGGTACTGGCCCTAAAGCGGGTGGTCCTCACTACCTATACCGCTTTACTGATGTTCATTTTTCTCAATCACAAGACAAGGCATAAGGAGCAGTATCATGGTTCATCAAGTGACAGGTTTTTCTGATGCTTTGTTAGCGTGGGAACAATGGAATCTTACCGACTTTGATCATAAGAGTGCTCAGGTACTTTCATTTAAATCAGAGATCGAAAGCCAATCTGCGCCTTTGGCAGCGGTGGCGACTTATCATCTAGAGCAAGCCTCAGCGCTGCTTTCTGAACATCACCTAATGGCGGGTCCTACGGGCGAAACTAATGAGCTGTATGCCGCTGGCCGCGGTGTGGCTTTGGTGATTGTTGATGATTGCGAAGAGAAGCTGCCGGCACTGCAAACTGCAACGGCGATGATTACTGCAGCACTATTAGCAGGTAACAGCGTTCAATTGTGCAGTGATGACGTGCAGTTCAACACCTTAATTGCTGATGCTGCAAAACAAGCGAATCTACCAACCAACCTGGTACAGGTTTCATCGTACGACGCTGCTCAACAGCTGCTGTCTTGCGATGTACGAAGTGCAGGTTACGTGGGTAATTCACAAACGGCACAAGCTATCAATTTACAGCTTGCTAAGCGTGACGGTGCAATCGTCGGTTTAGTGGCTGAAACGGATCTGGCGACAATGAATGTTGCTAATGATCCACACCTATCGCTGCGCTTCATTACCGAGCGTACGCGAACTATAAATATAACAGCCGTGGGCGGTAACGCGACCTTGCTCGAACTTGGAAGCGAAGCTCACTAACCTTCAGTAAAATTGGCTCTAAGCACTTTTGGTTTCTCCATTGTTGGTTTTTCCATTTTTGGATTTACCCCATAGTGCTTTAGAGCCTGAATACCTAACTCAATGCATTTGCTTGCCTTTACGGTAAGTGCCTTGCATTGAACTAGGCATGGAAGGCTTTCTACAAAATGAGGACTATCAAATGATAGAAAACAGTTTTGCAATAACGACGACGTTCATTGCGTATCTAATTATGATGCTAGCGATCGGTGTTATTGCTTACAAACGTACATCTAACTCAACTGACTACTTCCTAGGTGGTCGTTCGTTAGGCCCATGGCCTGCTGCACTTTCTGCTGGTGCATCAGACATGAGTGGTTGGTTGCTACTTGGCCTGCCTGGTTACGCTTACGCTGCTGGCTTTGAGGCATTCTGGCTTGCTGGTGGCCTACTGGTTGGTACTTGGGCAAACTGGTTAATCAGTGCTAAACGCCTACGTACTTACAGTATTACAACTGAATCACTGACGCTGCCTGAGTTCCTATCTCGTCGCTTCAACGATAACTCTAAGCTGATCCAAACAATTTCTGCTTTCTTTATCCTTTTATTCTTCCTTTTCTACACAAGCTCAGGCTTGGTAGCAGGTGGTAAATTGTTTGAAACGGTATTCGGCCTAGATTACACAACGGCGGTAATCATCGGTACCGTATGTGTGGTTTCGTACACCCTGTTTGGTGGTTTCCTAGCGGTATCTTGGACTGACTTAGTTCAAGGCCTGCTAATGTCTGCTGCGCTATTGATTGTACCAATCGCAGCAATGAACGGCGGCCTTGGCCAGCTATCGACTGACCTTCACAACATCAACCCAGAGCTACTCACGCTATGGAATGATGCGAAAGGTGAGCCTCTTTCTGCTATCGCGATCATCTCGCTAGCGGCATGGGGTCTAGGTTACTTCGGTCAGCCACACATCCTTGCTCGTTTCAAAGCAACGCGTAGCAATAAAGACCTAACAACCGCGCGTCGTATCGCCGTGGTATGGACTGCACTGTCTATGATTGGTGCAATGCTGGTTGGTCTTGTTGGTCTTATCTACGTAACTAACTCTGGTGCACCTAAGCTAGACGATGGCGAGAAGATCTTCATGCTTCTTGTGAACGCGATGTTCCACCCAGTAATCGCAGGTATCCTACTGGCGGCAATCCTAGCGGCAATCATGAGTACTGCGGATTCACAACTTCTTGTTTCTTCATCCGCAATGGCAGAAGATCTGTATAAGCAAGTTCTGAAGAAAGACGCTACGTCAGAAGAGATTGTTCGTGTAGGCCGTTTCGCGGTTATCCTAATCTCTCTGATTGCACTTGTACTCGCGATGACGCCAGACAGTTCAGTACTTGGCCTTGTGTCTTACGCATGGGCTGGTTTTGGTGCTGCATTCGGCCCAGCTATCGTATTGAGCCTGTACTGGTCTCGTATGAACCGTAACGGCGCTCTAGCGGGTATCGTGGTTGGTGGTGTGACGATTGTACTTTGGAAACAGTTCACGGGCGGTTGGTTCGATGTGTACGAAATCGTACCGGGAATCATCCTATCGACTCTTTCTATCGTTATCGTGAGTCTAATTACGGGCGAGCCTGAAGACGAAGTTAAGAAGCAACACGCTGAGTTCGAGAAGAACCTCGTTGAGCTAGACTAATTTACATTGTAAAACAGATGTGAATTAGCAAAGAACATGAGCTAAACATAATAGAGTCACTTCGGTGGCTCTATTTTTTTGCCTATATCTAAATGCTTTGACGTTTTGACCTTTTGTTGCGCCTGGCAAGTTGAGTGTATTGAGCATGTTTACCTTGTTGGTGACGCTGGCTAAGTCATACTTCTAGGCTCAGAGCATTTCCGTTCCCATTGCGATACATTACTCTTGCTAAGAGCAGTTGAGTAAATGAATAGGAAGTTAATAGTGCCTCAAGTAATCCCGAGCATTGGCTTTAACCATGAGAAAACGGCGCAAGCTGAGCTGGAGTTGGTGCCCTTGTCTCGGCTCTATTCAGAAAGCAATATTAACCACGATCCTCAATTGCCACATCGTGTCAGCTTCTTCCTGATTCTGTTTATCGAGCAAGGCTCAGGCACGCACATGGTCGACTTTGAGGACTACCCTTTTAACCAAGGGAGCGTGTTGTTCATTCAAAGAGAGCAGGTGCACGCCTTTGATTTTAGTAACAAGCCACAAGGCACTGCGGTTTTGTTTACTCAAGCGTTCTTAGACAGCGTTCACGCTAATATGAAGTTACCAAACTACACGCCCACTCATTTGAACAAGGCGCACTCGGCACTGTTGTCACTAGACGAGTCCCACCAAGATCGGACGCGAAGTCTCATACAGCAAATTATGACGGAACTAAAACAGTCAGAATCCGATCCCTTGATTGTGATGTACTTGTTCTCAGCACTAGCCCTGATTCTTCATCGCCTGCGACCAGAAGTGAAGCAAGACGCCTTGAGCTTGCAACAGAACATTAAGTTTGCCCGCTACTTTGAGCTTCTTCAAAACAACTACCTGCGCGTGCGCGATGCAAACTGGTACGCCAATCAAATTAACACCACCTACAAGACGTTGAACCAAGTGTGCAAAGTCGCAACGGGGTTAACTGCCAAGCAGATCATCGACTCTTTTACCGTTTTAGAAATGAAGCGTCAGCTGGTGGTAACCAATATTACGTCTCAGAAAATGGCGTTGGATTTTGGGTTTGAAGACGCCAGTAATTTCGTTAAGTACTTTAAAAATCATACTCAGATGACGCCGGGTGAGTTTCAAAAGAAGTATTCCAAGCCTTCACTCTCTGAATAGCTAGCAGGTCGACACGAATCATCTAAGGTTCGATATCTACCATTTTTCTGCCTAAATCCACTCTGCCGTGAGCCTCTTTCGTTGACTAATATAGTTTCCAAGCCAACGAGAGGACTCAATAATGAAAACAATAACCAACGCATTCCCAACAGCAACATTCAAAGCAGCTGAATCTAAAGCGACGAAACTCAAATCAACACTACTCACGGCAAGTGTACTCGCAGCCTCTATGATTACCGGCACGGTTGCAGCACAAGAGCTGTCTATTCAAGAAAAAGCGGTAGCGGTCATTTCGAGCATTGAAACGGGCGACGCAAAAGCGGTGAGCTACATTAACCCTGAAAAGTACATTCAACATAACCTAGCGGTAGGTGATGGCTTAGCGGGCTTTGGTGAAGTATTACAAATGCTTCCAGAAGGTTCAGCGAAAGCGCAAGTGAAACGCTCATTTCAAGACGGTGATTTCGTAGTAACACACACTGAATACAACTTCTTCGGCCCTAAAGTCGGCTTTGACGTGTTCCGTTTTGAAGAGGGACAGATAGTTGAGCATTGGGACAACCTGCAAGAAATTGCCAAGCCAAACGCAAGTGGACGAACTCAATTAGATGGTGCGACTAAAGTCGTAGACCTAGAGAAAACGGATCATAATAAACAGCTTATCGATGGTTTTGTAAAAGACATCTTGATCGGTGGTGATATGGCGAAGATTAATAACTATATCGACAATGAAGATAGTGCTTATTTACAGCACAACCCAGGTGTAGCCGATGGCCTGAGCGGTTTGGGTGAAGCTTTGGGGGCGTTAGCGGAAGCGGGCATGCCGATGGTTTATACCGCTAACCATAAGATCTTGGGTCAAGGTAACTTTGTGTTGTCGATCAGTGAAGGCCAATTCATGAATAACCACGTTGCTTTTTATGACCTGTTCCGTGTTGATAACGGCAAGATCGTTGAGCACTGGGACACCATCGAAACCATTCCTGCGCGCTCAGAGTGGAAAAATGACAATGGTAAATTTGGCTTCTAAACCTAAGTGAAGTTGAAGCAAATATGACTTATTTAAGCGGTACTTTCATCGAGGAAGTGCCGCTTTTTTATTGCTTAATTTAGTGGCTAGCATGAGAGAGGTACTGTCGTTATAGGGTTTTACAATGTAAATTGAAACTGAGTGAACGAGAGAAATTGCATGGAAGAGGTTGGACCTTTATGGCGTTTGATGTCAAAAAATGAAACAGAAAAATGGCTATTTTTTGAACTTGGCGCTCACTTTTGTGATTAGCTCGGTGAATTGTTGAACTGAATTGGACATGATGTGTCAATTGTCAGTAACCACTAAAGACCTATAGGACAAAGGTATGCCAGATCTCTATTGCAAAGGATGTAAAAAAACAACACTACATAAGTCTATAATGAAACGTTGTGAGTCAGAGCCCGTGACAACTTCTGGCCGTATGATGCAATGGACATCAAAGCTATTTAGTGGAAATCTGTATTACGATATGGAAACTCAGCACTTCTGCCGCACGTGTAACTGCCGTTGCGAAACAGGAAGTACTGTACCCCAAGTTGGTTTAGCTTAACTTACAGTAAGCGCTCACTAACTTAGATCAAAAAACCTCCGTTTTAGGAGGTTTTTGCGTTTCTATGCGGCTTTGAGTGCTAGCTCGGCATCAATGGCGTCGCCATCAATCTTCACATCCCAACCATAGTTTGAGTACTCATTTGCTAGTGCCTGAGCAACATCTTTTGATACCGTTACGTGTGTCCATGAACCAATACCGTAAGGTTTATATGCGAGTTCTTGCGTTTTCATAATAGAGTCATCCTTTCTCTTTGATAATTCTATTATTCACTTTGGCCTATATGCTTTCTTTCGTTTCCGGCTCAACTTATTTGTTAATCAGGTCATTTCTATAATAATTTGTTAATAACCAGAGTTTGATTTATAAGGGTTGTTATCTATTTGTATGTATTTATATTTGGTGTGAATATCATCTGCACATTTAGTTTTTAAATGTGTGAGCGAGGTTTTCTTCGATTGCTGTTGGTATGGAATATACTGAGCGGAATTTAGAATGTTTAAGGAATGTTATGTCTCAGCATCAGCTCGATCGTATCGATAAAGAGATACTAAGAATTCTGCATATGAAAGGGCGTTTACCTGTGGTTGAACTGGCAAAACAGGTCAACCTTACGACGTCACCTTGCTCTGATAGACTCAAGCGATTGGAGAAAGAGGGCTACATCACGGGCTATCATGCTGAGCTTTGTTCAGAAAAGCTGGGACTCGATGTTCAAGTCTTTATCCATATTCGTCTCGATCAGACTAGCTTTTCGATCTTCGACAAATTTGCCCAAGCGGTAGAAATGATGCCTGAGGTGGAAGAGTGCTACTCACTGTCGGGTGACTTTGACACCATGATCAAGGTTCGAGTGAAAGACATGAAGGCGTACCAAGCGTTTATGGCAACGAAGTTGGGTACTCTACCTGGTGTGATTCAGACACGCAGTGAAGTGGTGATTGAAGAGCATAAAAAGGGCTTTGGTGTGAACCCTGAGTTGTTGGCAACTCTAAAATAGTGGCCTGCTTTCGCCTTACCAAGGTGATTTAGATATAAAAAAATGGAAGCTAATAAGCTTCCATTTGTTGTTGAGCGTCAGATAAAGGTAATCCGATAAATTTGTTCGGCTTACAGCGTAATGGCCGCAGAGATTAAGCCAATCACACCACCGAATACACCGCCCCAAACGACCAACCAACCAAGGTGTTTCTTGATCATGGTCTGAACCATCTCTTTAACCAGCTTAGGTGTCAGTTCATTCAAGCGCTGATCGATGATCGCCTCAATGTTCTCTTTGATTTCATCCATCATCGCAGGTGATTCTAGCTCGTCTTTGATGGCATTTTTTACAGAGTCACTCTTGCTGATTTCAATCACTGATTCTTGCATCTTCTCAACAAACGGCGCTTTCATTGGCTCTAGTGCTTCTGTGCCACCAAACATTGCCAACATACCGCCAAACTGAGAGTTCTCGATAACATGCACCAGTGAGTCGAATGCAGGGTTAAAGTCGATCTTCTGAATCACAGGCTCTAGATTGAGCGACTTTCCTGTCATCTCGCTGCTTAGGAAGCGATCGATGTTACTTTCTGTAAAGAATTGCTCCATCATCAGTTGCTTGATGGCTGCCTTGAACTCTTCAAAGCGCGCTGGAATCACGCCAGAACCGTATAGGCCGGGTACTTTCTCGAACAACATGTGAATCGCAAGCCAGTTGGTGATGGCACCAGAAAATGCGAATAGGCCTGCGTAAAGCAAGTATTGGTTTGCTGTCGCATAGCCGCCAGCAAGCAGTGCTAACGCAATAACGTTAGTTAAGACACTTTTGTTCATGGTTGATCTCTAGAAAGAATATTGCGCGCATTTTAAGAAAAAAACGCCAAGAAAAAAACAAAAGGATCGATGAAGTTTATTGGACAGGTAGCAAAGAGCACCAAATAGCAGGCATAAAAAAGGCTAGCCTCCCCCCGAAGTCTAGCCTTATTCCAGAACGCGCAAGCGAGGCGTCTTTGGTGTTAATGTCATTATATAATTACGACATAACATTCTGCCACGTGTAATTTACCGCTAATAAACAAATTGGTGTGAATCACGCCGCACTTTTAAAGTAGCACAAAAATTAAGCGCTTGTAGCTTGCTCAAGGTCATCGGCAATGAAGCCACCGGTTTGGTGATTCCATAGCTGCGCATAAATACCATTCTGGTTAATCAGCTCTTGGTGCGTGCCTTCTTCTACGATATTGCCTTGGTCGAGCACGATCAGGCGATCCATCGCTGCAATGGTCGACAGGCGGTGTGCAATCGCAATAACCGTTTTGCCTTCCATTAGCTCAATTAAGCTCTCTTGAATCGCTGCCTCTACCTCAGAATCGAGTGCAGAAGTTGCTTCATCGAGAACAAGTAATGGAGCATTTTTCAGAAGAACGCGTGAGATAGCCACACGTTGACGCTGACCACCAGAAAGCTTAACGCCACGTTCACCCACTTGAGCATCGTAACCAACGTTGCCAAACGGGTCGGTTAGCGTTTCGATAAACTCATGCGCGTGCGCTTGTTTAGTCGCCGCGTATACCTCTTCGTCTGATGCCTCTGGTCGACCGTAAAGAATGTTGTCTTTGATCGAACGGTGCAACAGTGAGGTATCTTGGGTCACCATACCTATGTTGCTACGCAGAGAATCTTGAGTAACGCTCGAGATCTCTTGGTCATCAATCAGGATGCGACCACTTTCTACATCGTGGAAACGCAGCAGTAAGTTAACTAGGGTCGATTTACCTGCACCTGAACGGCCTACCAAGCCCACTTTTTCACCCGGTTTGATGTTGAGGTTTAGGTTGTTAATCACTCCCTTATTCTCGCCGTAGTTAAAGCTTACATTGTCGAAGTGGATACCGCCTTGTGGAACGTCCAGAGGCTTCGCGTCTTTCTTGTCTTCGATAGCGATAGGCTTAGATAGAGTTTTAATGCCGTCAATCACGGTACCAAGGTTTTCAAACAGACCACCGATTTCCCACATGATCCATTTCGACATGCCGTTAATACGCAGAGCCAAGCTGACCGCAATCGCAATCGCACCCACGGTGATTGCGTTGTCTAACCATAGGTAGATAGAGATGCCCGCAATGCTGAACACCAATAGATAGTTAGCGAATTCAACGCAGATGTTGAAGCCAGTAACCAAGCGCATTTGGCGATGAACCGTATCTAAGAAGCCTTCCATGCCTTCTTCGGCGTATTCGGTTTCTCTTTTACTGTGTGAGAACAGTTTGACCGTTGCGATGTTGGTGTAGCTATCAACAATACGACCCGTCATCAGTGAACGAGCATCCGCTTGTTCGGAAGACACGTCTTTTAGCTTTGGCACGAAGTGCAGTTGGATACCGATGTAAACGAAGAGCCAAATCAGCATCGGAGCCATCAAGCGCCAATCTGATTCAGCAAGCATGAACAGCATCGCCGTGAAGTAAACCGTCACGTAGACAAACACATCGACCATTTTGGTCACAGTTTCGCGCACCGCGAGCGAGGTTTGCATCACTTTAGTCGCGACACGTCCGGCGAAGTCATCTTGATAAAAGGACAGGCTTTGCTTCAAAAGGTAGCGGTGCGCTAACCAACGAATCGACATTGGGTAGTTGCCCAGCAAAGTTTGGTGAAGCAATAGCGAGTAAACACTGATCAAGATTGGCATCACAACCAACAGCAGAATACCGAGCCCCATCAATGTCGATTCGTTGTCTGCTAAGAAAGTGTCTGGGTTGCTTGTTGATAGCCAGTCGACCAACTGCCCCATGTAACCGAACAGCGCGACTTCGATGATCGCGATGGTCATGCTCATCAACCCGAGCAAGATCAACGGTTTTTCGAAACCTCGAGTGTAATGGCGGCAGAATGCCAGTATGCCCGTAGGAGGTTGTATCGGCTCTCCCTTTGGAAAGGCTTCAGTAAAGCCTTCAAATTTCTTGTACATAGATTTCCCTTTATAAACTAGTGCATCTATAAGCGACTGCATCGTTGGTGCAGCTTTGTTTTTATGGTCTTGATTTGAAATTTAACTGTCTTAGTTTGAAATTATATAAACGCCCATGGGTTCTTATCAGTATTAAGTCATTCGATGGATTTTGTTCTAGCGCTTATTTAGGCACTTGGCTTTAAAATACTAAAACTTTGTCTAAGCGATGCAGGAAAGGTCCAAAGAAAATCTTTCATGACGCTTATTTTAGATTGAATTAGACAGGAAAAGTTAAGCTTATTTCAAACGTAATTGATTGTTATGCAACGGTGATAATCCTAACGTTAAATGGATTAAATTGTAATCAAAACTCGTGATAGGCGAGAAAATGGAATCAGAATATTTATCCATAAAGTGACTTAACGAATATGCATACAGTTGGTTCTTTCTGATGTGCTGTTATCTTGCAGTAAAAATTACCGATTAATCTAAGATCTGCAGTAATTGTTTGGGATAAATATTCAAATCATTATTCTTTTCAGTGAATCTTGTCGTAACAAGTTGTTTACAATTCTGAAGTAAATAAAAGATAGGGACGGTCGAAATGTTAAACCTACACAAAAAATCACTTCATATTACTAATGTTCAAAACGCCAATTGCGTTGTTATGGTGCCGCCAAAAGAGTTTAAATTTAACGAAGAAACAGCACGTGATAACGAATTTCAGCACAGAGTGAATCTGACCGAAGCTGAGGTGAAGGTAGAAACGATGGCCGAATTTAAGGCCATGGTCGCTTCGTTGCGTAAAGAAGGAGTGCAAGTTGTAGAGTTTGATTACCCTGAATTGGGCGTTGAAACTCCGGATGCTGTATTCCCTAACAACTGGTTCAGTACCTGCAGTGATGGAAGCTTATTTACTTTCCCTATGGCGTGTGAAAACCGTCAAAATGAAGTTAAGCCAAATGCTCTTATTGAAGCGTTAGAAGCGTCGGGTCGCATTGTTAACCACAGCGAGTCTCTAGAGTCTTACATCGCGCAAGGTTCTTATCTAGAGAGTACGGGCGTGATGGTTATCGACCATATCAACAAGACCATCTATGCTGCGCTTTCTCAACGTTGTGACCGCGAAGTATTGGAAGATTATGCGAAGCGCATTGGTTATTCTCGCGTGGTCTCGTTCCAAACGGCATTACCGTCTGGCCAGCCGATTTACCATACCAATGTGATGATGGCGATTGGCGATAATTTCTGCGTGATCTGTGATGAAGTGATTCCTGAGTTTGAACGCCGCTTTGTGGTGAAGTCGCTTGCTAAAGATAAGCAGGTTATCTCTATCTCAATTGATCAGATGAACCGTTTCTGTGGCAACATCCTGCAGCTTGAAACCGTGAATGGCGACAAGGTGATCGCGATGTCTCAATCGGCTTACGATGCGTTTTCTCCAGCTCAGTTAGCTCAGCTATCGACACATGGAAAACTGCTGCCATTTAACGTGAAAACGATTGAAGACATTGGTGGTGGTTCGGTGCGATGCATGTTGGGTGAGGTGTTCCTACCAACGCGAGTGAATCGTCTGTAACAAGCATTCATTTCCAGCAATGAATTTTTGAATACCACTCTCATCGTAGAGTGGTATTTTTGTTTTTATCTATCACAAATAAGAGAACAAGAGCTCGATACAGGAGTCAACGCGCAAAAGCTAACGTAAATAAGCTATGAAGCGTCCTTAAAAGCTCTGTGTTCGATGAACTGAGCCGACAGTGTTACGACTTCTTTGGAGTAGACAAGCGCCGTGTGGTTGAGTTTGAGGGCGTAAGTATCCGTTGCTCCTCTCAGGTTGGCGTCTTCGAGTGTGACTGTGCCATCGCCCGGATTTCTTCCCAATACAATGCGTCCTACTCCGGCGTCGTAGGTACCTGTAATCACGCCAATCGGCACATCAATATCGTAGTCACCCAAGCCATCGCTTAAGATCATTTTGCTCGAACCAAATATAAACCCAAGCCCATGATTCGAAAGTGTTTTGGCGATGGTTGCCCCATTGTGCGGCGTGCCTGCTGTAATAATGCAGGTGTCGGCAAAATTGGGCTGATAAAACTTAAAGTAGTGACGAATGAGCAAGCCACCGAGTGAGTGACCGAAGAAATAGACCTCATCGTACTCATTAAAGCGAGCATTCACGAAGCGATTGAGGCGTTTGGCTGCTGAAGGAAAACGCAGAGAGTTGTAGGCAAATTTGTGGGTTGTAAAGCCGCGTTTTTTGAAGTTTCTATCCAGATATTGCATGATCAACGCAGGCATATATAGACCATGAATTAAAACTATATGTTTGTTTTTATTATTCATTTTTGTCCTCCGTCTGATGATGTCCCCAGTATATTTAGTCGCAAATCTAAACTCAATAAAACTTGCTACTAATGGGACACAAAAGGCAGAGGTGTACGTTATAAACAGAACCTTTGTTATAGAGAAAGGGTGGGTTAGTCCGCTCTCACTCCACCATACACATCTATGGTTAATCCCCCTTGTTTGGCGTAAGTATTGGGTGTTAGACCGATGGTTTTCTTTAGGTAACGAATCAGGTGCGGTTGGTCGCTAAACCCAAATTGAAAGGCGACGTCCATCCAGTCGATGTCATCCAAATTTCGCTTATACAAGTATTCCAACATCGCTTCGAGTTTGTTCATCGATTGGCATTGTTTTAATGTCAGCCCTGTTACCTTGTTGAAGCTTCTTTCCAATGTTCTTTGCGAGCAAAACAACTTGTCATCAAGCTCTGCAATCGGTGTCGAGCCAAGCACACTCAACACCTTGCGTGTGAGTTCGCTGTGCCTATCCGTTTTAGCTGTCGATAGCCAAGGAAGCAGCAAATCATCTAACTGCTGACAGCAGGCCTCAAAGTCGGTTTGAGCGAGGTTAATGAGCGACATGGTATCGGCATTTGGGTTGCCCAGTAAATGGACGAGATCGATAGGGTTAACACTGTCTAGGCTGGGGTGTGGACAGTCTGGAATATCTAACGTGTACAAGGCTCCGACATGGAATTTAATACCTAGGTGAACAAAGGGCTTTGAGTGATCCAATTCGATGGCTTTATGGTGTGGTAACAGCAGATGGCAACCAACGCCTTGATCGACCTGTTGCTCAATCGTGTAGTGATATGCCTGCTCGTTTGGCGATAAGATCAGGTGCGCTGATGGATCGGGATTGAGTATCGGAAATTGATGAGTTTGAGCGTCGGGTGTCTTTTCAATCAGCCAGTAGCAATCAATGAACTTAGCGACTTGAGGGGATTTTGGAGACTGTAACCAATTGATCATTAGACCTTCTATTCGAAATGACTGCCATCCACAACTATATGTGTATATCGCTGCAGGTGACAGTTTTTATCTGTATCTATTATCAAAACTGAACTTTCAGCTTAGTTCTGAAATTTAGTCAAAATCAAACTGTAAGATACGATGTTTTGAAGACAATCCAGCACGTGTGATGGCCTTTTGTGCTCCAATGTTGCTGCTTTCCGTAGAACAGATAGCTTCTAACCCTTGGCTGTTAGCGAGCTGCTTTAGAAAGTTAAGAACACGCGTTGCTAAGCCTTTACCGCGTTCTTGCTCAGCGACAATCATGCCTAGGTCGGCAAACTGCGTTTGGTGTTCATCAAATTTCCGACATTCTCCTGTAGCGAGAACATTGTTATTTTCCCAGTAGCCCCATAGCTCTTGGCGAGCAATTAAGTTGCTGTAGTAACCGGTCAGCCACTCTTTGGGAGCGCCAATCGATGATGAAGCAAATTCGACTAGTTGATCGAGTTGCTCTTCCGTCGCGAGAGTCATCTGAATGTTTTCAATGCTGTTTTCGACGGCTGTTGGACGCTGGCGAAACATCAGTGCGTTGACTTTGAAGGACCCAGTATTGTCCAAGCATAGTGACAGATATTGTGATTCAGCCGTACTTACAAATGCGCCTTTCACTTCACCAACCACAGAGCTGTTGTTTTCTACGATTAAGGTAAACAAGTCTGCAATATTGGTGTTGGTGGTTGGTGCTAGATAGAATTGAAGTAAGTAGCCTTCACCATTCAACACGCAATAACCGACAAGTTTGCCACCGTCGTAAAAGCCGTAATGGTCAGACATAGGTACAAAGCCGAAGTGCCACATACCATCAAGAGGTGCTGTTGACTCAGCAAAGTAAGCCGTTTTAAGTTCGCTCAAGTCTCTAAGTGCTGAGATCTTTTTGATGTCTAACATCGCGTTAATTCCTGTTGTTTCAATAGCTGCAAGTGTAGGCGACTGCTTTTAGAAGGTATTGAATAAAAGCGACAGTTTTATGTGTTTCACTAGTGGAGTAGCGGCCTAATCGTTTGGATCGGACCATGATTTAGGAATGTTGAAGTGGGGCAAGTTGGTGGGTTTGTTTCTTTCGCCTTTGCGCCATGCTTTTAGCTGGTTCACGTACGTTAGGATGTGCGCTATCGCGACAAAGAGTTGGTTTGGAACCATTTGGTCGATTTGAGTGGTGTTGTAAATCGCCCTAGCGAGTGCAGGGCTCTCGACGACTTCAACCTCATTTTTAGTCGCTAGTTCTCTAATGTAAAGCGCCACATCATCTTGCCCTTTCGCGACAACAAACGGTGCCTCTGCTTGGCTTAAATCATAAATTAGGGCAATGGCGTAACGGGTCGGGTTGGTTAACACAACGCTCGCTTTAGGCACGCGCTCATTGGCACTTCTCTTGGCATTTTGAGTCTGTATCTGACGGATTCGAGCTTTAACCTCGGGCCTACCCTCTTGGTCTTTGTGCTCATCTTTGACCTCTTGCTTGGTCATTTTCATCTGTTTTGTAAATTCATGCCGCTGATAAGGGAAATCAAATAAGCCAAACAGTAAGACGATTAAAAGAAGGTAGCCTAAGTACTCAATGGTAATGGTTGCTACGGAAAGTACGACGGTATCAAAGTGGGCACTGACTAGGTTGGTGATCACCGAGATGTAGCTCGATATTACCCAATACAGTAGGGTAAAGAACAGAGAGACCTTAATGACGTTCTTAAACAGTTCGACGATCGATTGAGAGGAAAATATGCGTTTCAGTCCTTTGAGTGGGCTTATCTTTTCCCACTTGGGGATCAATAAAGATGGGCTGAATATCCACCCACCAAGTAGCGTTGAGCTGACGATCGCGGCAATCATTTGATAAATCAGTAGCGGGAAAAATAGCGTGATCATCGAAAAAAGCGCGGTGCCTACTAACTCAACGATAGCCATTGGCTGGCTGACCGTTTGGCTATCAAACTGAAAGCTCACAAGAAACAGTTCAATGAAGGTCTGTTTAATCATGTCTACATTCAACACGTAGTAAGCAACGACGCTGACAAGGGTTATTGAAGAAACGAACTCTTTAGCGCGCGGTACTTGCCCTTCTCGCCTAGCTTTGGCGAGCTTATGTTGACTGGGTTGCTCGCTCTTATCTCCGGAATCTTGATGATCAGACATTAGGCAGCCTCAACATATAGTGCAGATGCTGGTTCAACTCTAATACCAGATCAAAATAGTGATCGCCGATACCGGTTAGGGAGGCCATTAATGCGAATAAGCCAAGTAGCATGGTCATTGGGAAACCAAGTGCAAAGACATTAAGAGACGGTGCCGCTTTGTTCATTAGACCAAACGTGATGTTGCTCAATAGCATCACGACAATAGCAGGCACCGCAACCAGCAGGCCGGTCGCAAACATCCAAGAGACCATTTTTAATACGTATTCAATGCTGGTGAAAGGGAAAGGCGAATTGAGAGGCCAATATTCAAAGCTTTCTTTAAACACAAGCAGCATCACTAGGTGTCCATCTAAAGAGAGGAAAAGCAGCATAGAGGTGATGAACATGATTCTGCCAATGATGGCGATACTGACGCCGTTGGCAGGGTCATTCATTATTGCCATGGCTAACCCCATTTGCATGGAAATCGCCTGCCCCGCAATTGAAAAAATAGTGAAAAATATCATTACCGCAAAGCCAATTAAAAACCCAAATATGAGCTGGTAAAAAGAGAACAGTAGCGTGTCGATGCTGAAAGGGTTAAATGGAGGAACCTCCTTCACTAAGGGAGCGAGAAGCAAAGAAAAAATAAAAGCAAACAGCAACTTAACTCTTACCGGTATCGCGTTATCACCAAAAAATGGTGCGATAAGAAAAAGCCCAGTAAATCGGACAAATGGCCACCAGAGTATCCCTAGCCATTGGGTGATATCAGTAAAGGTTATTTGCATCAGGGCTAGCCAACCTTGCTTGGTATTGTATTGAAGATAAACAAGAATAGGTCGTTGATCTCTTGTAATAACCAATGGCCAGAAAGAATGATGCATAACAGAGTTACTAATAGCCTAGGAAGGAAGCTAAGGGTTTGTTCATTGACTTGAGTTACCGCTTGGAAAATTGCTACGACCAAACCCACGACAAGGCTAGGCACGATAAGAACCGACACCATAAGAATGATCAGCCAGATTGCTTGGCTTACCAGGGTGACGGCTTCTTCCGGACTCATCCACTTATCCAAAAACTGTTGGCTAAACTCCCCATGAGTAAGCCCCAGCCATCGACTATGACAAATACCAGCAGTTTAAAAGGCAGAGAGACAATCAAGGGCGACAACATCATCATCCCCATCGACATCAGAACAGATGCCACCACTAAGTCGATGACAAGAAAGGGCAAAAACAACATAAAGCCAATTTGAAAGGCGGCCTTGAGCTCGCTCAGTAGATAAGCCGGCAGTAATACTAAGAAGGGAATATCCTGATCGGACTCTATGAAGGTTTCGCCTGCGATTTTGGAGACTTGTTCGAGTGCCTTACGTTGCGTTTGGTCCAGCATGTATCGACGCAGCGGCTTTTCTGCTGTGGCTAACGCTTCCATCAAGGACACTTCATCGTTCGAGTATGGAATGTAAGCGGTATCGTAAATCTTGGTCCAGACTGGCCTCATGATCAGCAAAGTAAAAATGAGTGCAATCCCCACAAGCACCTGATTTGGCGGCGTTTGTTGCAGGCCGAGCGCTTGCCTTAAAATGGCCAAGACAATGACGATTCGCGTGAAACTGGTGCACATGATCACGAAAGCTGGAACGAAGCTCAGTAATGTCATCAGGATTAGAATCTGCAATTTAATGCTGTATTCAGTTCCGTCAGATGTGGTTGTTTCACTGAGAATCGTCAGCCCTTCTGCGTGCGATGTACTCGCGAATAACGCAAAAGCTAGCGTGAAGAATATTCGTTTTGGCATCGTACTCTTTGCGTTATTCAAAGGAGCTACTTACTCGGTTTCTTGATGATGCTCAGTAATCTAACGCCATACTGACCATTCTTGGATACTATCTCCCCTGTGCCAAACGCGGTGCCATTGATCTTGATATCGACGGGGTCGCCTTCATGTTTTTCCAGCATCACGACACTGCCTGCTTTTAAATTCAGTAGCTCATCTAATATCAATGTCTTACGTGCAACCTCAACGGTGATGTCGACAGGGATACTTTTTAGCAGAGAGATGTTACTCATATGCTCTTTGTCGTCTCCCAAGTCCAAGTCGTCGGTAAGATCATCCAAATCTAAGTCATCAAGATCTGGTAATTCATCATGAAGGTTTAAGTCGCTCATTGAGCTGTCAATGTTGTGTGTCTCTTTGTCGTTAGCCATCGATTTCGACTCCCAGTTCAGAGTTTATGGATTGAAGTTTGCCAAAAAAAGTAGGGTGTCCGTTGACCTTGACCGTGAGGTTTTTGCACAAGGTCATGGGCATAAAATCCCCGGGTTTTAGCTGAGAAAGCTCATGGAGTGTGCACTGCCGGTGAAGCATGACGCACCCTAGCTCAACGGGCTGATAGCGTAAGTTGTCGAGTATCTCTTCCCGATCAAAGGTTTCGTTACTTTCCATCATGTCGCGCAGCTTTTTCACGTATTTGTTGTCGATCATGAAGGTCAGATCGAGCTGTTGGTCGTCGAACTCAAACGTAATGGTGACACCAATGTCAGAGGGCTGATGGTCGGTGTGCTCAATGGCGTAGTGATTGGCATCGGCAGTCAGCGCGTTGGTTATCGCCATGGCGAATTTTTGAAAAAGCCTTAGGTGGGTTTGGGTTAACGCAATGTCGTTATTGCTACGCTTTGATTTCTTGAGTGGTAACGGGTTGTTGAGGTGCTTGTGTAGCAGAATATCGGCAGCTTGAGGTGCAATAAAGAAAAAAACATGCCCAAATTCCTCAATATGAAGAACGGTTTTGATGCTATTTGCTGGAGGTCGACGAGCTTCTGAAAACGTGGCTTTTACGTGACGGCCCGCAAAGTTAAATTTAAAAATATCAATAATTTCTGTAGAGAAATGGCTTGAATGTCTTAACAGAAACTTACGCATTTTTATGCTCGGATTTCCGAATTCAGTCAATGATAACTTCTTCATGTCAAGTACCAATTGTTGGTTTTTGCGGTCATTCTCAAATTTGACACGCTAATTAATCCTAACTATAGGTTAAAGCAATCTCATTTCAACTTCGGTTGTGAGAGAAAATATAAAAAGTTAAAGGCCTACTTCTTAAAAGGATTAAGGCCAAACAACGACGAGGCTAGGGCTATGATTCACTTAGACGATGCACTTGGGGTACACCCAAAAATGGTGCAGTTTCGTTTGGACAGAGCGGCAGTATTGAGCTCCAATATTGCTAACGTGGACACGCCTAATTACAAAGCGATGGATCTAAGATTCGAGGCGGTACTCAGTGGTATTGGTCACTCAAAAGACTGGTACATAGGTACGACGGCTCAATATCGGATTCCTGTGCAAAGAACACGAGATGGCAACACTGTTGAGCTAGAAAATGAGCAAGCTAGGTTCGCAAAAAATGTGATGGACTATCATCAGAGCCTTGCGTTTTTGCAGTCTAAGATCAACGGGATAAAGTCTGCCATCAAGGGACAATAAGTGAATTAGGTAGGGACATCATGGCTTTCTTAGGTATCTACGAGACGGCAGGCTCAGCGATGAGTGCACAGACCGTCAGGCTTAATACTATCTCCAGTAATTTGGCGAATGCCGATTCAGTATCTGGTGACCCATCAAAAGTCTATAAACCGCTGAAACCGATTTTCTCAGCAGTCTATAACCACTTCAATGCACAGCAAACTCAGCAGCAAGGTGTGGTGCCGATTCGCATTGCCGATGTTGTTGAAGTCTCTTCAATGATGGAAGGCCGTTATGAGCCCAACAATCCTCTCTCCAATGACGAAGGGTATGTTTATTACTCTGGCATTAATGTCGTTAACGAAATGGCTGACATGATATCGGCTACTCGTAGTTTTGAAGCCAGCGTAGAAGTGCTCGGCAACGTAAAGTCGATGCAACAATCACTGATGGGGCTTTGGCGTAGTTAATGTAACTGCTGCCAATGACGCCAGAGGAATTACACCATGACGACGATATCCGGTGCGGCGCAGGTCAATAATATTGAGTCTGCGTCAACGATCACCCCTCAAGATAATCCGAATAGTGCGAGTGCATTAAAGAATGAGTTCATTACTTTAATGGTGGCTCAGATTGAAAATCAAGATCCACTCAACCCAACTGACGGCACGGAATATGTCGCACAGTTGGCGCAGTTCTCTCAGGTTGAAAGTACAGAAAACCTTGTTCAGCTGACGCAAAACAACTCGACAATGCTCGATAACTTACAAGTGCTTAGCACCGCCGCGCTGATTGATAAAACAGTGACGGTAAAAAGTGATCGCTTGTCTGCATCGGGTGTTGATCAGCATGCGGGATACGTTGAGTTACAGGCGCCATCGAATACCGTGATACTGGAGTTAGTTGACTCACTTGGTAACGTTAAGTCGATGAACCTTGGCTCGAACAGTGCAGGGCGAGTGGATTACACATTGGATGCGCAAGCCATGGGGCTGACGGGTGAGTACCAAATGCGTATCAAATTGGACAGTGGACAAGATTATCAGCCATCGATTTATCAGCATGGCCAAGTGGAACATGTGACGACACCTCTAATCGGTGGTACCAGTCACTTGCAGGTAAAGGGAGTTGGCATGGTGGCGTTTTATGACGTTGCTGCCTTCTCAAATGAGTAAAGTTTGAAATAGGTTAAAAGATTTTCGCTATATTTTTCGGCTTTTGCCGGTTTTAGTTTGTTTTTTAAAGTAAGTAAGATGGCGGCTGTCGTTCTTCGCTAGCTAAGTAAACCTGCGGAGATAGCCTCTTTAGCGTGAAGAGGAAGACATTATGAGTTTTAGTATTGCACTGAGCGGGCTTAATGCCTCGAACTCAGAGCTGAACACCATTTCGAATAATATTGCTAATGTTTCTACGACAGGTTTTAAAGAGTCGAGAACCGAGTTTGCTTCCGTTTATAGCGGTAGTGAAGCTGGTGGCGTTGAAGTGGTTGGGGTTTCGCAAAACTTTGAAAAAAGTGGAACGGTTACAGGTACAGGGCGATCTCTGGATATGGCATTGAGTGGTAATGGCTTCTTTGTGCTTGAAGACAGTAAAGGGCAAACCCTCTATACCCGTTCTGGTATTTTCAACATGAATGCCGATGGCGTGATCACAGCAAATAGTGGTGCGGCTCTGCAAGGTTACTCGGTTGATGGCAATAATAACCTGCTGTTGGGGTCGGTAGGCACCGTGCAGATCAGTACTGCATCCTTGCAGGCTAGGGAAACAGATGCCATTGAGTTTGTTGCCAATTTAGATGCCAGAGAGCAAGTTCCCGCCACCGCATTTGATTACAGTGATTCATCCACCTACAACCATTCCTATACCACTCCAGTCTATGACTCTCTGGGTAACCCACATACGGTGAGTCAGTACTTTGTAAAAGGTGCATCCAATGATTGGGATGTCCATGTTTTGGTCGATGGTAAAGCGATTGATGGCGCTGATGCCTTGATACCTGCCGCGTCACCAACTGCAACAGACACAGCAAACTTTACTTTTAATGCCGATGGCACCATTTCGTCAGGGGGAAATTATTCGGTCAGTTTTGACCCTGCGAATGGGGCGAACAGTGTTACGGTTAATATTGACCTTGCTGCGGTCACTCAATTTGGTAGTGACTTCGTTGTCTCCAAAAACAGCCCGAATGGTTATACCTCTGGTGACTATGCCAGTGTTCGTATGGAAAACGATGGCCGTATATTTGCGACCTACACCAACGGCCAATCTCAATTGCAAGGTCAGGTGGTGCTTGCCGACTTTGCTTCTCCTCAAAACATGATCAAAACCAGTGATACCGCTTGGTTGCAAAGCTTCAGTTCCGGTACGCCAGTTCTTGGTACCGCGGGCAGTGGGGTATTCGGTGATTTGACTTCTGGTGCGCTCGAAGGTTCTAACGTCGATCTGACGTCTGAATTGGTGGCCTTGATGACGGCTCAGCGTAACTATCAAGCCAATACCAAGTCGATATCGACATCGGATCAACTGACGCAAGCCTTGTTCAACGTGGTGTAGCGCTATGAATCCTATTCTATTTAGTGCAGCGAAAGGTGCTGAGCGAACCATGCTCGCTCAGCACGTTCGCGCAAATAATCTGTCACATGCGGACACCGTAGGCTTTAAAGCCTTAATGGAGCACTCAACACCGATGCGTCTTGAGGGCTCAGGCTTTCTGACTTCCGTCACTTCCAGAACCAACTCATCGATTAATAACTTTGCTCAGGGTGAAGATATACGTACAGAGCGACCATTGGATATTGCGATTAATGGTGATGGCTTTATTACGCTCGAAGGGCTAGAGGATGAACCTGCTCAGCTCTTTACCCGGGCGGGTAATTTTCGGTTGGATGGTAATGGGCAACTCTATCTTGGTGAGCGTCGGGTGATGTCGACAGAAGGTCCAATGGTGTTACCCGATTTTGAGTTTGTGTCGGTGAGCTCGAATGGTTTGGTGTCTATTACCCCAATTGGTGGTGAGGCGTCGCTAGAGGTTGGCGCCCTCAAGCTGGTTAAGCCTGAGAATGAGCAAATGACCATGCATGCCAGTGGTCATTTTGTTCCGAAAGGTGGGCAAGCATTGGCTGAAGATTTTACCGTTCAGGTTCGTTCTGGTTATTTAGAAGCGAGTAATGTCTCCAGTTTAGAAGAGTTGGTCAGCATTATGTCGCTGACTCGACAATACGAAATGCAAATTGAAGTGATGGCATCTGCAGATGAAATCGCTCAGATAGGCAATAAGCTTCTCAAAGCTTAAGGAAGGGAATTATGCACAGTGCCTTATGGATATCCAAAACAGGGATGGCCGCACAAGATGCAAAAATGACGGCTATTTCGAACAACCTTGCCAATATCAATACGGTGGGTTTCAAGCGTGACCGCGTGGTGTTCGAAGATCTTTTTTATAGCGTCGACAAACAAGCGGGTACCGAAACCACAGAGCTCAATGAACATCCAACAGGTATTCAGCTTGGTAATGGTGTTCGAGTGGTCGGCACCGAGAAAGTGTTTACCCAAGGGAATATTCAGAATACGAATCAACAGTTTGATTTAGCTATTTTGGGGGATGGTTTTTTCCAGATAGAGAACTCAGAAGGAGAACTGCTTTATACCCGAAATGGGCAATTTCAAACTAACTCTGATGGGCAGCTAGTCAACACGCAAGGCTATCCTTTGATTCCTGAAGTTGTCATTCCTCCAGAAGCGACCCTAGTCAGCATTACTGCTGATGGTGTGGTCAGCGCCACGATACCGGGCCAAGTTAACCCTGAAGACCTAGGGCAAATTACCATCGTTAAATTCATGAATCCTGCGGGGCTTTCTGCTCAAGGGGGAAACCTATTTATTGAAACTGAAGGTTCAGGTGAAGCGGTCGAGCTCGTCGCCGGAACAGAAGGTTCAGGCCAATTAAAACAAGGAGCACTTGAAGGGTCGAACGTACAGGTGGTGGAAGAGATGGTCGATATGATCGCCACCCAACGCGCTTATGAGATGAGCGCCAAGATGGTCAGCGCAGCCGATGAGATGCTGCAGTACATCGCGCAACAATCATAGCTTTCGCTTTAACGAGCGAATAGCGATGGTCGTTAGGGAGTTCTGACATGGAAAAGTCAATTAAGCCAGGGTTGGGTAAGGCGCATGCAATCTGTGTGATTTATTACCTCACCGTAGTTACCTTGCTGGTGGTGATGGTTGCCGGCTGTGCTGGTCGCCAAGACGATTTTATTCCACCATCGCCGAATGATGAAGCGTATGCACCGCCAGAGCTGGACTATCAAGTGACAAGAGTCAGCAAAGGCAGCCTTTATACGGGCACCACCTCGATGACCCTGTTTCAAGATCGAAGAGCGTACCGTGTGGGCGATATTTTAACGGTGTTGTTGGATGAAAAGACAGAGTCAGATAAGAGTGCCTCAACTCAATATGGCAAAGATTCCAGTGCCAACATTACCGCGCCCACATTGGGCAACAAGACGTTTGATGACGTGAGCGCTTCCGTTGATGCCACGCGTGATTTTGATGGTGCTGCTGCCTCAAAGCAAGGCAACAGCTTGTCAGGCTCTATTACTGTCACCGTTTACAACGTCTTGCCCAATGGTGTGCTTAGGGTAAGAGGTGAAAAGTGGCTCAAGCTTAACCAAGGGGACGAATATATTCGTCTGACCGGCAATGTCAGAGTCGATGATATTCAGGCAGACAACACCCTCTCCTCCCAGCGAATCGCTGATGCAAGAATCACTTATGCTGGCCGCGGTTCGTTTGCTGATACCAATACTGCAGGTTGGTTGACCCAGTTCTTCAATTCGCCATGGATGCCATTCTAATGAAATCCCAAATTCGCTTCTACTTAACCTCGTTGGCGTTGCCTTGGTGCTTGCTCTGTTTTACTTCGGTGGTCGATGCAGCGCGGCCGATTGCTGAAGTCGCAGAGGTGTATGGAGACAGACAAAACCAACTTATTGGCTATGGATTAGTTGTCGGCTTGGACGGGTCTGGCGATAAATCGCAAGTGAAGTTCACACAACAATCGGTGGTTAACATGATCAAACAATTTGGGGTGCAACTGGATGATTCCACCAACCCTAAACTGAAAAATGTCGCCGCCGTTAGTGTCACAGCTATGGTGGAACCTCACCAAGGGGCAGGTCAAACCCTGACGGTGACGGTGTCTTCATTGGGGGACGCAAAAAGCTTGCGCGGCGGCACCTTATTGCTGACTCCATTACGAGGTATCGATGGCGAAGTGTACGCAATAGCACAAGGCAGCCTAGTTGTTGGTGGCTTCAATGCTACCGGTGAAAACGGAACCAGCATTACAAGAAACACACCGACCGTCGGGCGCATTCCCAATGGCGCGACCTTGGAGCGTGAGGTCTCGACCGGTACTGATTTAGAGCCAACGATACGCTTGCAACTCAAACAACCGAATTACGAAACCGCGCTCAATGTTTCCAAAGCCATTAATAAGATGTTCGGCGGGCAGGTAGCCAAAGCGCTCAATAAAGGTCAGATCCAAGTCTCTGCCCCGATTGATAGCGAAGACCGAGTGATGTTTGTTGCCATGATTCAAGAGCTTGAGGTTGATGAGGGGCGACGACTGCCTAAGGTCGTGTTCAACTCTCGCACCGGAACTGTGGTGATCAGCCAGAACGTGACGGTGTCTGAAGCGGCGGTCAGCCAAGGCGGGATTACCGTGACGATATTGGAATCTCAATCTGTTTCTCAGCCTGGTGGTGCTTTCAATACTGCTGGAGAAACCGCGATTATTCAGAACTCTCAAGTGAGTGTTGATGAGGAGGATGGGACCACTATGGTTTGGCCGAAAGGGACCAATCTGCAAGAGATCGTTGATGCGATTAACAACATTGGTGCGACACCAGAAGCGCTTATGCAAATTTTGCAGGCACTCGATGAGATAGGTGCCATCAACGGTGATTTGGTGGTGATCTAATGACGAACCTAACGGCTTTGACTCACACGGCGCTTGAACCGATATCGAGTAACCAAGCGACGCCAATACTGGATAACCCAAAAATGGCAGCGTCGGTTAAACATGCTGATCATCCGCTGCAATTTGCAAGAGTAATGATGAATAGAGCGCCTGAAACGGTGCACATGGCGAAAGCCAGCGCAGGTTCAAGCCAAGCTATGACCAACTTTTACTTAGACAACAACGCGCTTGCTAAATTGAAGCATGACAACACTGCCTCAGGATTATTAGCGGCTTCACAGCAGTTTGAGGCGTTGTTTTTACAACAAATGCTGACCCGAATGCGCTCTGCCAGCCAAGCGCTTAGTGACAAAGATAATCCGTTGTCGATGAAATCAGACGATATGTTTCAGGGCATGCTAGATGCTCAGCTTGCACAACGAATCAGTCGTCAATCGTCGTTTGGATTAGCCGAGATGATTTTTAAACAGTTGTCATCACAAGTTATCGGCCGACCTTTTGATAAGGAGAATCAGTAATGGGAATGACCAACATTGGATTAAGTGGCGCACTCGCCAACCGTGTAGCTCTCAATACAACGGCGCAAAATACCGCTAATGTGAATACCCCTGGGTATAGCCGTCAAATCGTGACGATGGAAGCCAGTTTATCTGGCAATGCCGTGAATGGTATTAACTTAGGCTCTGGCGTTGAGGTTAGCGATATCCTGCGGATTGCCGATCAATCGTCTATTAATCGACTAAGAGAAGCGACGGAATCTGCCCAATATAGCCAAAGCTATTTTAATGGTTTGTCCAATTTGGAGAACTTGTTAGGAGCTGATGGGCTTAGCCTCACACAGGGAATGAACGGATTTTTTGCTGCCATTGATGAGGCTAGTGTGACACCTGAAAGCGTCGCTTTTCGCCAGCAAGTACTGACAAATGCTGATGCTTTAGCGCAGCAGTTTAACGCCGTATCTGCGCAGTTGAGTCAGCAAGAAGCCGCGCAAAGTGAGCGTTATGGTGCACTGGTTACCCACGTGAATAGTCAATTAGAAAGCATCGCTTCCCTAAACCAAAAACTGCAAGAAGATGCGCTGCTCGGCAAGAGCATTGGTGGCTTACAAGATGCGATGGATAAACACCTCAATGAACTCTCTAAGTCTCTCGATGTTAAGGTGATCTACACCAATGGCGGCGTCGAACTCTCGACACCAAACGGTCAGCCTTTAGTAATTGGTGGTTATGCCGCATCGCTTGAGCGAGACCTATCCAGTGGCGATCCTTACAGCACAGATCTGAACATTACCTTTCAGTCGATGACGACGCCTGTTGATGCTTCGTTAGGTGGAGAGTTAGGGGCGCTCGAAGCGCTAAAAACGAACCAATACGATCCCATCCAAACGCTGTTAGCAGATCTTGCCAAAGGCTTGGCTGATGGAGTGAATACGGCATTGAGTTCAGGGTTTGATCTTAATGGTGTAGCTGGTCAGAACTTGTTTACCTACACCCCAGGCAGTGAAGCCTTATCTTTGGCGATTGATCCTAACCTCACTGCACAAGACTTAGCCTTTTCATCGAGTGCGACCCTTGCCGGAAACGGCGATGTGTTGAAAGACCTATCGATGTTGTCACAAACACCACTAACCAATGGCTCTGTGGTGGGAGAAACACCCTACAGCGCCTATTCAGGGTTACTCGGTGATATCGGTATTTTCACTCGACAGGCGCAGAGCGAGGCAACGGCAGCTCAAGTCAGCATGGAAGACGCACAAGTGGCGAGAGACAGTGTCAGTGCGGTTAATTCCGATGAAGAGGCCGCCAACATGCTGCTGTACCTCAACGCTTATGAGGCCAACATGAAAATTATTAGTACGGCGAATCAGATGTTTCAGACCTTGCTAAGAGCATTCTAGGAGAAAAGTGATGCGTGTAACGGACTCCCAATTTAACGCGGTGATGCAGCGTTCATTAATGGACAACAATATCCGCTTGAACAAAGTTTTTGAGCAAATGTCGACCGGGCTGAAGATCAATCATTTATCCGATGACCCGATTGCCGCTGTGCGCCTTGAAGGGCTCAAAAAGACCGTCTCTGACAATCAGCAGTACCAACGCAATATCGAAAACGTGCAGTCACAGCTGACGCGCTACGAAACTAACGTCAACACGCTTGAGGAGCTCTCTCAACAAGTGAACGAACTGCTCCTACAAGGGAAAAACGGTACGCTTGATTCACAGAGTAGAGCGGGGATAGTGCTAGAACTTAAGTCCCTCAAAACGGAAATGTTGAACACATTGAACCAAGCCAATGATGGCAGTTATCTCTTTTCAGGAACGGATATCAGCACCCCAGCGATCGCTACAACACCGCCTTATGCCTTAAATCCCAACTCAGATTATCGTGAAACTAAAGTCGGTGATAATCAATACGTGCCAAGTAACTTAACCATCACCGATACCATAGGTAGTAGTGCAATTTTTACTGATTTAGACAATGCGATAGCAGAACTGGAGCTTCCAACTGGGGGATTTACTGCTGCTTTAGATAACGCGCTCAATACCAACCAAGCGCTTCATCAAAGCTTGTTGGTTTCATTAACTGATATTGGTAGTCAATACAACGCCTTAGACAGGTTGAAAGAGACCAGTATCGATATGGTGTTCTTTGCAGAAACCGTTCGCTCTGAGCTAGAGGAACTCGATTATGCAGAAGCATCCGTTGAACTTAACCAAGGTATGATCGCGCTAGAAGCTACGCAAAAAACCTTTGCGCGTGTTGCCGGAATTTCACTGTTTGATTTGCTATGAATAAATACTTTTGGGCAACCGTTAGCTTGGGCACTTTCTCTGTCTTTCGCCGTGCCCTTGGCAAGATGCTGAGCGCATTGCTAATAGGCTGGGGAGTGATGCTGTCGACTCAGGTTTTGGCGCAGCGCTACATTGTTCCGTTCGATAGTGTCGAGTGGCGGTTCACAGAGTCTGTCGATCAGTGTGAATTGAACTCTTTCGATCCTCACACCGGCTTTTCTGTGCAATTCATTTTGTTGGCGGCAAGCCCGATGGAGGTCAGAGTGGAAAAGCGTGGTGTGCGTTCACTTCCGACATCAACGTCATTCAATACTACAGAGCCTGTTTGGGGAACGTCCCAGTCTTACACCACAACCACCATCGAAAGAGTAAACAAGCAAGGGGCCGCTCTCGTGACAGACGATGGCGCAACCTTGATGTTGGATGATATGGCAAGTGGCGCTTGGTTTAACGTTAATGCGATGGACTTTGATGTCTATTTCCCAACCACCAACTTTAAGCCAGCTTTAGAGCAATTTAATGAGTGCCGTTATGGCTTGCCGCCGGTCAACTTCCAGCATGCGCGTCGAGTTGAATTGCGCTTTCAGCAAGGGGCGGTGTCACTCACCGAAGGGCAGAAACGCACCATTAATGACATCAGCACCTTGGTCAAACGAGACTCGAGAATCATTAGAATCCTGATTGATGGTTACACCGATAATTCCGGTGATTCCGTCGCTAATTTACAACTTTCAAAGCAGAGAGGATCCGACGTTGCGCAGTGGTTTATGGGCAATGGCGTGTCAAAGAAAATGATTGAGATACGTGGCCACGGTGATCGTTATCCAAAGTATGACAACACGACTCAGCAAGGCCGGGATAAGAATCGTCGCGTAGAGATTCGGTTAGTGCGCAAGTGATGCAACCGCGAGGGTAAACAATGGAAAAGATGACTGCAGTCCAAATGCAACAAGCAATGTTAGGGAAGATAGAGCAGCAGCAAGAGGTTGCCAGTAATCCGTTCTCTAACCAGGCTGTCACTGGAGCGATGGTGAGAGGCATCACGCATGACAATCACACGGTTAACCCGGTATCCGATAATTCACTGGCGTTCAGCAACACCTTGAAAAGTGTGCTCGATACCGTAGATAGATACCAATCTCATGCTTCGGAAAAAATCACTGCCGTTGAGTTAGGTAAAAGCGATGATTTATTGGGAGCGACGGTCGCATCACAGAAAGCTCAGCTCTCATTTAATGCATTGATGCAAGTGCGCAACAAGATGGTGTCCAACTTTCAAGACATCATAAAAATGCCAATTTAGGCTAGGGATTAGCGATGGCAGTAGAAGCAGAAACTCAACCCGCGTTGACCAATAATATGGGAGTAGCCAAAGAGAAGCTCACTGAGGCC
The DNA here is from genome assembly GCF_023161725.1 of Vibrio sp. 1CM24A. Classification (NCBI taxonomy): domain Bacteria; kingdom Pseudomonadati; phylum Pseudomonadota; class Gammaproteobacteria; order Vibrionales; family Vibrionaceae; genus Vibrio; species Vibrio sp. 1CM24A. Next base: position 434,583 of record NZ_JALNTS010000003.1, read on the forward strand.
TCTAGTTGGCTCACGAGGTTTTGGCAGAGTTCACAACGCAACGTCATTATCATCACTATTTTTGCGACGATTACTGCGGCGATCATCGTGATTATGCTGTGGACGTCATCAGAACGGTTTAGGCCCCTCTATAGCAAATCAGCGAACTTCGATTCTAGCCAAGTACTGCAAATGTTGGATGAGGAATCAATACGTTACCAGTTGAGTCAGGACGATGGGCAAATACTGGTTCCCGAAGGTGACGTCGCCAAAATCCGCATGATATTGGCGTCTAAAGGCTTAAAAGAACAATTGCCGAGTGGCTTTGATTCGCTAGATAGCTCAAAGAGCCTCGGCGAGAGTCAGTTTATGGAAAATGCTCGCTATCGCCATGCTCTAGAGGGCGAGTTAGCGCGCAGTATCACCACCATGAGTGCAGTGAGCTTGGCTCGTGTTCATTTGGCCATACCGAAGGAAAGTTTGTTTATGCGTGATGACGCTGAGCAGCCGAGAGCCTCGGTGATTGTACATATTATCAATGGAATGGATCTTAAGCCGACTCAGGTTGAGTCCATCATTAACTTAGTGTCTGGTGCGGTTATTGGACTTAAATCGGAACATGTGCGAGTGGTCGATCAACATGGTCGTTTGTTATCAAATGATGCGACGGTTGGGGACATTACCGTGACGACTGGCAAGCAATCCGATTACAAGCGTAACCTTGAAAAAAACTTGGTCGCTCAAGCGACTGACATGCTGACCCCAATTCTCGGTGCAGCCAACTTTCGAGTTCAAATTACCAGTGATATTAATTTTTCTAAGGTTGAAGAAACAGAAGAAATCTACGCTGATCCTGTGGTCCGAAAAGAGACCTTATTGAGTGACATGAACGAGTCGTCGATGGCGCTCGGGATTCCGGGGGCATTGAGCAACACACCACCAGTGACCGATGGAGAGCCTCAACCAGAGCCTAACGCCAAGGTCAATCGAAGTGAAACATCGCGTGATTATGCGGTGAGTGGCAAGGTTCGCCATACTCAGCATCAGCAAGGTGTATTGCAGAACCTTTCTGTCTCTATTGTGGTGAACGACTTAGCGAACCCCAATCAAACTTGGACACCTGAAGAGCTTACTAATGTTGAGAATGTGGTTCGTTCGGCAATAGGGTTCAATACCGAGCGCGGCGATAGCATTCACATCACTCACTTCCCTTTTGTGATTGCCAGTATTCCAGAGCAAGCTCCGATTGCTTGGTTTGAGAACACGCATATTATGCAGCCTCTTAAATATCTACTTGGAGTGATGCTCAGTGGCTTGATGATCATGGTGGTGCTGCGACCTCTAGCACAATACCTTACTAAGTCAGCGGAGCAAGAAGAGCTGGAAGCGGAAAGTATGGAATACGATGACGTCATTACCAAAGAGGAGCGTGCCGCTGATGCAGCCTTACAATCCAAACTGGAATCGTTAGGTATTGATGCAACCGGTATTAAGGCGCTTGATGACAACTTGCCATCTGCGGATAGCCCACTCGAAGTTCAAATTAAACATCTCAAATTAATCGCAAAAGAAGACCCGAATAGGGTGGCTGAGATTTTACGTACTTGGATACAAGCATAACGAACCAAATAAAAGTCAGTAGGGAGAAGGTGCATGGATGGCAAACAAACCTATCAATCAGTGGATGGCGTCGCGATGTTGGTGTTGACGATGGGAGAGGACATCGGTTCTGAAGTACTCAAAGGCTTCACCCATGAAGAGATCAAACAGATCACGCATGCCATGAGTAAAATGAAGGACATCAAAGCCAAAGATGCGCTGGTCTCTTTGTCGGGCTTTTTTGATGATTTTCGTAAGCACTCCGGGATTCTCGGCGGGACACGACAATACATCACCAATGTGTTGGAAAAAACGTTAAACGGCAATTTGGCGAGAGATCTTGTGTCGGAGATTTATGGCGATGAGATCCGCTCACATGCTGAAAAGCTGGCATGGATTCCTCCGGAGCTTTTGGTCAATGATCTCAAGAAAGAGCACATCAACCTGCAAGCGCTATTGATTGCCCACCTCCCTTTGGAATACAGCGGTCGTGTTATGGAGGAGTATGAGGAACAAGAGTGCCATGCGTTAATCCTGCAAATCTCTAAGACACAGGTGTTAACCTCTGGTTTGATGGAGACACTAAAAGACCTTATCGATCGCTGCAAAGTCAATTATCACAGCGGCGGGTCTGCCAGCCTGCAGGGGTCGAAAGTGGTCGCGAACCTTATCAACCGTTATTCCGGTGACAAAAGCAATTTATTCCAATTCCTTCATGATCAAGACGCTGAAGCCGCAGAACTGGTGGAAGAGGCGATGTTTGATTTCTTCACCCTATTTAATCAAGACCTAGAAACCATCAACCTGATTAACGAAAGAGTCAGCCTGGAGCAATGGGCATATGCACTCAAAGGTACCAATAAAGATTGTCGCCTTTACATCATCAACTCTATGCCGCAACGGGTATCGACAGAGCTCAAAGAGAACTTGGTGCGCATTGGCGCGGTTCCGGTCAGTCAGGTTGAGCAAGCACGTAAAGATATCATTGAAATCGTCAAACAAATGCAATCGGAAGAGATCATCAAGCTGAACTTTGCTAACGAGCCAAGGTTGACCTAATTGGAGAGGTAGTATGAAACTCACGGGTATTACTCAGCGCAAGAATCAGGTGAATCCGACAACGACAGGAAAGATCAAGAAGCCAGAAAAGCTGACCAGCAACAAGCCGAATAATGCACTTATTAGACAGCAAATGGTGCAAATGAACTTGCAAGAAAGGCCTAAGCTGATTGCTGAAGTCGCCGACTCTCACAAAATGTACAGTAGGCTCATGATGGCTGGGGAAGTGCTACGAACCGTGGCGAGTGAACTGATTAAGCTGCGCCAATTAGCAGAGCTGAATCAATACAGCCCAGAGCAAGCTAACCACATCGATGTGATTAAGAAAAAATTGGTGTTTTGGAGCCAGAAAAGATTGTTTGGTGACTATGTGGTGGATTCAAGCTTTACACCGATTCAAGGCGATAACCCTTTTATCGAATTTACGATTCCGGGGCTCGACTTACAGCGAGAGCGGTTTCGTGATGAGGTTGTCTCTCTGTACATCAATAACCGCTTGATACCCTTGGCGTTTGAACGTTCTGAAGACAGAGAGGTATTGTTAGAACAATTCAAGATGATGTTTGCTTATGCGCATTTGCAGCTCAGAATTAATGCACAACAAGAGTTCGTGATCGGCATTCGAGACCAACAATGGCGTTTATGGGATGGGCAGGTCTTCGTTTCCGGGCAAGGTGGTCGGTACGCTGCAGGACCACCGATTGCGGTGCAGGTTCAAGCTCGCTATCCAGTGTTGGACGACATCAGCCGCCTGTTGGTTAATGAACCGGGCTCGAATCAACAAATCGATGCCTTGCTTGAACGGGTCAATAAACTGTATTTGGCATTATCGAAAATGTTGAAAATGAAAAGGCAAAAAGCTGATCAGCTTATCGCGTTTTGTTCACACCCCGAGTTGCACAAATTAGGCAGTTTTAAACATCAGTTAGTGAGCAATCCAGAGCTGTCGCTGAAGTCAATTCATCGCGGCTTTAGTGGGCCAACCAGAGACAATGTAATCAAACTATTGAGAAAAAGGTGAAACAGAGACGAAATACTGCCGTTATAGTTAATTAGTAGTGCAGCAAAATGGGTAGGCAGAGATGAGTCAAATTAAGGTCGACAATGTGAAACACGTTGTGCCTCATACTCAGGTAGATGTGGTTCAAAACAAAAAGACAGAGCCCGATCAAAAAGCGAAGGTGAAGCCGATTAACCTCTCTCAGCATGAAGTGGAGTTACTCGATAATACCAAGAGCCTTTTTGACGGTGTTGAAGATATCGATACGGCTAAAGTCGAGCAGATTAAAGCGCAAATTTCCGCGGGAGAGTTAGTGTTTGATATGGATGAGCTAGCGAAAGTCATTACGAGACTGGATCATGGAACGTAGAAGTGACCTGATTGGTTATATTACCTATGGTCAGCATGTGCTGGCTTTGTCGGGCGAGTTATCTGTACGTTTAGATGATATTCGTGCTGCGATATTGAATCGTGAGTATCAGAAGCTGGAATCCCTCAATCAAGCGGTCACATCACTGACTCAACGGCTAGCTGACGCTGACGCCAAGCGATTTACTCTGGCCAAAAGGCTCGGTTGTAAGGAGCGACAGTACGCAAAAAACATGCAGGCTCGGCTTAAAGGAAAGGCACTGCAACGCGTTCAAACGTTGGATGCGGAAATTGAGCAGTCGATAAACCAATGTAAAACCAAGTTGGCGCGCCAAGGCAGTGTCATGGTGATGCAGCATCAAGCAATGGAAGAGGCGCTTGGTAAGCATCAATTAAGAGTCAATGTTTAGGCTGAGGCGGTGTATGGTTAGGTTATTAAAGCTAGCTGGTACATTGCTGCTCGTCTATGGTTGTGTGACCAAGGTGAATGCAGAATCAGATAGCATTGCACTTGAACAACAACTCTCCACTCAAATCCATTCGCTCATTGAGCAAACCATTCGCTACCGCTATCCCCAACAGTACCAACTCGATGTTCAGCTGCGTTTTTCTCGGGCTATTCATCAGTTACCGCCGTGTACTGAGTCTGTTGAAGTGACCCATAGAAGCAAGATCAAGCTTGGCAAACAAAAGTGGAATGTGCGCTGTGCGCCTGAGAGATGGACCCTTTCTGCGACCTCAACGTCGACAATAACTGTCTGGACTGCGACAGCTAATAAAGCACTTAAGAAAGGCCAACGGCTAACGCATGACGATATTACGATTGAACCGATCAAACTCTACAAAGACCAAAAAGTGTTCTTCAAGGCCAGCGAAATCGTTGGCAGCAAAATTAAGCGCTCAGTGAACAAGGGAGGTTTGTTGACCACTTCCTCTATGTATTTGGATTATGACGTTGAAAAGGGGCACTCTGTGGATGTGGTTTTTCAATCGAATCGTATACGTTTAGAAACGTTAGGAATGGCGTTAGAAAGTGGGCTGATAGGCGACACGGTCTCTGTTAAGAATCGACAGTCTGGAAAGTTACTACGCGGCGTCGTCATTGAAAAAAACAGAGTTCGTGTGTTCTAAAATCAGATTCAATGAGCGAATTATTATTTACTCCACATCTCCTAACACATTTAATCCATACTCATTTGGGATCTCATTGTAACTCAGCACAATCAGCTCTTTGGCAAAGGCCTTGGCTAACTTGGCTATCATAGGGCGTGTGGTGGGAGGCACTACGATGACCGGTGGCAGGTTTTGGCTCTGCATGGTTTGTACTATGGTCGGCATGCGATTTTGGAATTTCTGCAAGATCGTCGGTTCAACAGGAATCGAGTCCAGAGGAATATTGGGGTCGCTTTGCTGACTCAAAGAGATCGCGCCCTTTAACTCACCTTCTAAGGTTGCACCAATAATGAAAGCGTGGATGGTTTTGCTGTTTGGCGAGATCAAATTGACGATGGTTCGTTTTAACGCGACCCGGATATTAGAAGACAGCAAGATTGGATCCTTTATGGTGTCGACGCTTTCAATAATGGTGTTGGCGATGGTTCTCACGTTAATGATAGGCACTTGTTGAGCCAGCAATTGACGGACGACCTGCATCTGTAGGTTAGGGCTAATGACGCTTGCTAGGTTCTCTGCAAGCTCAGGATGCTGCATAGCAAGTCGTTGGTTGAGGGCTTTCACGTCATCATAATTGAAGATGTTGTCTAGGTGTTCGCTGCACACTTTACTGACGTGAGTGGCGATGACATCATGCACCTCAATAACTTGAAAGCCATGATTGATCGCCTTGGTTTTATCCCCTTTTTTAATCCATAGCGCTGGAAGCTGATAGGCTGGGTCGATGCCAACAATGCCATCGAGATCTGGGTGCTCAATATGGTTGCCTACTGCCATCGCTTTATCGGCATAAACCTCGCCACGCTCAATCTCATCGCCATCAATGCTAATGGCGTATTCGGAAGGCTTGAGTGAGAGGTTGTCGGTTATCACCACCTCTGGCATCACAAAGCCTATTTGTTCACTGAGTGTTTTTCGGCTGCCACGAATACTCTTAATCAGGTTACCGCCCTTTTGAGAGCTTGCTAAAGGAACCAACTTGAAGCCTAACGACAGGGCAATCACATCCACGTTGGGAATAATGCTCCAATCAATCGTATTTTCTTGATGAGGCTGAGGAAGCGTATCTAAATCGGGGCTTGTATCGGGCGTAACATGCTGAAATTTAGATTGTCTCCAACCGACAAACGCTAACAATACGGTAAAGGTATAAAAGGCTAAGTGCGGCATGTTTGGTACGCTACCAATAACAAACATGACTCCCGCAGCCATGTATAAGTTGTTCGGTGACGCAAGCAACTGCCTTTTCACCGTTTGTGCCATGTCGTTATCGTTATCACTAATTCGCGTCACGATGATAGCGGCGGATGTGGCCAGTAACAGCGATGGAATTTGTGCAACCAGACCATCACCAATGGTCAGTAGGGCATAGGTTTGGAAAGCTGCTTCTGCGGTTAGGTTGTGCTCAAATATTCCTATTAGAACCCCACCGATTAAGTTGATGAACAGGATTAATAGCCCAGCAATCGCATCACCACGAACGAACTTACTGGCACCGTCCATTGCGCCGTAGAACTCCGCTTCTTCTCCTACTTCTAAACGTCGAGTTTTGGCTTCTTTCTGATCGATAGCGCCTGCATTTAAGTCTGCATCAATGGCCATCTGTTTCCCTGGTAGGGCGTCCAGAGTAAAGCGCGCTGATACTTCTGAAATCCGTTCGCCCCCTTTGGTGATGACCACAAAGTTAATGATCATCAAGATCACGAACACCACGATACCGACAACGTAGCTCCCGCCGATAACCACTTCACCAAAAGACTGAATCACCTTACCAGCGGCGTCTCCGCCATTGTGACCTTCGAGTAGAACGATACGGGTAGAGGCTACATTGAGGGTTAATCGAAGCAGGGTAGCGACAAGTAATAGCGAGGGAAATATAGAAAAATCAAGCACTCGTGAAACGGTACTGCTGACCAGCAAGACGACTATGGCAAGCATGATATTAAAGGTAAAAAACGTATCCAATAAAATTGGTGGCAGCGGCAGAATCACCATCGCCAAGATCATGAGTAACACAATTGGAATTGTTAGCCGAGCAGCTATTGCATTTAATACGTGTCTCATAACAACCATTATTATGAATATTGTTGATTAATATACTAGGATACTTTTACGCACTTCTCATTTTTGAGTCTTGCTATTTTTAAATTTAGTGATCTTTTTTCCGAAAAATATGAAATGAAATTTTTCCTCTGTCGTTAACAGTTAGTGAACAGCAAACACAGATGGGGAACATCAGATGGCTATATCAGTACATACAAATTACGCAAGCTTAGTGACTCAAAATACATTGCAGTCGACCAACAGTGCATTAACCAAATCCATGGAAAAACTGTCTACCGGCTTTCGAATTAACTCAGCTGCCGATGATGCGGCAGGCCTACAAATTGCTAACCGCTTGGAAGCTCAATCACGCGGGATGAATGTAGCAATGCGTAATTCTCAGGATGCGATTTCTATGATGCAAACTGCAGAGGGGGCCTTTGACGAGATGACCAATATTGCTTATCGAATGAACGACCTAGCCGTTCAGTATGCAAATGGGACTAATTCTACAGCAGACCAAACTGCGATTGATGTTGAGTTTAATGCGCTCAGTGATGAGTTAGCTAACATAGCGTCGAATACAAATTTTGGTGGTACCAATTTGCTCACTACAGGTAGCTTTGGTGCCGGTGCGGTTGTGTTTCAGATAGGTACCTCATCAACGGAAACCTTATCGGTTGATGCATCAACTGAAGTCGGTGCGGTGACAGGTCACGCACTAGCTGCTGGTGGCGGTGCTTTAAGTGCAGCATCTAATATTGATGCTCTATCTGGTACAGGTGGTCTTATTGAGCTGTTGGGTACTGCGCGAGCAGAGTTCGGTGCGAATATTAACCGTCTTGAACACACTATTACCAACCTTGGCAATATGACGGAAAACTTAGAGTCTTCTAAAGGTCGAATCATGGATACCGATTTTGCCTCTGAGTCTGGAATGATGAGCAAGCAGCAAATGCTCATGCAATCGGGTGCTTCTATGCTGAGTGCATCGAAGATGGTGCCTCAATTAGCGATGAGCCTATTGGGCTAGTTTGAGTAGCAATTATTTACTCAGTAGCGGCTATATATTAGTCGAGTAGCAGGAGGGTAGAGCTGTACCTCCTATACGAGTTAAGGGGAAGAGTTATGAACGTTGATGCGGTTCAGTTAGCTAGCAATTTTGCTAGTCTAGATGTGCAGCCTTTTGAGTTGCGCTATACCCAAAAGTTGTCAACGATTACCTCAAAGACCTCTGCGATTGGTAAAGTTAAAACGGCCCTTCAGTCGCTTGAAGATAAAATTTACGAGTTTACTCAATCTGGGTCCAGCCTAACTCAAACGTCAACCTCGACATCGAGTGATGACTATTTCTCTCTCTCCGTCGACTCTGGTGTGAATGACATCAACTTAGATGTTTTTGTGCAACAGATGGCTTCCAATCATCAAGTAGTTTTTGATGCCAACTCGGTCGATTCAAATGATGTTATGGCGTCGGGAGGCGTGTTTTCTGTCACTCAAGGCGGCGTTACTACAGACATCAACATTATGGATGCAGACACTGACGTAAGTGGTGATGTTACGTACAGCGAGTTTGTAAGTTACTTCAATGATCAATTTGACGGTTCTATTCAAGCCACTCTCGTTAAGTCGCAAGGGTCGATGAAAGTGCTGTTTGGTTCTGAAAATGAAGGCGCTGACGCTGCTTTTACTTTGTCTGCAGATGCCGCCAGCGGTTGGGATACGGTGGTGGCAGCAGCAAGCGCCGCACCAATGCAAACAGCCCAAGATGCGGTGATCGCACTCGGTGGCGAGTTTGGCACTCAACTTACTAATTCAAGTAATACCTTTGAATCACTCATTGATGGCGTTGACCTTACGGTGACTAAATCGAACAACAGCGGAGATTCAGCAACAAAGATTGAAATTGGCGATGATCTTTCCGCCACGGTCGCTTCCTTACAAGAATTTGTTGATGCCTATAACAGCGCTGTTACTGAGATCACTAACCTAACCGCTTCTGGTAATGAGGATGAGACAAGGGGCGTATTGGCTTCGGATAGCGCAGTGCGCAGCATCAAAAACCAACTGGCTAGCGTTATACGTGATGACTACAACGGTACTCGCTTGTTTGAGTTAGGACTTGAAATCGACCGCGATGGCAAACTTAGCCTCGACTCCAGCAAATTTGAAAGTGCGGCAACGACGGTCGATTTTGAAACACTATTCACTGGAAGCGGTGGAGTCTTTGAAGCTTTTGAAAGCAAACTTGAAACCTATATCGACTTCTCTAACGGCTCCCTGAGTCGACGAATAGATACGCTCGATAATGAAAAGAGCCGCATTAATGACGCCTTAGCGGCGCTCGACACTCGCTATGAGACTTACTACAACCGCTACCTGTCTCAGTTTACTCAACTGAACTCACTCAGTAGTCAATTGGATTCGGTATCTGGACTTTTCACTATCTAAGGAGCAACACATGCTTTTAGGGAAACAGCAGCAAGCCAACTATGCCAATGTTCAAGTGACGGCTAATGCTTCAGTGTCGTCGAGCTTTGAATTGATTTGTATGTTACACGAGCGACTGATCCAAGAGTTAGAAAGTGTCAAATTTTCAATTGAAACCAAAGACTTGGAGCTCAAGTCTAACGCAACGCAAAAATCGATTGATATCTTAGTTGGGCTCGATGCATCTCTGGATTTATCGACTGGGGAAGAGCTTATCCAAAATATACACGCCTTGTATGAGCACGCCATTGCGACTGTATTTGAGGCGTCGAAAGAGATGAATACCGAACTTATCGTTAAGTTGATTGGTGTCGTGACCGATCTGAAAGAGGGATGGGAAGGAGCAATGGAGTGGCTTGATGAAGCCCAATCCTAAACAGGTAGAACGTCTTGTTAGTAAGTTAGAGGACGCAGCAAATCGCAAAAAATTTGCTGAGATCGTGAAGCTTAATCTGTTGGTGAAAAAGGTGCTGCTAGAGGTTGAACAGTCGCACCCTGATTATGTTGCTATCGTTAGGCGACTTAAGTCGGCTCATGAGCAATGTCGAATCTTAGTGACTCATGAGCAAGCCTTATTAAAACAGCAGCTTAGTAACAATATCAGTCTACGTGAACGTGACAAAGCCTATGCTCAGACACAGGTCAGAGCGGGAGAGTAATTATGGAATTACAAGCACAAACGTCGTCTTATAGGAGCAGTTTGGATTTACTGTCGACGGCAAGTCCTTCAGTGAAAAGTAACACCGCGAGTACGTTAGCGACGCCTATAGCTTCTGAAACCTTAGCCTCTGAAGCTTTAGCTTTTGAACCATTGGCTTCAGAACTAGGCGAGATACGTATGACGCCGCTTGCGCAGTCTTTTCAGTCGCTATTTTCGGTGCTTGATCAGGTGAGTTCGTCTATGTCTGCAATTTCTCCAGATTCCGCTTTGATACCTAATATGAGTGTCTCTGAAAGCACGGCTAGTTTTTCTCATTCGGTACTTTCTTACTCACAACTATCTAATCCTGAACTATTGAGTCCTGAGTTTGATACTACTCACTCTCACTCACCTCTAACTCGATTGGAGGCATCAGGGGAAGGGTTGAATTTGGGTGATAGAGCTGTGGTGCAGTCACTCGACTCGCCACAAGATCTCGTGCAGCAGTCACAGGTTCAACTGCCGCAGTTAAGTACGATTGCTCATTTTGTTACCCAGCAGTTGGAATTGATGAATCAAAGACGGGGAGCGGGTTCTGAATTCAGTTTAAAGAGCAGCTCGCTATTATCTTCTAAAGGAGTGGATCATTCAGGGGCTGATTGGCAAGCGAGCGCGCCTTCATTTTTTGGTCACACACCTAATAGGTATACCAGTTCAGAGTTGGCCTTGTCGTTTAATCATCAGCTAGCCAGTTCAATGTTCAATGCCACTCCAGCAAGCCTCAAGTTAGGGGCTACTTCCACCACTCCATTGTTAATGGGGCAGCCGATAATTGAAGCGGTTAATGCTACCAGTGATGGCAGCTATGTTAGGGCTTCGGCTCCGATGGTAGAGGCGACCAAAGAGCTCAGCTTAGAAAGTCAAAGGCAGATACATCAAGTATTGAGGGATAAAATCCAGCTTCAGTTCGACACGTTAAATCAGGCCGCGCGAATACGTTTTGATCCACCTGAGCTAGGCAAGGTAGAGATGTACATTCGCATGGAAGGTGACAAAGTAAATATCCAAATGAGTGCATCATCGGCGCTAACCAGAGAGGCGATCTTAGCGACATCGGAGCGTTTGCGACACGAATTGATTTCGCAAAATTCAGAGTTGTCTGAGGTGAACATTAGTCTTGACCAACCTAGCCACCATCAACCTGAGTCGAAGCAACAAAATCAGCCGTTCGAACAAGAACGCCTATCCTCTAGTGATGCTCATACGCAAGATCAACCCGAGTATGTACTGGAATACCAAGCATATATTGCGAGGGTCTGAACATGATTAAAGTTTTCATCACCTTTGCTTTAACTCTCGCATTATGTGTGACCGGATTTTGGTTTTATCAAACCAATCAACTGAATATGGGACTGTTGAATTCATGGTTAACCCCAAGTGAGCCAGAACCGGCTCCAACGCAACAGATCGAGGTTCAGTTAGAAAATGTACTCGTACCGATTAACCTAGGTAATCGACAAAGCCTGCTGTTGCTGGATGTCTCTATGTTTACGCCGGAGCGGAACAGTGGTTACGTGCACGAGCAGCTCAGTCGAATCAAAAATCGAATCATAAAAAAATTCAGTGTGAAGGAGGCGTCTTACTTCTATAACAAGCAGTTTATTTATGTCATTCAAGACGATTTAAAGGACGATTTGGACGAGTTACCCAGCTTACAAGTGGGTGATGTGCTTGTGACGAAAGCGGTATTTCAATAGGTCGTCATCATGTTAATGCAGCCTAAATATCAACATACCCAAACCGATGACCAGGCGACGCTACAGGAGCTCGAGAAGTTGGTATTGCAGCAAAACATTAAGTTGATTAATGGGCTGCTGTATCAATATCGCTATGCGGTTGATGAGGGGACGTTTGAGGACCTTAAACAAACCGCCATGATGACCTTAGTGATTGAACTGAGAAAGTTTGACCATGTTGCAAATGATGATTTTCGCCGTGCCGTTGCGGTGCGCATTCGTGGTGAATTGATCGATGAATTGCGTCGACGTGACTACATGGAACGTGATAAACGCCAGCTCGTCAACCGCATCAAACATGCCGAGCGGCAGTTACTTCAGCAACTCGGTAGGGAGCCAACCAGTAATGAAGTCTGTCGACACTTAGGGGTAGAAGCGGATGATTACCAGCAAGCCATGACCCTCGTGGATGTCTTTGATGATATCGAGTTGGAATCTGTAGTTACTGCAGTGCCCGAAACCGATAAAGAAGTATTGTTTAACGAGGTGAAGCTGGTACTGAATTCACTCCCAGCAATGGAACAGCGGATTTTGTATCTGATTTACGTGAAGAGCTTGAGCACCAAAGAGACGGCGTTAGTCCTCGATATCAATGAGATTAAGGTTCACAGGCTCAAACATCGAGGCTTAGACATTCTCAAAAGCAGAATTAAGGAGAGTGATGTATGCAAAAGTTAATCGGCATTGTTGTCGTATTAAGTGTGATTTTTGGTGGCTTCATTTTCCTTGGTGGTAAGTTTGAGTTCATCTTTAAGCTGTCAGAGATCATCATTATTTTTGGTGCAGCCTTCGCTAGCTTGCTGATGTCTACGACCTCTTCAACCCTCAAATTGATGGTGCAACAGATTGGTATTGCGTTTCGCTCTACTCCTTACAACAAGGACTATTATCAGCAGTTACTGTCTTTGATGTTTGAGCTGATTAATACCGCGAGAGTGAAGAACATCAAAGCGTTGGATATTCATGTTGAGAACCCGGAATCGAGCAAGATTTTCGCGAAGTATCCTCGAATTACCAAAGACGCGTTAACCACACAATTCATTATCGATTCATTTCGTCAGGTGATTACGGGCAAGCAATCTCAGCATTTGCTCGAGGCTTTTCTTGAAGAAGAAATCGAACATTTGGAAGACGAATATACTAAGCCGTCGGAGAAGCTACATGCCACTGCTGAGGCGATGCCAGGGTTAGGGATCTTAGCGGCTGTGATGGGAATAATCCTCACTATGCAGGGGCTGGATGGTGAGATAACCGAAATTGGCAAGAACATTGCTGGCGCATTGGTGGGTACCTTCACTGGCGTTTTTGGGTGTTACTGTGTGTTAGGTCCGATGTCGAGCAGCATTAAAGATGTGTCTGAGAATCAGCTCGCACCACTGTTTTGCGTTAAGTCGATATTGTCAGCTTATGCTCAAGGCCAGTCGGCTCACATGTGTGCTAATGCAGGTCGAAAAAATATCGAGACTCGCTACAAACCATCATTTGTTGAACTTGAAAAGGCGGTTGAAGTGTTAAGACAACAGCCGTCATCAAGTTAAGGAGACGATGATGCAGCAACCTCAAGTCATTATTCAGAAAAAAGGTCGCCGTAAGCGCAATGAACTGCAACATGGTGGTTGGAAGGTCGCAATGGCGGATCTGATGATTTCGTTGATGTGTCTCTTTTTGGTGCTGTGGATTTTGCAGGTGGTGGATGTGGATGATCAGAAGAAACTGCTTAACTACTTTGCTTACGGAAATGATCCAATCATGCACCTAGGTACCAGTGAAAGTGGTGGTAATTCCATAAACCCATTGCCACTGCCTCATGTCGCGACCTCTCACTATGATGCCGATCTTCATCGAATTAATGATACCTCAGTGTTAGAAGGCGAGTTTAATAGCCAACAGGAGCTTGAATTGCTGGCACAACGTATAACCCAAGAGCTTTCAGGTATTGATGCATTAGGTAGTGTCAGTGTTTTCGTTACGCCTCAGGGAGCCAAATTGGTGATTGCTGATTCAGACAAAGGGCCGATGTTTTTCCGAGGCGGAGCTAAAGTGACGCCATTTTATCAAGACCTGTTATTGAACCTCGCAAGGCTACTCGAAAAAATCGAGAACAAGATGATCATTACTGGTCACACAGATGCCAGTCGTTATAAGGGTAGCCGCATGACGAACTGGGAACTATCAAGCAATAGGGCAAACAGCGCGCGTTACTATCTCAATAAAGGGGGGCTTCAAGAGCACCATATCTTTCAGGTCACGGGTATGAGTGATACCGCCCCTGTTGACTATGAGAATACGAAATCTGGAGTCAACCGTCGTATAGAGTTGTATATATTGACCGCAAATACCCTAGAGCAGCTGAATAAAGTCTATAAGTCGTTTTCGATAGGCAGTGCCACAAGAGCTTCTCCACTTGGTCAGCACGAGTTGGATAAGGTGTTGCCCGACAGTAAGAGAAGGGCGGTTAGACAAGCGGAGTTGAACCAACCTGTCACTTCTTTTGAAGTGCTAAGTCGTTATGACTGAATCAATCAACGTCATGTTTAATTCACGGAAGTGCCTGGCTTGGTTAGTGCTCATTGATTACATTTTAATAGGCTATTACGTCTATTTAGCGACGAGTTTGCTGTATTTCGATGTTTTTATCGTAGGTTTGCTGATTGCTATCTACAATATTTTGCTAGTCATGTTTATCGTTCAACAGCCACAAGGTTTTATCTCTCTCGAGAAGGATAAGCATTTAGTTATTCCCATTTGTTTCGCGGTATTTTTGGGTTGTACCATCGTGGTATTAACCTTTTTTTGGTGAGCCTTTGAGTGAACAGATTTTTAGGTGTGCTTCTAATACTGAAGGTAGGGTTGGGGTTTAAACAAGGATAAAGGACAATACGATGATGGAGCGATGTTTTGGCTAAAGGCTTTGGCTTTCAACTTCTGGTGCACTGGTTTTTAGGACTGGTGTTATTAATTATGTGCTTTCAAAGTAGCTCCAGTTATGCGCAAAACCGTCCATCCCAAAATGTCATCCAACCCCATATAAACACGCTTAAACCATACCAAAACCAAATACTGAAAAAGCTAGAAGAGTTCGACCCACTGGTTAACGAAATCTTTAGACAGCTTACCGAGCGGTCTTTACCTGATAGCTTTGTGTTGGTGCCTATGCTGGAATCTTCGTACAACTCCAATGCTATATCCCCCGCTAAGGCGGCAGGCTTATGGCAGCTGATGCCTGCCACTGCTGAAAGGTTTGGCTTGACGGTTAATGACAGGCAAGATCAAAGGTTTGAGATTGAACCTAGCACTCATGCGGCGATGCAGTATATCGATTTTTTATATCGTAAGTTTGATGGTGATATTAACCTGACTCTTGCGGCATATAACGCTGGAGAAGGACGGGTACAACGAGCAGTAAAAAAGGCGGGTAGTCGGCAGTTTTCCGATTTAAGGTTACCCAAAGAGACGGTTGACTATGTACATCGTTTTTACGCCCTGTTGGTGTTAGTGGATGTTACTTCACTCAAACAGAATACGGTTGCTCCAATGTGGTTATTTGCCAGTGAAAGTTACTGGCAAAGTACTCCTTTGGTTAACTTGACTCCTTTGCCGCCATTGATTTCGCTGTAATGGTAGCCGAATGGTGCTTATGTAAACGAACCTTTGGAAATTAATTTACATAAGTCACCTATAAAACTAGCGACACGCAGCAAAAATATCTTGGTTCTCTCGGTATTCTTTGGTTTGTACATCCATTAGGCCAAGCAAAGAGTCGAACAGGTTGTCTTGGGAGAAGCTCTGTTCTTTGCCTGCCTTTCTCAAGCAGGTTTGGTTTATCCCTTTCTGCTCGGCAAAATCATCAGACATCCACATGATCATAGGCACATGGGTTTGCTCTTTCGGTGCCAATGAATAAGGCATGCCATGTAGGTAGACGCCGTTTTCCCCTAAAGATTCACCATGATCGGAAATGTACATCAGCGCCACATTGTACTTATCGGTGAGTTTCTCTAGCTTTTGCATAGCCCGTGAGAGAAAGAAATCCGTGTACAAGATGGTGTTGTCGTAGGTGTTAACCACTTCCTCTTTGGTGCAGTTTTCAATATCTGCACGAGGGCAATCAGGCGTAAATTTCTTATGTTCTTCTGGGTAACGTTCAAAGTACGTTGGGCCGTGAGAACCTGCAATATGATAGAAGATGATGCTATCTTGCTTGAGATCTTGCGTATCTTGTTCGAAGTTCTCTAGCATCGCTGTGTCGTAGCATACGTCGTTATTACACAATGGGTCGCTGTCTTTGGCGACGAGCGTCATCTCTTTGATTCGGTGCGCGACCGCCTTGTCTCCACCATCATGTTCTCTCCAGATAGAGTGAATGCCCGCGCGGTTCATAATGTCGACCACGTTATCTTGGTTGTAGGCTTTGTCGCGATCATAGTTGCTGCGATTCATGTTCGAGAACATGCACGGTACAGAAACCGCGGTGGCTGTTCCGCACGACTGAACATCAGAGAAAAATATTGGGTTATAAGGCTTGGTATGAGCGTTGGTTTCTCTCTCATAGCCATAATATTGGTAGTTATACACGCGAGCGGTTTCGCCAAGCACAAACACCAATAAGGTCGGTTTGGTGGCCGCTTTTGCTTGTGGTTTGAGTTGAGCATCTAACCCCAATTCTTGATAGGGGATGGGCTGTTTGATGTAGGTGTTATTGATGTATTTGACTGTTGATGCCACATACTCGGTCGGAATGATCATCTTTTTGATGTGCGAGTTATTGCGACCAATCGATACGTAATCTTTGTAGAAAAGCCCGGCAATAATCGCAATGACGATCAAGGAAGAGAGCAAGCCAATCGATTTCCAGACAAAGAAATCTTTCCAAGACTCTTTTTCAAGTTTGGTAAACAACAGGATGAGTGATGGAATACCGCCCATAGCCAGTAGCCATAAGATCGAGTGACCACTGATATAGCTGGCTGCTTCACCGCTATTGGTCTCAAACACATTCTCTATCATGCCGTAGTCGACGAATATGCCGTAATTGAACATGCTGTAGCTGACTAAGGTGGAGGTGATCAGCAATAAGATGAAAAACGGCTTAGAGAAGATAGGCCAGTTGAAGACTTGGAAGATGAAATTAAAGGCAGCAAGGAAGAAGATAGGAATGGAGATAAGAAACGCAACGCTTTCAGATTTCGATGCCTGAACAATACTAAACAGTTCTTGGGAGAGAGGTAGGTTGACGACAAGCAGATAATACACGGCCAACACAAAAGGCAGCTTGTTTATCGACATGTTTAAGCTTGGTAGATTCATAGGTCTTGTTTTCCTGCGTCTCTTATCCCTTATTTTAGTCTCGATACCAAGAAAGCTCTAATATCAACGCATAAAGCTCAATAAGTGATGGTGAGCGATAAACTGGCTAAAGTGAAATGACGCGATAGGGCGTGTAGAAACAAAAATTCACTTTACTGAGTGACCTTCATGACAAGGTGGAACAGCAAAGTGAATTAGTATGTTCAGCTTATTCTATGTGGTTCAATCACATTAGAAGTTGTATGAACCACCGAAGCTAATGCTGTTGAAGGCAAGCGTGTGGTCACCAGCTGATATCTGAGAGTTACCAAGTTGGACCGTGTCGTCTACGCTTACTGCATCCGCTTGCGAGATCAAGCGTAGCGTTAGGTGTTCGATTGGCGTGTATTCAACACCTACACCAAAGTGGAAACCTGTACCGCTATCATCAGCGTAACCAGCACTCTTATTTGCGTTTAGGTCAACAGAGCTTAAACCTGCTAGCACGAATGGGCGGATTGTGTTGTCGAACGTATAACCTAGGTTTGCTGATACAGAAATAGACGTTGGCGACAGCTTTTCAGCGCTATTTTTGTAGTTTGCGTAATCTGTGTAGCCAAGTTCAACACCAACGATGCGGTTGAATTGGTAGCCGCCGTATAGGTTGTAGCCCATGCCATCTGAATCTAAGCTACCGTGGCCGTCTGTATCAGAATCTTGGTAGACACTAAGTCCGCCACCAATGTATGCACCGCCATCAGTACCTGCAGCTAAAGCTGGAAGAGAAACTGCGCTGATTAAGCCCAGTGCTAATGCTGATTTTGTTATCTTGTTCATCTTTGTTACTCACTCTGTCATGTCTTCAAATGTGATTGTCGGTCACTGTCGATTTTTAATCGTTGTTGGTTTTTGGCCTCTCGACCGTTGTTGACAATTATCCCTGAGTCTTTTGCTCATTACTGTATGGCTTTGTAAGCTGAATCGTTACATAGATACAAAAATTCACTTTACTGTGCTGCCTTATCACAGGGCAGAGTAGCAAAGTGAATTTGAGCTACTTACGACGTAGTCGTTTGGGGAGAATATTAGAAGTCGTATGAACCACCGAAGCTCACACTGTTGAATGCTAAAGTATCGCTACTGTATGTCTTGCCACCAATCGTATTATCTACACTTACCGCATCAGCCTGAGAAATAGCTCGAAGTGTTAAGTGTTCGATAGGTGAGTATTCAACGCCGACGCCAAAGTGGAAGCCAGTGCCGCTGTCATCATCAAACCCTGAACCACTACTTGCGTTTAGGTCTACGGAACTCAAACCTGCTAATACGAATGGTCGAATGGTATTGTCGAATGTATAACCGAGGTTTGCTGATACAGAGATAGACGTCGGTGATAGGTCTTCGTAGCTATTTTTGTAGTTTGCGTAATCGTTGTAGCCAAGTTCTACGCCAACGATACGGTTGAATTGGTAACCGCCGTATAGGTTGTAGCCCATGCCGCTAGAATCCAGACTTGGCGCGCCATCAGTATCCGAACCTTGATAGACGCTCAGCCCGCCACCTACGTATGCGCCACCATCGATACCTGCTGCAAAAGTTGGAAGTGAAACTAAACCGATTAAGCCGAGTGCTAATGCTGATTTTTTCATGATAATACCTTGTTTACTCATCCTGTGATGCAAATCACGGTATCGCTGATAATTGATTTATAAAACCCTCACAAATGAAACCTATTTTTTCATTGATATCGTGATTGTCTTCGGTCCTTGATTTATCAAGGGGTAACAGAAAATTTTTTGGTTATATTGTTTATAAATAAAATTCATATATTGACAAATGGTTAAATTTGCTAAATAAAACGATGTTTTTTAAGGTTGGAGTGAGCTGGGGTTTGTTTAAATTTTTGAAAAATAAAACATAATAAATATCGTATTTGTTCTATTGTAGTATTTATTTCGGTGTTATTGAGAACAAAGCAGTACGCTGATTCTAATGATGACAAGGAGAGTTGGATGTTAAACAGAGCAAGCACAGGTTTGGTGGTTGTGGACGTGCAAGGTAAGCTCGCACGCCTTGTTGATGACAGTGATGTGCTGATTGCTAATTGCGGAAAGTTGGTTCAAGGAGCGCAGGTTTTGGGTCTGCCAATTATTCGTTTGGAGCAGAATCCAGAGAAGCTAGGTGCTACGGTCGACGAGCTGAATGACCTGCTGAGCGATGTTAATCCGATACCAAAATTTACGTTTAACGCGTGTTACGAACCCAAGTTTGTTGAGACTGTTCAAGCCAAGGATGTAGAGACTTGGTTGGTGTGTGGCATTGAGGCTCATATTTGTGTCTATCAAACCGCAATGGGGTTGTTAGATCTTGGGTACAAGGTTCAGGTAGTTGGCGACTGTGTTAGTTCGCGAACAGCACTTAACAAGGATCTGGCAATCCGTCGACTAACCGATGCTGGTGCCCAAATTACGGGATTAGAAATGAGCTTATACGAATTGGTGAAACATTGTCGCGCACCAGAATTTAAGCCGATCCTAGCCTTAATTCGTTAACTTGGGTTTCGTTAAGGCCCGATTCGTTATTTTCCCTTTTGAAGAGGTTTGTTTGAATAATCTAATCGTATTTACCGGTGGCCCGGGATCAGGAAAAACCTCGGTTATCGATGCGTTAAAAAGTCGCGGCTATCGCTGCGCACCAGAGGTTGGACGTAAAGTCATTCAGTACCAAGTAGCACGACAAGGGAGTGCCTTGCCATGGTTAGATAAAGTAGCCTTCCGTGACGAGATGGTGCGAGAAGAGTTAGTTAATTATCAAGTGTTTGAGGCAAGTGAACAGCCGGTTTTCTTTGATAGAAGTATCGTAGATTCATACGGTTACAGCTTGTTGGAAGCTTTGCCGATTTCTGAATCTCTGTTGAATCAATGCAATGAGCTTGAATACAACAACAAGGTATTTATCTTCCCGCCATGGGATTCGATTTTCATCAATGATGAGGAACGTAAGCAGGATTTCGATGAAGCGATCGCCACTTACGAAAAGATGGTGACAGCCTATAACCAATTCGGTTATCAGTTGGTGGAAGTGCCCAAGTTATCTGTAGAGGAAAGAGTCGAGTTTATCTTAACTTCAATTGATTCAGGCGAGTGATTTCTAGAAAAACACAACGAAAAGGCCCCGGAGTAACGACTCGATGGAGTGAATACTGCGGGGCTTTTTTATTCAGATTCATTTTGCGGTGATTTAGCAGCGAGGAGCTTAGTCGCGATAACGTTTAATCACCGAGAGGCTGTCTGTCGCCCCCACCTCGGTAGGAATCTAACGCAACCTTCAAGCGACGCAGCTTGTCGCGAGAGCGATTCTTATGATTGACTGCGATCCCCATAGAAAGCACATCCACTAACGCCAACATTGCGTAGCGAGAAGCCGACGGTTTGTAGATGAAGTCAGTTTCCATATGCTTGATGGGTAACAAGATATCGGCAATCTTTGCCAGCGGTGTATCTTGTGGCGTAATCGCGATGATCTTAAGTCCATACTGCTTAGCCAGCTCTGCGGTTTCAGTGATCACAGGCGTGAAACCGGTCGCGGAGATCATCACCATCACGTCATTAGCATCTGCTGTCGCGGCAACCATACGTGACATTAAGCCATCGTTGTACGACACCACGGGATAGCCCAAACGGAACAGTCGGTGTTGCAGCTCTTGAGAAGCGATGGTCGAGCCACCACCCATGCCGATAGCGATGATCTGTCTGGCGTTATGCAGCCAGCTGACTGCGGTTTCAACGTCTTGCTCTTTGAACAAGGTGCGGTTGATGTCTAGGCTCTGCTTGATCGATTCGTAGATACCTTGATAACCCGTTTGGTCAACCGGTTCGAGAATAAAACGTTGGCCGACTGTCAGTGTTTGAGCAAGCTTTATCTTCATATCACGTACGTTGCTACAGCCGATAGCCTTAGCAAAGCGCGTAATGGTAGCTTCACTCACTTGAGCGCTTTCAGCAAGCTCTGTGATGCTGGCATTGGCTGCAAAATCAATGTCGTCCATGATCAGCTTAGCGACTTTTTTCTCTGCATCACGAAGAGCGGGAAAACGCTCCGTTATCTGTGAAATGATATCTACTTCTAAACTCAAGAATCCTGATCCTTTGTTGATGGGGCTAATTGTTATTACCTAGTTATTAAGAATCTAGCTCGTAAGAAGCAAGCTCTTTAGCTCTTTAGCTTTTTAGTCATTTAGCTATTGAGCACTAATCCATTAAAAACTAAGCCTTAGCCCCGTTAGTATATCTTATTGCTTCGCTGATTCTAGCTTATTGAAAAATCGAACTAGAAGCAGGTTTCCACCCAGTTTGTTACCTGATGGTCGTCATCGCTGATGGCAATGTAGCACCACTTATCGAAGGTTAAACACGGGTGTGAGGTTGAGAATGCAATCATGTCGCCCACTTCAATCTCACAAGTGCCGTCCGTTTCAACAAAGGTATGTTGATCCATCACGGCGGTAGCAGTCAGCCCTTTCACTGAGATTGCTTCGCCATTGCGATAGCCGCGCTCGGCAATAGGTAAGCCTGCATCGAACGCCACATCACGTTTGCCTAGCCCAACCACTAATTTGGTCGGTTCTGGGCGAGAGATTACATACGCCCATACTTCAAGTGCCGATTCTAAATCACCACCCAATTCACATGCGTAACCTTGGTTTGCTTGGGCACGTTGTAGCACTTTGCTTTGAGCGTCTAGGTAGATACCTGTGTCGTGAATGGCATAACAGCCCGGGCGGATGATCGCCAAGTAATCGGTTAGGTTCGCTAAACATTCTGCAACCACGTCATACCAAGCAGAGCCGGCACCCGTGATGATAGGTTGCCCTGCAATTAGGCCATCTGATGCGAGGCTTTCGACCGAAGTCAGCGCCTGTTTCAAGAAGGTGCGAATGTCTTGTTCTGCGTTGTCACCGTGAATCACACCTTCATACACCTCAATACCCGCGAGCGAAAGGGCAGGTGTGTCTTGGATGGTTTGAGCCAGCTCTAGAACTTCTTCCGGTGAACGACAACCACAGCGACCGCCCGGTACACCAAATTCGATCAGCACTTTTAGCGTCTGCTTTGTATTAGCGAAATATTGGCTAAGTTGCTGCACGTTTACCGATGAATCCACACAACAGTAAAAGTCGACATCAAATTCACTGATCAGCTGTTCAACGATCGCCATGTTGGTTTTACCCACCAACTGGTTGGCCATGATGATTCGTTTTGCACCCGCCATAGCGGCAACTTCTGCTTGTGCAGGTGTCGCTACTGTAATACCCCAAGCGCCATTTTCTAGTTGTTGGCGGAAAAAAGCAGGGGTCATTGATGTTTTGCCATGCGGTGACAATTTAACCTGATGGTGATCGGCGAATGATTGCATCCAATTTAGGTTATTGGCTAAGGCGGATTGTTTGATAATTGCTACCGGAAGCGAAATATCTTCATCAACCAGTCGGTAAATACCGTTCTCAGATTGTGATACTGCTCTCCCTTTTTGGCCTTTTTCAGTCAAGACGAAACTATCTTTTTGATACTTTATAACATCTTTTTGTGTAGGGTTATGTTTCATTGCTGATTCCTAACATGATTTAAGTTGTTGTTATTTAATGTTTAAATATATCTTCAATCTACTTTGTGGTAGAAACTATCACACAAATTAAAATATTATGTGTGTTTTGTCACTGAAAATAATCGGCTGGATTCTTAATATAGCTCCATCAACACAGTGGATTGAGAGAGTGAAAAATGTTGTTCGATACGATAATCAAAAATGTAGAGGTGTTTGACGGCACCGGCGAACAATCGTTTTGTGCCGATGTAGCAATCCTTGATGGAAAAATCGCCGAAATTGGTCAAATCGATCACGAAGATTGTGGCCAGTTGGTTGAGGGAGCAGGCTTAGCATTGGCTCCTGGATTTATCGATGTACATACACATGACGATACCAACGTAATTCGTTACCCAGACTGCCTACCTAAGATCAGCCAAGGTGTGACAACCGTGATTGTTGGCAACTGTGGCATCAGCGCATCGCCAACGGTTTTGGCTGGCGATCCACCTGACCCAATGAATCTTTTAGGTGCGCAGGCTGATTTTAAATACCCAACTTTTGCCGCGTATGCACAAGCGGTAGAGCAAGCTCAACCCGCAGTAAACGTAGCTGCGTTAGTGGGCCACACCACACTGCGTAACCAAGTGATGGACGACCTACAACGCACGGCAAGCGAAGATGAAATTGCAGCGATGCAAAGCAACCTTGATTTAGCGATGGCGCAAGGTGCATTAGGTTTGAGTTCAGGTCTGGCTTACGCAAGTGCGAAACAAGCGAATGCCAACGAAGTGATGCAGTTAGCAAAGGTACTGTCTAGCCACGGCGGCATCTATACCACACACATGCGTACCGAATTCGAAGAGATCTTAAGCGCGATGGAAGAGGCGTTTGAGACAGGACAATACGCGAAAGTGCCAGTTGTCATCTCTCATCTTAAATGTGCAGGTGCGGGCAACTGGGGCAGAACCGTTGAAGTACTTGATTTGATGGACAAGGTTTCTGAGCACCAAGATGTGTCTTGTGACTGCTACCCATATTCAGCGAGCTCTTCAACACTGGATTTGAAACAGGTGACGGATGATTTCGACATCTTCATCACTTGGTCTGAAGCAAAGCCAGAACATGCAGGAAAAACGCTTAAGCAGATTGCTGATCAAATGAATCTACCTCTGATGGATGCGGCGAAAGCACTTCAACCAGCGGGTGCGGTGTATCACTGCATGGATGAGAATGACGTAAAGCGCGTTTTGAAATACAAATTAACCATGGTCGGTTCTGACGGTTTGCCAAATGACCCGCATCCACACCCAAGACTGTGGGGCACCTTCCCGAAAGTATTGGGTCACTACTGCCGAGATGAAAAACTGTTCTCGTTGCCAGAAGCGATTCACAAAATGACCGGAATGTCTGCAGAGCGTTACAACTTAGCGGGCCGAGGCGAAGTTCGCTGCGGTGCATTTGCCGATTTAGTTTTATTTGATCCAAAGAATATTAAAGACACAGCAACATTTGAAAATCCTATTTCAGTTGCTGAGGGAATAGAAAGCGTATTTGTAAATGGTGAGTTAACTTACCAGCAAGGAAAAGTGAAAAATAATCGTTCAGGCGTTTTTATTTACCGAAACTAGATTTTAATTATCAAATTAAATTTACGGTAAATATAAAAACGACGAATTAATTTAAATATATTGGAACAGAACCAATATTATCTATAAAGAAGTGGAGTTAAAAAATGACTATTAAACGTTACGGTGTTGAAGGCGGTACAGGTACAGGCGGACAACATTTACCATTTGCACGCGCAACTGAAGCGGGTGGTTTCCTATACGTTTCTGGCCAGACACCGATGACAGATGGTGAAGTGGTTGAGGGTGGCATTGTTGACCAGTCTCGCCTAGCGATCCAAAACTGTGTCGATATCATGACTGAAGCGGGCTACGGCCTAGAAGACGTAATGCACGTAAAGGTTGTGCTAACAGATTCTCGTTACTTCCAATCTTTTAATAAGGTATTCAAAGAGTTCTTCGGTGCTAACCCTCCGGCACGTATCTGCATGGTCTGTGACCTAGTGGTAGACGTGAAAGTTGAAGTAGATGTGACTTGCTACCGCGCTGATCGCGTTTAGTTATAACCTAATCACAATAACCTACTTAGAGAGTATTAGGGGGTAAGCATCCCTGTTATTATCCTTTAATACTCTCACCCTACATTTATAAAAATTACTTTAATTAAAAATATACAAAACCAATAAAGTAATTATATGAAATATAAAATGAATGAATCATAAATAAAGTTCAGGAATGAACTTAATATTTCACTGAGAGGTGTCAAATGAACAGCACACTTTTTCTTACAGGCTTCGGCGTGTACGTATTATTTTTAATTTGGTTAGGCTGGTTTGTCTCGCGTAATCAAAAATCTGGCGAAGATTTCTTATTAGGCGGCCGTGGCCTGCCATTATTCTTAGTTCTGGGTACAACCGTCGCGACTATGGTCGGCACGGGCTCAAGTATGGGTGCGGTTGGCTTCGGCTACGCGAATGGTTGGGCAGGTGCTCTGTACGGAATTGGCGGTGCTATCGGCATCCTATTGCTAGCCCTTTGGTTTGCTCCGGTTCGTAAACTGAACTTCATGACCATGAGTGAAGAGCTGGCTTACTATGTTGGCGCTAACCGAATCGTGAAAAACGTGGTTGGTCTGCTTATCTTTATCGCGTCAATCGGTTGGTTAGGTGCGCACATTCTAGGTGGCGGCATGTACCTAGCGTGGATTGCTGACATCGACCTTAACCTTGCGAAGATTATTATTGCTGCGGCATTTACTATCTACGTGGTGATCGGTGGTTACACAGCGGTTGTGTGGACCGATACTATCCAAGCTATCATCCTTTTTGCTGGTTTCATCTTGATGGCGGTTATGTCTGTGGATCACATCGGTGGCATGGATAACCTTTACGCTGCGATGGACCCTGCTGCTACGAGCTTTTTAGCAATCGATAAACTGGGCATTCTTCCTGCTGTTTCTTTGGCTGTAGTTATCGGTGTGGGTGTACTGGCGACGCCTTCATTCCGTCAACGTATCTACTCTGGCAAAGACGTTAAAACCATTCGTCGCTCATTTGTGGCATCGGGTGTGTTGTACCTTTTCTTCTCTATCATCCCTGCAATCATTGGTATGGCTGCACACGCAATCGACCCATCATTGGATAACCCGAACTACTCGTTCCCTTACGTAGCTGCAACGGTTCTTCCGGTTGGCGTTGGCATGATTGTTCTTATCGCGGGTCTTTCTGCAACCATGTCGAGTGCAAGCTCAGATGCGATTGCGGGCGTGTCTATCTTACTGCGTGACGTTTACGTGATGTTCACAGGCCGCGTACCAAACAAAGAGTCGATGCTGAATTACTCTCGCTTGGCACTGATTGTGGTGATTGGTTTTGCATTGCTGTTCGCACTGACGTCGAACGACATCATTGGCTACATCACGAAGATGATTTCAACGGTAATGTCGGGCATGTTCGTGTGCGGTATGTTGGGTAAATTCTGGAAACGCTACAACTGGCAAGGTGCGCTTGCAACGCTAGCCGGCGCTTCTGTAGCTTCATTTGTAGTGATGCTAAATGCTGATTACACGGCTTTCTGGGGCAACCCTGTGATTCCTTCATGTCTGTTTGCTCTAGCAGCTGGTGTGGCAGTGAGCCTATGTACTCCGGCTAACCAAGTAACACCAGAAATGGCAAAAGCGATTCTTGATGATGAACGCGCTCTGATGGAGATGGAAATGTCTGATTCAGGTGTAATTGAAGAAGACGCGGCACCTCAACGCCCTGCTAATCAAACAAGCTAAATCTGGTCTCCACAACTGGTTTGCTTAATTCAGGCCCTGCTTAACGGTAGGGCCTTTTCTAAAGTCAATTATCTCTATTTTTAGGAGCGGCTATGTCAGCATCTTCTCTGTTCAATATTGCTTTCTTCGGCGAATGTATGGTCGAAATCAGCGGCTCTCCATTAACCAAAAAATTTGGCGGCGACACGCTCAATACCGCGCTTTACTTTTCTCGCTTAACTCAACATCAAAACTTGTCTGTTCATTACGCGACGGGTTTAGGTAGTGATGAACTGTCTCAGAACATGATTGATAGTTGGCAGCTAGAAGGTATTCAAACCAATTTCGTTGAACGTATCCCAAACAAGTTACCCGGTTTATACATGGTCGAAACCGACGAGACAGGTGAGCGACATTTCCACTACTGGCGCAACGACGCGGCAGTAAAATCTTACTTTCAAATCGATAACTTAAACAAGCTTGAAATCGCTCTGACAGAGAAGCAAGTCGACGCGATTTACATCAGCGGTATTAGTATCGCGATCTTGGATGATGCCTCTCGTGAGCGTTTATTCAAAGCCATTAGCGTGTTCTCAAACCAAGGCGGTAAGGTGATTTTCGATAACAACTATCGCCCACAGCTTTGGAGTACAGAGCAAGCTCAACACTGGTACGCCAAGTTACTGCCATTGGTAGACATCGCACTGATTACCGAAGACGACGACCTGCTGGTTTGGGGTAACTCTGAGAGCGTTCAACAACGCTGCCTTCGTTTAGGTTGCCACGAGATCGTTATTAAACGTGGTTGTGAGCCATGCAAGATTGTTCAAGTTGAACAAGACGATGTTGTTGAGAGCTATGTATCAGCGACTCGTGTTTCTAATGTGGTCGACACCTGCGCGGCGGGCGACTCATTCGCAGCGGGTTATTTGGCGGCGCGCCTTACTGGTGAGAGCGCCATCGACGCTGCTGAACTTGGCCACCAACTGGCTTCCACTGTTATCCAATACTCTGGCGCCATCATCCCCGTGAGCGCTATGAGCAAACTGATTAAAAAATAAAATTAAAAAGCGGAATTATTATGTCTCAAGAAATGATCAACAAACTTAAGCAATTCAAAGTTATCCCTGTTATCCAAATCAATAAGGTGGAACACGCGATTCCACTGGCAAAAGTGTTAGTAGAAAATGGCTTACCCGTTGCTGAAGTAACATTCCGTACTGAAGCGGCA
Source organism: Vibrio sp. 1CM24A (assembly GCF_023161725.1). NCBI lineage: Bacteria > Pseudomonadati > Pseudomonadota > Gammaproteobacteria > Vibrionales > Vibrionaceae > Vibrio > Vibrio sp. 1CM24A. The sequence continues at coordinate 462,659 of NZ_JALNTS010000003.1, forward strand.
GCAGACGCGATTCGTGCAATGCGCGATGCCTATCCAGAGATGTGTATCGGTGCCGGCACAGTATTAACGTCAGCGCAGATCGACCTTGCGAAAGAGTCGGGTAGCGAATTCATCGTGGCTCCGGGCCTGAATCCAAACACCGTAAAACGCTGCCAAGAAATCGGTATTCCAATCGTTCCGGGCATAAACAACCCAAGCCAAGTAGAGCAAGCGTCAGAGCTTGGCCTTAACTTCTTGAAGTTCTTCCCAGCAGAAGCGTCTGGTGGCATCAACATGGTGAAATCTCTGCTAGCGCCATACGTTGATGTGTCTTTGATGCCAACGGGCGGTATCGGGAAACACAACGTCAATGATTACCTAGACGTCGATCGCGTGGTGTGCTGTGGCGGTACTTGGATGGTATCTCCGAAGATGATCGAGAACGAACAGTGGGACGAGATCGCGGCATTGGTTCGTGAAGCAGTTGAAATGGTGAAATAGTTAAATTTAGCTTTTATTAAAATAAATAGTAGCTACTGAATATGAGCAGTAGCTATAAATAAACCTTGTACAATCTAAAAATTAATAAGAAATAAAACAGGTAGTCTCCGAATTTACATCTTTCTGCATGTATCAATGTGCGGTGGGTTTTTATAATCATAATATCGGTGAACTATGAAAAAATTACTTCCTTTAACACTACTAGCATTATTACCAATGACCTCAACTGCCGGAGGTTATGTCGATTTAAGGGCAGAGTATCGAAGTACGACAGATCAGTATCGAAGTCGTTTTATTGTTGGTCACCATTTTGATAATGGGTATGGTTTAGAAACACTGACGAATGTTCGACATGCAGCAGGAGCGTATGACGAAACGAAGGTGATTAATACTGAGTTTACCCATTATTACACCTATGCCATCAATGACAATTTTATGCTGAACCCTGGCGTAGTGATGAATTTTCAAGGCTCAAATACCTTCTTGATGCCTTATCTAAAGCTTAATTACAACTTTGACAATGGTCTCTTTGTCCATGGTCGTTATCGTTATGATTTTTCGACCGAAGCTTTAGTGAATGACTATGGCAATGAAGAGACAGCAAAGCGAAACCGTTATGATATTTGGACGGGATACAATACAGACAAATACATGATTTCGTATGCCTTTACGTATTTCGATCAGATTACGCATCATACGACAGAGCTTGCAACCGGCGATCTAAATGCCCGCGAGCATACCGTCAAAGCAGTCTACAAATGGAAACCAACAGTGAGGCCATACGCTGAAGTGGTTGATGCGGATACGGTGCAATCTGAAAATGATAAAACGGATTGGCGTTTCCGAGTTGGTGTTAATTTCTCATTCTAAAACAACATAGCCTAGTTATTTTTGTGAATAGGCTCTGATAAATAAAATACAATGAAAGTTATATAGGAAAATTAATAATGAAAAAAACTATATTGTCACTATTGATATCCGGTTCAGTAGTGTCCCCAATGGCGTTAGCAATGGCTCCAAATACCGATCTAAATTTAATGCCGTACCCACAAACGGTCGAGCTGCAAGCTGGGCAAGTTAAGGTCGACGGTAACTTCAAGGTTTACATCCAAGGCTTTAACTCTGACCGTGTTGAATACACGGCGAAACGCTTTATTGATCGCCTTGAGCGCCAGACGGGTGTTCCGATTCTAAACTGGCAGGTGGATAGTGCAGACCAAGCGAACCTGATCATAGATATCGACGCAGCACCAAAATCTGAAGTACAAAATATCGACTCTGTAGAGTCCTACAAAATTACCACTCAGGGTGAACAGATCACTTTGAGCTCTCCAAGCCCATACGGCACAATTCACGGCATTGAAACTCTTTTGCAGCTCGTTGAAACGACAGCGACTGGCTACCACATTCCTGCCGTAACCATTGTCGATGAGCCTCGCTTCCGCTGGCGTGGTGTTTCTTACGATACGTCACGTCACTTCATTGAATTTGATGTGCTGATTCGTCAGTTAGATGCGATGGCGTCGGCGAAGATGAACGTGTTCCATTGGCACTTCTGGGACGATCAAGGCATTCGTATTCAAACTGAATCATGGCCGCGTTTGTGGTCTGAAACCGCTGATGGTAATTACTACACCAAAGACCAAGTCCGTTACTTAGTGGAATACGCGCGTAACCTCGGTATTCGTGTGATTCCTGAAGTCTCTCTGCCGGGTCACTCTTCTGCGGTTGCTTATGCTTACCCGCGTTTGATGTCGGGCGGTGAAGGTCAAAGCTATGAGCAAGAGCGTGGTTGGGGCGTGTTTGAGCCATTGATGGATCCATTGAATCCAGAGCTCTATGAAATGCTGGGCGATGTGTTTGATGAAGTGACCGAGCTGTTCCCAGACGAGTATTTCCACATCGGTGGCGATGAGCCGAACTATGCGCAGTGGAAAAACAGCGAAAAGCACCAACAGTTCATTGAAGAGAATAATATCGATGGCGAACGCGGCTTGCAGTCTTACCTCAATGTAAAAGTTGAGAAGATGCTCGAAGAGCGCGGTAAGAAGATGACCGGTTGGGATGAGATTTGGCATAAAGATCTGCCGACTTCGATCGTGATTCAAAGCTGGCAAGGGCACGACAGCATTGGCCGTGCGGCAAAAGAGGGCTACCCAGGTATACTATCTACCGGTTACTACCTAGACCAACCTCAGCCGACTAGCTACCACTATCGCAATGATCCAATGCCAAGTGGTATCACGGTTGATGATAAGCTGCACAGTGGCGAAACGTTCGTGACGTATCAATGGCAGAAGCCACGTTCAAAAGGCGGCCCACGTAAGGGAACGCTGACTATCATTGAAGCGAAAGACGGTACTTTCCGTGCGTTCAGTGATTACAACGGTAAGTCTCGCGAAGAGATCTTCATCCTTGATTATGTGCCGGGTAAAACCTTTGTCGGTCACTTCGATAACTTCATGTCGTATACTGAATTCAACTTGAATCTGAATCCAAATGGGTTTGCTGGAGGCAGCTACCAGTTGATTGGTAACGTGCGTTGGCCAACCACAGGGGAAGTGATTGCGAGCAGTGATGTTGAAGGCAGCGTGATTCCAGAGCCAAATGGCGGTTACCCTGCAGAATTAACGGACAATGAAAAAGAACTTATCCTAGGTGGCGAGATCACTATGTGGCTAGAGAACAAAGACAGCCTCACAGTAGAAAACTATCTATGGCCGCGTAGTTACGCTATTGCAGAGCGTTTCTGGTCTGATGCAGAACTGACGGACGAGCGCAGCATGTACAAGCGCATGAAGGCAATGGACACATGGTCTGAAGTATCGGTTGGCCTACGTCATCATGCGGATGCCGACATGTTGTTAAAACGCATTGCCAAAGGCCAAGATATTCACGACCTGCGCGTGCTAGCGAAATACACTGAGCCAGCACAGTACTACGCGCGTAACTGGGAGAAGTGGAACTCAACTGAACCTAAGGGCACTTTATACAGCCAATACGAGCGCTTAAACCGCTTCGTTGATGCGCTGCCAGTCGAAAGCTACGCCGTGTATGAGATGCAAGACTTGGTCAATGAAGTCGCGACAGGCAATCAACAAGCACTAGAGCAACTTGCTGGGCATTATCAGCAAGCTAAATCGGCTGCACTTGCCGCTGAAGCAATCTTCTCTGGTAACGTGTCTTCGGTCGATACCGTGGTGGTTGCTGAGAAAACCGTCGAAGTTGCAGATTTAGCGTTAACCTTGATTGCTAAAGCACAAGCAGGCGAGAAAGTAAGAGAAGCCGACGTGAATGCCTACCAAGCGATACTGTCTGATTCGGCGAAAATCTATGATGAATCAATCATCGCGATTGTTCGTCCAACAGAGCGACTGTTGAAGCAGCTAGCTGAGTAAGTCGCTAACTGATTAGCTGATAAGTCACACGCCAATAAGTGAATCAAAACCGCCCTCGATGGGCGGTTTTTTAGTTCTGATTTCTTTGTGAGGTGTCATGTAATGCTTTTTGTTAGTGATTACTTACTATCTATATTCTTCAGCGTTAACGTGAATGTCATGCCTTGGTCTGAGTTGTTCTTCGCTATCAAGGTACCTTGCATATCGCGCACGTTGTTTGCGGTGATTGCTAACCCCAGCCCCAAACCTTCGCCCATTTTTTTGTTGGTATGAAACGGTTCGAAAATGGTGTCGAGTTGGTCTTCTGATACACCGCAGCCGTTATCTTGCACCTTGATAATCACACGTTGTTGATCGGCATGTGCACTGATAACAATGGTCGCGGGTGTTTGATTCTGAGTAGCATCGATGGCGTTTTTAAGCAGGTTACCAAGCACTTGGCGAAGTCGTGCTTCTTCTCCCATTACCATCGAAATATTGGAAGCGATACGCACACGAATATCGACGCTGTCTAGCTCGGTTTGATGAATACGCAGGGTTTCTTGCAGTGCGTCTGTCAGCGAAACTGGGTATGGCTTTTCTAGTCTTTGAAAGGCGAATGACTTCAGCTGGCTAGTCATGTTAGCCATTCGGTCGATTAGGCTCATCACGAGATCCATGTTCGCTTTCAGCATCTTAGTCTCGCCTCTTTCCATCAGTAATTGATTACTTGAAAGCAGGGTTTTTAGACCAGTAAGCGGTTGATTTAACTCATGAGTAATCGCACTCGACATCCGTCCTAGTGCTGCCAATTTGCTAGATTCGACCAGTTCTTGCTGCGCATCTTTCAGATCTTGAGTTCGCTCTTCGACTCGCAGCTGCAGCGTTTTATTGGCGTTTTGCACCGCAATTTCGGCTTTCTTACGTTTGCTGATATCGATTACGGTACACAGGTAGTAAGTCGTCGCATGCCAAGGAAAGGCGCTAATAGAGAATAAAACAGGGAAGTAACTGTCATCGCTGCGTCTTGCCATGGTTTCGACGCTGGTGATCTCGGCCAGTTCTTGGTGTTGATCTAAGTTTTTGAGCAGCTGCAAGGTGGTTGAATTCGGATTGCCCGCTTCAAATAACTGCCATGCCTTGATGTTATTGATTATGGAATCAGATAGGGAAAAGTAGTTCTTCGCCATCAGGTTGATATCGTGAATGCGTCCGTGTTTATCGATCAGTATTAACCCAACATGGGTTTTATTGATCATTCCAGACAATCGTTTCTCAGACTCTTCGATAAGCTTTTGGATTCTCAGATTGCTGAGCTTTTTCTGGCGTCTTTGGTAAAGAATCACCAACAGTAACAGAATGAAAAGACAGCCAACGGCAGCGCTCCAGCTAATCCAATTGGTGGTCTGATTGAGGTTAGTTAATGGTGTTAGATAGGTTAAACGCCAATTCAGATCGTCTAACTTGATCGACTGAATTAGGTAATCTTTACCTTGCAGTCGCCATACTCGAATATGGGTTTGATCATACAGTTCGCGCTTCGTGGTGTTTGGTTGTGAATTGAAGGTGTCATTGAACCAATCGGCACTCAATCGGTGATCGCTGGATAGAAAGAACTGATCGCGAGGGTTTTGGAACAGTATCGCTTCACCATCGGCAAACCATTGATCGGTGAGTAACGATAAGTCGATTTGCACCGCTACAATACCCACCACATCAGAGGCTCGATAAACGGGCGCGGCAATAAAGTAATCGGGCGTTACGCCTTTGTTTTTTGTTACCACTGAAATCGCACCACCTTGCTGGTGGATCTTAGACACGATTGTGCTGGCGTTCTTTTTGCTCAACTTGCTTCTTTCAACACTCGAAACCAACAACTCGCCGTTACCAGAAAGCAGATACCAGCCCTTAGTGTTGGCAGCTTTGTCCAGTTGAATCAGCTGTTTCTTGATACGTTTTTCGAGTTGTTGTTCACCATCAATGAAACGGACACTGGTCTCATCGTTGGTCACCAGATAGGGCAAATAATAGAAACGTTTAAGCGTGCGCCTTGCTTCGGCAATGTATCCAAGAAAGCGTTGTTCCGCATAACGTTGCGCTTGTTCAAGCTTCCATTGGCTGATTCCATTCTTCGTGGCTACCTGCACTAAACCAATCAATAAACAAGCACACAGGAATAACCAATATCGATTGTTACTAACCATTCTTGATTAAATCCTTTTAAAATTAGTGGCTTGTCTCTTTTAAATCAGCGAGATGCGAAGCTTCGCTACTTCACGACTTGGAAGGTGAAGTGTGGGACAAATCGAAGCTAACAAACATTATAAAACTGTTAAAGGAGTGTTATTCAAAGTGGGAGCTAGCTCCTTTTCGTCTGCGGTTTTTTTACATACCGTGGACGATATTAATCAGATGTAGAGTGGCGGAACCAAACTATGCAGCGTATTGCTTTAATTGAAGATGACGCGATTGTGCGTCAAGCAACCAGCCAATGGTTGCAGCTGGCGGGCTTCGATGTCACCGCATTTGAATTAGGACAAGATGCGTTAAACGCCGTAGAGCAGGGCGATTTTCAAACCATTATCACTGATGTTCGTTTACCTGATATTGATGGTGTTGAACTGCTAGGGCGTTTCAAAAGTCTTGTGCCAGAGGTGCCTGTTATTTTGATTACTGGGCATGGCGATGTAGACATGGCCGTCAAGGCCTTACAGCAAGGTGCCTATGACTTCATTGAGAAGCCATTCGATCCAGAGCGTTTGTCTCAAACGGTATCTGAAGCGGTCGACAAACATCAAAGTGGCCAAGACAGAATCAGTCGCCAAAGCTATCTAGATAATTTGAAAGGCATTGAACAGGTGCTGATCGGTCGCAGTAAAGTGATGTGTGAACTGCGAGAACAAATCCAGAAAGTGGCTTCAATAGACACCAACGTGATTATCTATGGTGAAACCGGCTGTGGTAAGGAGCTAGTCGCCTCTTGCTTACATGAATTCAGCCAACGTAAAACCCATCCGTTTGTGCCGCTCAACTGTGGTGCGATTCCTGAAAACTTGTTCGAAAGCGAGCTGTTTGGTCACGAAGCTGGGGCATTTACTGGCGCTGCTAAGAGGCGTATTGGTAAGCTTGAGTTTGCTGACAAAGGCACCGTGTTCCTTGATGAAATTGAAAGCATGCCGCTGTCGATGCAAGTCAAAGTGCTGCGTAGTCTGCAAGATAATATCGTTGAACGCGTCGGCGGTAATCAGCAACAAAACGTCGACCTGCGAGTTGTGTCTGCCTCGAAAAGCGATCTACTGAATCACCCCGACTTTCGCCAAGATCTTTTCTATCGTTTGAACGTTGCACAGCTGCATTTACCTCCACTCAATGAGCGTGAAGAAGACGCCTTACTTTTGTTTGAACACTTCACCCAGGAAGCCAATCCCGAAACACGAATAGCCAGTGAGGCTGATCGCTATGCCTTGTTGTCTTATGCGTGGCCGGGCAATGTGCGTGAATTGCGTAACGTGGCGATTCGTTTTGCCTTGGATGAAAGCCTGACTGTTGGCGATATTTTAGCGTGTCGACCTAACTCTGTCACAGAGTCCACAACGGCAGGCATTCCATTGGCGGTTCAGGTACAAAGCTTTGAAAGGAAGGTCATTCACGATGCGCTAGTGCGTTATCAAGGGCGCATCAATGATGTGATGCTAGACTTGGATTTACCCCGACGAACATTGAATCAAAAAATGGTGCGCTATGCGTTGAACCGAAGCGATTATGTCGATTCGTAAGTGATGACGAGATGAGAGGAACTGTCTAAATCAATGAGCAAAAAATGGCTCACCTCATATTTGTTACTTTATAAATATTGATCACATAAATATGACGCAGTGTGACTCAGCTACCTTTAAATAGATGTTAAAGCTTGCTTCGGATAAGCAAAAAACAGCTCATCCAATAGCGACTAAATAAGCAAGAAATAGCTCACTTTAAGTGGTTGTTAAAATAAAGTTTAATTAAAACAAATGGTTAAAGATTGGCATTGCGCTTGCTATCTAGCAATTGTTGTTAACAAAAATATAACGTGAATAACTCTACATGGAGAGTAACAATGAAATACAACAAGCTAGTTAAAACTTTAGCAATCGCAATGGCCTCTATTGGCCTTATCAGTAACGCCTCAGCTCAAGAAGATCGCAGCTACATTTTAGCGACGGCTTCAACGGGCGGTACTTACTATCCAGTGGGTGTGGCTTTAGCGACATTGAGCAAAGTTAAGCTTGCGCCAAAGCAGCACTTTTCTTTGGCGGCGATCAGTTCTGCAGGATCGGGCGAGAACGTGAAACTTCTCAATGAGAACGAGGCACAGTTTGCCATTCTACAAGGTCTGTATGGTGCATGGGCGTGGCAAGGGCTTGGTCCATATGAGAAGTCAGGCAGTCAAAAACAACTGCGTTCAGTCTCAATGCTATGGCAAAACGTTGAACACTTTATTGTGCGCTCTGATCTGACAGAAACGGGCACCATGAGTGATTTAGAAAATCTAAATGGCAAAAAATTCTCTATCGGTAAGAAGAACTCAGGTACAGAAAATTCAGGACGCCAGATCATGCAAGGCCTGTCGGTGAACCCAGAACAATTTAAACTTGCCTTTATGGGTTACGGCGGCAGTGCCAGCGCACTACAGAATGGCACGATTGATGGCATGAATACGCCTGCTGGCGTGCCTGTTGGCGCAGTAACTCAAGCATTTGCAGCCTTGGGTGAAGACATTCAAATCCTGTCGTTTACTGATGCACAGATCAAACAAGCGAACGGTGATTACAATATCTGGACCAAGTATGAGATCCCAGCCAACACTTACCCAGGTGTTGATAAGCCGATCACGACTATCGCACAACCTAACTTCCTAGCCGTTCGTGAAGACATCTCTGAAGAAGATGTGTATGAGCTCACCAAAGCGATCTATGAAAACCTACCTTTCCTACAAGGTATCCACAAAGCAACTAAAGCAATGGCACTCGAGAAAGGGATCGCAGGTCTGCCTGTTCCGCTTCACCCGGGCGCAGCACGTTACTACCAAGAAGTGGGCATCGATATCCCTTCTGAGTTGATCGTCAACTAGCTGTTTGCCATCAACTAACCCCTTCGTGACTTAATTGCTTGGTGCACGCTCGCTCAAGAATGTGTTCGTGCACCACCTCACTTTATGGATTTTCTCTGCGCGTTTGCTGTGGAGAGCAGGAGTTTTCTATGAGCGATTCGCTGCAGCAGGAACTGAAAAAATTTGAACTGCCGACCCGAACGGATTTTCCGTGGGTCGGCAAAGCGATAACAACAATGGGAGTGATACTCTCTCTACTACACATTTGGTTTAATACCTTATCGACCTTGCCAGAGCTTTGGATCTCTGCGACTCACTTCGCGGGCTTTGCGATCATTTGTGCGCTTTGGTATCCGGCACATATCTCATTGAAAAGAAGCAAAATTGCTTTGGCAGTGGACATCGGGATCGCCTTGGCGGCTCTGGCTTGTCTTATCTATATCCCCTTTGCAGAAGATGCCTTGTATGAGCGAGGCGTGAAGTTTGTCGCCAGTGATTGGTTCTTCTCTATATTGGCGATAGCTATCGTTATTGAGCTGATTCGTCGCACCATGGGTTGGTTTATTCCGGTGCTTATTTTGGTGTGTTTGAGCTATGTGGTGCTGTGGGGGCAATGGACTAGCGGCATCTTCCACTTCCCAGGTTTGAGCCTTGAAACACTGCTTTATCGAAGCTTTTACTCATCGGAAGGGATGTTCGGTTCTATTTCTAGAATCAGTTGGACGTTCGTGTTCATGTTCATCCTATTTGGCGCTTTCTTAGTGCGTTCGGGTGTTGGTGATTACATCATTGATGTGTCTCGCGCAGCGGCAGGCAAAGTGATAGGTGGCCCCGGCTTCATCGCGGTAATAGGCTCTGGCTTGATGGGCTCAGTGTCTGGTTCGAGCGTAGCAAACACCGTATCGACGGGCGTGATCAGTATTCCTTTGATGCAAAAGGCGGGCTTCCCTTCGCGCTTTGCTGCGGGGGTTGAAGCGGCTGCGTCGACGGGCGGGCAGTTGATGCCACCAGTGATGGGTGCGGGTGCGTTTATCATGGCATCATACACGCAGATCCCTTATGTCGACATTATTGCTGTTTCCTTCTTACCGGCGCTTATCTACTTTTTGTCTGTGGCATTCTTCGTGCGCATCGAAGCAAAACGCAGTGGTGTGCAAAAGGTGACTTCTGGCTGTGAACCTCTATTGAAAGTATTGCTGTCGGGTTGGCATAACCTGATCCCGTTAGCGGTGCTGGTGACTCTGTTGGTGAAGGGTTTCACGCCGACTTACGCAGCGGGTATCTCGATCCTGTCTGTTGTGGTGGCCTCATGGTTCTCTAAAAATCACAAAATGGGTCCAAAGGCGATCATCGAAGCACTGTCTCAAGGTGCGAAAAACATGGCGACCACGGCGGTATTGTTGGTCGGCATTGGCCTCGTTATCAACGTGATCAGCACGACGGGGATTGGTAACACCTTCTCGTTGATGATCAACAGCTGGGCGAATGGCGACTTGCTAGTCATGATTGCCTTGATTGCACTGGCGTCTTTGATTCTGGGTATGGGCTTACCAGTAACCGCGGCTTATATTGTGTTGGGTACTCTGTCTGCACCAGCTTTGTATAAACTGATTGCTGAAAGTCAGTTGCTCGACCTGTTGGTTTCGGGACAGTTGCCTGAACAGGCGAAAGCTATCTTCATGTTGGCTGCGCCAGATAAGCTTGATTTGCTGAACGCGCCAATGGCACTTGAAACAGCCAAAGAGATGATTGCGTTAGTCCCTGCTGATTTTGTGGAAACCCTGCTTGAGCAAAGTCTGGGCTTGGAAGCGATCAGCCTTGCACTGCTTTCTGCCCACTTGATTATTTTCTGGCTATCGCAAGACAGCAACGTGACGCCACCTGTTTGTTTAACTGCATTTGCAGCTGCGACCATTGCGAAAACCCCACCGATGAGAACCGGTTTAATGGCATGGAAAATAGCCAAAGGCTTGTATTTGGTGCCATTGCTGATTGCTTACACCAACTTGGTAAGTTGGGATGTGACCTCCGTTTTGGTTACGGGGGGCTTTGCTATTATCGGTACGTATGCGTTTATAGCAGCGATTGAAGGTTACTTAGAAAGTGAAATCAATCTCGCTCTTCGAGTCGTGTTGATTGCACTGGGTGTCGCTTTGGTTTGGCCTGATGTGTCAATTGTGATTCGCTTGGTTTGTGTGGCTCTATTTGTGAGCATCTTCATCTACAGCGGTCGTAAATACGACATCAACCAAGTGAAAAAGGAATCGGAAGACGAGCAAGTATCTTTGCCTCAAACCGAGTCTGACACTGTCGCGTCTTCCCTATAATTAAAAGGATTGAATGTAGGAATATTATGAACTCAATATACGACTATATTATCGTTGGTGGCGGCATTGTTGGCGTGTCGACGGCATGGCAATTACAGCAAGCTCACCCTGATAAAAGTATCCTTTTAGTCGAGAAGGAACGTGGCTTTGCGCAGCACCAAACAGGCCATAACAGTGGTGTGATTCACGCTGGCGTTTACTATGCTCCGGGCAGTTTAAAGGCCGATTTTTGTAAGCGTGGCGTCGAGCGCACCGTAGCCTTTTGTAGTCAACACGATATCCCCGTCGAAAACTGTGGCAAGTTGTTGGTCGCGACCAATGAGCAAGAAGTCGAGCGCATGAACGCGCTCTATCAGCGTTGCCACGATAACGACATTGATGTCGATCTGTTGGATCAAGCGCAGCTCAAACTTGCCGAGCCAAACATCACGGGTTTGGGTGCGATTTATGTCAAAACCACCAGTATCGTCGACTACAAAAAAGTCACCGAAGTGATGGCTCAAGAGTTTGTTGAGGCGGGTGGCAAGCTTAGCCTTGGTACGGAAGTGATCATGGCCGATGAGCAGGAAGATGAGGTGCAGTTGACGTGCAAAGTCGATGGTCAGACTCTTCAACTCAATAGCCGATTCTTGATCACGTGTTCTGGCTTGATGGCCGATAGAATGACCAAGATGTTAGACATCGAAACCGACTTCCAAATCGTGCCTTATCGCGGTGAGTATTATCGGTTGGACGCCAAACACAACCAAGTGGTGAATCATCTTATCTACCCGATCCCTGACCCTGAACTGCCATTCTTGGGCGTGCATTTAACACGTATGATTGATGGCTCGGTGACGGTAGGGCCAAATGCGGTTCAAGGTTGGAAGCGAGAAGGTTATGGCAAGCTTAACTTTAGCTTCAAAGACACTTGGCAGATGCTGAGCTTTGCGGGTTTTTGGAAGGTGACTGCGAATCACCTGAAAACCGGTTTGGTCGAGTTTAAAAACTCGTGGTGGAAGCCGGGATATCTAAAGCTAGTGAACAAATATTGCCCGAGTATTACGGTTGATGATTTTAAGCCTTATCCTGCTGGAATTCGTGCTCAAGCGGTGTTGAAAGATGGCACCTTGGTCCATGATTTCCTGTTTGCCGAAAGCCCAAGAAGCTTACATGTATGTAACGCGCCATCGCCTGCAGCGACTTCGGCAATGCCGATTGGTGAGTACATTTGTGGCAAGGTAATGAAAAAGACGGCTTGATGATAATTGAAGATCATTAAGTTGAGATGCTCTCCGAAGACAATAAAAAATCTGCAAGCTCCAATCTGTTTATGATCGTGGGCTTGCGGATTTTTAGTTTTTACCGTGTTTGCTTGGCTTAATTGTTAGTCAATTAACCAACCTTACAGCCAATCAGGAACGAAGTTAGCGACGATAGTGACATCGCTAAAGTTACGGTAACCGCGCACCATGATGCTGAATTCACCCGCAGGCATGTCTAACACACACTGTTCGTTGCTGCTGTTCTGGTATGGACGGCAGTCGTAGTTTGCTTTCGATACGGTGCCGTTGTGTTTCACGTAAAGGTCGGCATCGCCACTACGAGGGCCGGTCAAGGTTACGGTTAACTGACCTGCACTTTCCGTCGTAAATGTGAAAAATTGCTCTTCACCATATCCTGCAGTAAGTCCTTCAACGGGGACGTCATTTTGCAGCTCTTTAGGGCCTGCAACCGGTGAATCAAGGCTGGTTTCGACAAGATAAGCAATGGCCAGTTTGGCGAACTTGGTCGCGTGTGTCGCCGTTGGATCGGAGTTCTCAAGCGTGTCGTGCTCTGTATGGATACTTGGGTTGTAATCATTGAACATGCTCTCGAATGGCATGGCTGCTGGGTAGCCAACATTGTGCCAAGAGGCGTGATCAGAACAGGCATAGCCGCAATCATCAAAACCGTAACTGATGTCGCTCGCGTAAGTGTCGATCAGCTCGCTTAAGTAGGCGGTGAGGTTGCTGTCGGTGTAGTCCGTGATGAAGGTGATATCGTGCGCTGAACCGTTGTAGTTGGTCATGTCTAATTGCAGTACCGATACAACGTTTGCTTGCTCGTCTCGTAATGCGTTGGCGACATCTTGTGAGCCGCGCAGCCCTACTTCTTCCGCCGCATAACCATAGAACTTAATGGTTTTGTCTGGCTGAATACCGCTGGCTATCATCAGGCGAAGCGACTCTGTTACCGTTGCAATGCCCGAAGCATCATCATCGGCGCCCGGTGAGATGGTGCCTTCGCTTGTCCAAGATCCAACGGTCGAATCAAGGTGTCCGCCAACAACGACGATCTCTTCAGGATATTTAGCGCCAAGCAGTGTCACTTCAACAGATTTTTGCGGATACTCAGCATGCGTGATCTGGCGTGCCGACGCATACGGCACATCTTTAATTTCTGTTTCCCAACGTTCTAAAAGCCAATCTGAAGCAGCGACACCAGTAGAAGTAGTATAAAAACGGTTGGTGAAGTTGGTTAGATTTTCAATGGTCGTGACCATGTTGTTTGGCTCGACCTGAGCGAGTAGGTCGTTCACTGTGTCTTGATGGCTGATCACCGGCTTTTCGAAGCTGCTCATTGTCAGTGGCATCGCTGCGGCTTTGAGTGCGCTTGCCTTATCTTCATGCACCATATAGCCACCGCAGCGGTGGGTTTCTTCGTGCATGTGGCTGGATAGTTTAGCGAGCTCTTTCTGGTTGATTTTCGCGATGATGGAATGCTTGTTTCCTGTCACGCCTGGGTAAACCGTTGCGCCATGCTGAGTCATTATATGCTGCGCGTCCGCATCGGTGGTGATCCAAACCTCTTGGTTCGCTGGTGGTGTGATGCCTAGGGATGCGTAAGCCGAAGTGCTATTGATTAGGGTTAAAGATCCCCCGAGTACAGCCAAAGCTAGCATGCTTTTTTGAATAGCCATTTGTCGTCCTTTTTATGGTGAATATTGTTGTGTTGATGGGTTTGATTTTTGTGTAATGCGTGGGTTTTTCATGTAGGCGTTTCATTCGCTCATTAGCTCATAAGCCAAATAGCTCAATAGCGAAAAGGGCTCCCATAAGGAGCCCTGAATCTACTTTCGATTATTGAGTTTTAATGAAACGATAATGCTTGGTTTCTGAACAGATATCGCTTGAGGTACACACTTGGTACTCCACATCTACTGTGCCGTTATGACGGAACTTGTCGACGTATGAATTGAAGTCTGTTGCACCAACATTCTTGCCATTGCGCTTAATCACGAAGTAGTCGTTGGTATCGTAATCCCATGCCAGCTTAACGCGCGCCTTGCCTTTCGGGTTTTTGTTACCAAATTTCAGTTTTAGTGGGAAGCCTTCCGCTGAGTCACCTTCAATCGTGATCGACTTGCTGGTTGATGTTGTAACGCCTGCATCGTCAGTCACGGTTAGCGTTACCACGTAGTCGCCAGCTTCAGCGTAGGTATAACGAGTCACTTCACCTGTTTGCGTGTTGCCATCGCCTAGGTTCCATTGGTAAGAGACGATTTGACCATCGCTGTCTGAACTTGTGCTGCGTAGCTCGACTTCTTTGCCGTCAATGGTGTGTTCGAAAGAAGAGACGGGTGGCACGTTAGCGCTGCCAGATTCGTACGATGCTGTTAGGTTTGCACCTGCGTAATCTGAGTAACCTAAAACGTTAACGGTGTAACGACCTGCGGTTGGGTTTTCAATTACACACACTTCATCGGTCACGGTTTCGCTCTTACAGATATTCTCTTGAGAGCTTGGCGCATAATCTAGGCCGACATAAATATCTGGGTCACCCGTAGACACAGCAAGATCAATCGTCAGCTTCTCTTGGCCAGCTGGTACTTCGATATCAAAGTAAGTTTTCGAACCTGTTTCACCAGCAACTGCGGCTTCAACACCGTTTTCAAGGCGTTGGTATTCCGGTTCTGGTGGAAGTGGCGGCTCGCCACACGGTGACACGCCCACTAAGTTGAACGCAGAAACAACATCATCGGCACTGTAGCCAAGGTCGGTTGCAGAGTTTTTCACACCACAAGCACCCTGCCAAAAGTCACTGTTTTCAGACCAGTAGATCTGGTTGGCCAGCACGAACAGTTCGAACGCTTTTTTGGTGTCCCAACCTTGTGTGGTTGCAAGATGGTAGAACGCCTTGTTGAATACGCCAGAGCTGTAGTGCACGTTTAAGCCATCGTAGTACTCGGATGCATTGTTGATTGAAGAGCCATCGCGTGATGGATCGTCCATGTAACGTAGAGCGCCTTCGCCTTTGAAGATATTGCGTCCGACCATCCAGTCGTTGGTGCCTTTCATGTAGTATTCAGCGGCCTCACCTGCCATGTCAGAAAAGGCTTCGTTCATACCGCCTGATTGGTTTGCGTATATCAAACCTGAGTTTTGCTCAGTGAAACCGTGGCTCACTTCATGGGCTGATACATCTAGGCTAACAAGCGGGTAAAAGAAGCTTTCACCATCACCAAAGGTCATGGCTCTGCCGTCCCAAAATGCATTCTCGTAGTTTTCACCGTAGTGAACACGCATCATGAGCTTGAAGGAGAGTGGTGCTGTGTCGAACCAGTTTTTATACATGTCGAACACGATGTTACCGAAGTAATGAGCATCGTTGAGTGGTGAGAATGCACCGTTCACGGCTTTATATTCGTTACGAGGACATTCATAGCTGTAAGTGGTGTCGCCGTCGGTCGCACCATTCAGGTTAACGGTAACGACATTTTCAGACTCCATCACACACTCTGTGCCCACTTCTTGAACATCAAGGTAGTGGTAGTCGGTGCCGTATTCGTACATGCCTGTTTTTTCGTTGCCGCCAGGGCCAGTGCCGATCTGAGCATGGGCAATACCTTCCCAGCGGTCGATGACTTCGCCTGTGTGCGCGTCTAGCATGGTGAACGGTCGAGTCGGCTGTTCACTGCCTTCTACTAGGTAAGAGACAACGTACACTAGTCGTGTTTTATCTACGCTTTGTTGTCCGATGTCTTGCTTTACAGAGCCTTGATAGATAAATAGCTGATGTTGAACGTTGTCTAGAGATTTGCTGGTTAAGCCTTGAGTCTTTAGATCTTTACTTGCGAGTTCAACCGCTTGAGCGCTGTTGATTGATGGCTTAACAAAAGATCGTTCTAAGGTCGTTGTTTTAAGGTAGCGACCTTGAACGGACTTAAGTGCGCCACCTTGGACACTTTGGGTGGCATTTAGGTAGTGCCCCCATACAGGGGTACCCCAGATGTTCTGTTGGATCTTAACTTTATAGATACCACGCTTTTTGAGGTTTACTTCTTTGACCATCTTGAAGCTAGAAGCATTACTTACACCTAACTGAGCGTTTAACCCAGAGAAGTTAGTAAAGTTGATCGGCTGATCGATTTGAACGGATTCACTTGCATGCACTGACAAAGACATAGCACTGGCTATAGCAACGGCAACTAAACGCTTTCTTATTTTCATTGTTGTTTTCTCTTTCCATGTAAAATCCTAGAAAACGTAACAAATTAATCACAGTGAATTTACATCATTCGATCTGATTAATTAGTAGCATGGCAATGATCTCTTTTATTCATGAAACTTATATTTCTCGTATTTACAGATAGTTATCGTTTCTGTTTATTTTTGAACGCACCCATATGTTTTATTTATAAAATTGTGACACTTTTATTAAGTGTTAATTTCTATTGGAAATTAAGATTTTCGAGGAAATTGATCTGTGCCTCAATTAACGGATTCTGGGTTGATAGAAGGATCAACGATTTGAAAGTGTCACTTTAAGCAGAAGGGCATTTAGCGAATTTAGGTGCAATTTTGATAAGAAACCGAAGAATTTTCGGCTTATTTTTCGAATTGTTAGTTAAAAGAGGGAAGGGAAATCGGGCACTTGTTTGGCACAGAGCACAAAATCTGCTGGATGAAAAAAGCCAGCGACGGGTCACTGGCTTAGGTTAACTTAGTTTGTACAGGCTACTGAATATAGGTAGGTAACGGCGACACTTAATTATGGTACGTGGCTAACGTCACTATAGCGAATTACTGCTTTTTACCACCAACTTGAACGTAGTCGATACCGATAATACGGTTGATGATACCCAGAACAGAGCTCGTATCAGAGTTTGTTGAACGAATCGTATCAACCGTTGCGCCTTCCGGTACTAATTCCATTGCGCGGTCTTGAGTGTTACCTGGAACTTGGAAACCGACAATGTTGAAGCTTTCCGCGTGCGCTGTGTAAACTTCTTCGTTGTGGCTAATACCAGAACAACCCGCTAGAGAAACAATGCCTAAAACAACTAATAACTTTTTCATACAAACACCTTAAGAAAGATTGGAATTTAGATTTAATAGGTTCATGGGAGACAGTATCTCCCGACCGATGTTGGACATTATTCCAGAGGTGTTTTGTAGTTACTGTATGGGTTTGTCAGCTGAATCATTACATAGCTGAATGGTTATGGTGAATACCGCCCCCTTTAAGGTTTGGCTCTGACCAACCTCCACAGTCGCGCTATGTTGAGCACAGATCTTTTCGACGATAGAAAGCCCTAAACCATGGCCGCTCTTGGCTTTGTTACGCGCTTTGTCGCCAACGTAAAACGGTTCAAACAGGCGAGCTTGATGCTCCTTTGCCACGCCATCACCATCATCATGTACCGCGATATGTAGCTTATCTTGATGCACGCTTGCTTCAATCGACACCTGCGAACGTGCGAATTTCATTGCGTTACGTACTAGGTTATCTAGTGCTCGGTTGAGTAGCGTTTCATCCGCCATTATCGAGCTAGGTTGCTCTGGCAGTGATAGGTCGATTCTGAGCTGAGTGTCTTTATTCCAACGCGTCATTGCGTGGTCGAGAAAGTCTCGAATCTCTAATGGTTGTTGTAGGTTTTCTAGGTCAGTGCTATCGAGTTTGGCGTAATACAATAGTTCATCGACCATCTTTTCCATTTCTTCTGTGTCTTCGACAATACTCTCAATCGTGCTCTCTTGCTCTGCGCTTAGCTGGGTGTCTTTCAACATTTCAGCTTGCCATTGAATACGGAATATTGGCGTGCGCAGTTCATGAGCGACAGCATTAGTGAGTGAGCGATTACTTTCTACTAAGCGATGAATTCGATCGGCCATTAGATTGAAGGATTTGTTCAGTGAACCAATCGCAATGCCACTTGAAGTCTCGGCTCGTGTCGAGAGGTCCCCTTCAGCAAAACGCAGAGTGGCAGCCTCAAGCTTTTTAACTCGGCGGAAGATAATAAATAGATGACATAACCCATATAAGATAAAGCTCGCTAAAAAGAACAACCAAATGAGGTCATCCTCCAACTCTATTTTTTGCCTAACGAACGCTTCACTGTTGGGGAGGTAATGATAGGTATTGTCACTGCTTGCTAAGCGAAACCATAGGTCACGTTCATCATCGTGAAAAACAAAGGTATTCGGGTTAGTGCTGAAGAACTCTGAAACGGGACCAGGTATTTCATCGTCAGGGCTGAATGTAACCAATTTATTTCGTGTGGTTTCTACAAACTGGTTTATCGCTTGATGAGCCGCTTCAAGACCTTGGTTCTTAGCGATATTCTCGATCAATTGCTGGTGGGCAGCCGCTTCGTAATCTTCCAGTACGTATTCGTAGTCGGTATTGAGCTGATAGACGCTAATCTCGTAGGCGACAAGGCCGGCCATAAAGCAAACTAACAGCCCTATTAAGGACTCCAAAAAGATACGTCGCATAATCGCTCTCTTTTATTACGCTCGTATTGAGCGAGGTTAACGCCAGGCGGTCGAAACAAATAAGTAACCCTTCCCGCGAATGGTCTGAATTTTCTCTGCTGGTGTGTGGTCGTCGCCAAGAATCTTTCTTAGGCGCACTATTTTATTATCAATCGTTCGATCGATTCCGTCGTACTCAATACCACGTAGCGTTTGTGTCAAATAGTCACGTGATAGCGGAGTATCAGGGTTACTCGCTAATAACCACAACAGGTCAAATTCGCTGTCAGTTAGTGATAAAACGGCACCTGAAAGTTCACACTTCTTATAGGTGTTTTTCAGAACCAGTTGATCAAACTGAAGGTTGTCTGAGTCATCGACTGAAGCTGTATTGGTGTCTTGGCGGCGTAATAGTGAACGAACTCTGGCCAGCAGAACTCTTGGTTTGATTGGCTTGGTGACATAGTCATCAGCGCCTGTCTCTAAGCCTGCAACGTGGTCGAAATCATCATCGCTGGCGGTGAGCATTAAAATCTTACCTTTAAAGAGGGTGCGCGTCTGTCGGCATATTGTCAGTCCATCGGTTACAGGGAGCATTAAATCCAACAACACGATATCAGGCTGTTCGGCAAGGATGGTTTGCGCGGCATCACTGCCATCATCGAGTGTGGAAACATCAAAGTCCTGCGTAACAAAGTAATCCTTTAGCATTCGCTGAAGTTTCAAATCGTCTTCTACGATGATCATTTTAGGTTTTGTCATTCCATTCTCAGCCTTATCGTGTGTTTCATTTATTGAGATTACGTGAAGGAGCCTTTTTGAGTATCTAATTATTGTGGCATACCCAATTTACAGGCCTTACGTAAAATACCTGACATGAATGATTAAACACTTTGCACGCTAGTTCAATGATGTTTTTGGATTTGTGTGAAAATAAAAAACAATGTTCAAAACGATATACATTCTCATACATTCGCACGACAGATGTTTTGATCTTTAAATAATAGAATTTTCCCATCAAATATTTTGGGAATAACTGTATGAACGACTATAGAAATGCATTACTGGCGTTACCTTTGATTCTGTTAGCGGGTTGTAACTCAAGCTCTAATTCAGGTAAAGCGGCGACTAAAGCGCAAGTAAAACCTCAAGCGGATTACGTATTTTCATCAGCGAAACTGGGTGAGTTGTATAAAGAGCGACAAGAGGTTCAAGAAGCCATAAAACTTGATTACAACGGTGTGCAGTATGAAACCGTTCTGTTTGCGGAAGATATTAGTGATAAGCAAAAAGTGGTTAGGCTTGCGGATAGTTTAGGTCAAAGTGTGGATCTGTACCTCCCTGATGCAGGGGCTGACGATTGTGCGATTTACAGTGAGGGTAAGTTTTTTGATTCATTTGATTGTGGTGTTGCTCAACGCTCAATTGGCAATGACACCACGTTAGTTAACACGACAACGAATACTCATAAACCCGTCGAGCTTGAGTATCACAATGAACTGGTTCAATACGTGACTAGCCTTGGGTCTACCATTCTGAGTAGAACTAAGAGTGGCAACAAGGTAACCATCACTACATCGTTTGCTTTCAAAGCTTTTTACCGTGATGTGCTCAACGAGACTGGCGCTGTTGATCGAATTCGGTCGACTCTGGGTGCATCAACCTATTCTCAGCTTTTTGATATCGTGAAATTGTATCAAGGCAGCGAGATGACATTGAAGTTTACCAACCATATCGGTGGCAGCGCTGACGATGATATCAATATGTACACCGGGCGCATGATCCACAGTAACAACATGACGACGATCGTAACACCTACGGGTTCGGTGTTCTCTGGCGGCACGGATCTTTTCGCTGCGGGTAACCCACGAGTTTTGCAACGAGCAGATACCACTAAAGCCATTGAGCTTAATAAACAGGTTGGTGTGCACAGTTGGGCTGAGGATGATAAAACAGCCAAAGATTTCCCATACACGAACGAAAGCCATCGCAAGCAAGCGACCTACTTTAAAAAGGTCATGGGAGATACAGGAATCGACTTCTATATATTCACTTTAGATTCTGCTCCGGCTTCTGGCGAACACTGGGTGACAAAGGCCGACTCAGATAAATACGACTTCATCACTCGCATTGAGTAGCTTAGGCTTGCAATAACATTAGAAACGACTGAGAAGGTTGGTGATGACGCTGTTGTCGCCAATCTTTTTGTGTCTGCTTGACTGAGATTTTTCGCGGTGACTTTAGACGTCCTCGATTCACGTCAACTTCATTCTCAAAATGAGAAAATTCAACTCTATAATCATAACCTTCTGTTAAATATAGTTTTATTTTTCGGCACTATACTTGCTTGATTCCTCTCTACACGTTTATGGCTAGTTGAAAGAGGGGACATAATGAGAAATTGGAATTCAGTCATACTGCCCAGTTGTTTAATGCCGTGTTTTGCGATGGCGCTGACAACTGCAGATCTTACCTTTGAATCTGGAGCAGATGCGTCAAACTATTCTGCAAAAGGTAAACCCAACAATACCTACTCGATAGCCGATTCACTCCCACAAGATGTCTTAACTAATGTCTATTCGATGCTCCCTGAAGGCAGTACGGTGAACAGTGCGTTTATTGCGCCCGAGCGTTATTCGAGCATCGATATTGACGACGAGTTGAACGGTGCTGAGTACGCAACGGCGAAAATCACGTTCTTGAATGAAGGGGCGGGTTATCGAAATTCCCTCGGTTATTTTGTGTTTGACACTAACAACCCACCGGCGACCAAAGATGACATTAATGCGCATGTGATTGTGTTTCCCAATACGTCCGTTGCTAGTGTTGGTGAGATGCAGGAAGGCGACACGATTGATCTAAGTGTCCAACTTACCGCTGGCCAAACATTGGCTTTCTTCATTATCTCCAATGGTTGGGGTTGGGAGGGTTCTTATAACAATATCCCGTGGCTTGGCGGTTGGGGAACACCTTTTTACAGCTACCCATCGCTCAACCCAGAGGCGACCGCTGAATATCGAAGACACAATGTTGCCTTCCTCGATACAGAAAATGAGTTCCTAGTACTTGGCTTTGAGGATATTTATCGCCCGACCGGAGACAACGACTTTAATGATTTGATCTTCACTGTTGAAGTGACGCCATTTGCGGCTGTTGATGGAGTCAATGAAGATGGCACGACAGATTCCAAATACGAAGTGCTTGTGCAAGAGAATAATGAGGATGTGACAGTCACGTCGGTCTACCCAAGCTCGAACAGCTACGCAACGATCGCATTTGAAGATAATTGGCCCTTGAAAGGGGATTATGATTTCAATGATGTGGTGTGGCGTTACCGAGTGACTGAGCAGCTCAATGGACAGCGAGAGCTTAAAAACTTAACCATAGATTACACACTTCAGGCGATGGGGGCTGGTTACTCCAATGGCTATGCATTGAAACTGCCGAACGTTCTGCCTGCTAACGTGGCATCTACAACGTTGACTCGAAATGGTGTTGCCGTTGGCCATACCATTCTCAAAGAGGGGAGCAGCGAAACGATTCTGATGGTGTCTGAAGATCTGAGAGTGGAGCTAGAAAACCTAGGTGAATTCACCGAAAGCTGTGTCTTCTACCGAACACAAAGCGCATGCTCTGAACAGCAAAATGCTGATGCTCTCAACTATCAATTGTACGTCGAGTTTACGTCTCCAGTATCGCGTGATGATATCGGCTATCCACCTTATGACTCATTCATTTTTGCGGCTGAAGATATGTACCACGGTGACTTTGTTGGAACGCCACCGGGCATGACATGGCAAACTCACCTCAAAGCGTTTTCTGGCACCAGTGACATGAATAATGCCTTATTCAATAGTCACGATGACCGCTCTTCGGGTTCTGAATCGTTTAAGACTAGCAACAACATGCCTTGGGTGCTTAACATCCGTGACGAATGGGACCACCCTGTTGAGTACATAGACATCAGTGAAGCTTATACGTCGTTCCCTACATGGGTAACCAGTAGTGGTGAGACAGATGGCGAGTGGTACAAGGCATCGACCACCAATAAAGTTATTTCAGCGACGGACGAGTAGGAGAGCACCATGAATTATACAATCAAACTATTCACCATCAGTTCTCTGCCTTTGTTAGTCGCAGCCTGTGGCGGCGGAGGTGGTGGGGGAAGCTCAAGTGCTGCGCCAGCTCAGACACCATCGGCCACGCCAACACCGGTTCAGACGCCCGCTTCTCCTGCTCAGCCAGCCGTTGCAGCGATAACCGACACTTCGGAGATTGTTGCACAAGCAGGGTTTTCGTTTGATGTCGGTGAGAAGATCAGTTTGTCGATGGATTACACGGGAACCACTCCGGGAGCGCTGCACTTGTATTCCGAGTCGGCATTTGTGATGAGTAACGGTGATGTTGTCGCTGACCCATTGTCTAGAATCACAACGGTATACCCAACTCAAATCGATGTGGTGGAATTAGAAGTGAATGGGAACTGGGATCAAATCTACGCTCGTTGGGTGCCGATGAGCAGCAGTGAACAAGAGCAAAGTTGGGTAATTTCACTGGATCAATCGAGCAATAGTTACCACTTGGCTTTTTAGTTGAACCAACCACGCTTTATTATCTCAATATTGGCGATAAAAATGAGAGCACCGAACTCGTTTATGGTGCTCTCGTTATAACTGATTTTCATTTTTAGTCTTCATCAATCGCATCATCGACTTTCCCTCCCAATACACAAATAACGATGCCTATTCGCTGTGTCTCGCCCTGTTTCGGCACAGAAGATAAGCGGTTGAAGTTTGTTCAGAACAAGCAAAAACATTTGACCAATAACTATCACACCTCAAATCTTTAATTGTTTTCGTTAGTGCTCTAAATGATATTTAATTTATTGTTTTATAATGATTTTTGTTGTTTTGAATGCTGTATTGTTACGAGTTTGTTTTAAATAATCATTTGAACCCTAACTAAATTTCTGTCATTTTATATTTAACTGAACGTTCAATATAAAATAAAAGGACTGAGAAATGCCGAAGGTTGGGATGCCTGATATACGTAAACCACAGCTTGTTCAAGCCACCATGACGGTGATTGATCGAGTGGGTTTGCATGCCGCGAGTATTGCGTTGATCAGCAAAGAAGCGGGAGTCTCCACTGGCATTATTAATCACTATTTTGGCGGGAAGCATGGGCTGCTCGAGGAGACCATGCGTGAAATCCTTCGCCAACTTTCCAATACCATCACGACTTCACTAAAAGCGCTTCCTGTTGATGCTCACCAACAGAGAATAAACGCGATCATCGATGGTAACTTCGAAGGTTACCAAGCAGAAAATAAGGTCGCGAAGGCGTGGTTGGCATTTTGGTCATATTCAATGCATGACGAGCAGCTGAAAAGACTGCAGCGTGTGAATGAAAAACGTTTGATTTCGCACTTACGTCTTGAGTTGAAAGGTATTTTGAATCATGAACAAGCGGATCTCGTTGCTCACGGGATTGCGTCTCTGATTGATGGTTTGTGGCTGAGAGGCACACTAAACCCAGATGGTATCGATGCTCAAAAGGCGCGTGCCATCATCAATGATTATCTAGATAAACAACTTACGTTCTACTCGTGTCACAGCCAATAGATCGCAGTGGCAGCGCTAGACCTAGAGCAAGAGCTAGAACGAC
Source organism: Vibrio sp. 1CM24A (assembly GCF_023161725.1). NCBI lineage: Bacteria > Pseudomonadati > Pseudomonadota > Gammaproteobacteria > Vibrionales > Vibrionaceae > Vibrio > Vibrio sp. 1CM24A. Next base: position 487,317 of record NZ_JALNTS010000003.1, read on the forward strand.
CACTATTTACACCCAATACTCACATATAGACCAGTAGAGTCTAATAACAATAATTAAGTCAGAATCTCAAATGGAAATGAACTCGTTATACATCGATGGCGCAGCGGTTAAAGCAACCTCTGGTGAAACCTTTGATAGCATTAACCCTGCCAACGGTGAACCTATCGCGACTCTAGGCCAAGCATCTTCAGCAGACGTCGACAATGCTATTGAATCTGCGAAACGCGGGTTTGCGGTATGGTCTGCAATGACCGCTGTGGAACGCAGCCGTATTCTTTTGAAGGCAGTGGAAATACTTAGAGCTCGAAATTATGACCTTGCAAATCTTGAGGTTGTTGATACGGGCAAGCCGTTGCAAGAAGCAATTGAAGTGGACGTGGCGTCTGGCGCTGATGTTATTGAATACTTTGCTGGCTTGGCTCCAACGCTACAAGGTGACCAACAGCCGCTGAGCGAATCTCAATTTTTCTACACTCGCCGTGAACCGCTAGGTATCTGTGCGGGCATTGGTGCGTGGAACTACCCTATCCAAATCGCGATGTGGAAGTCAGCTCCGGCATTGGCCGCGGGTAACGCGATGATTTTCAAACCTTCAGAAGAAACGCCGCTTACAGCGCTCAAGCTTGCTGAGATCTTTACCGAAGCTGGTCTTCCTGATGGCGTGTTCAACGTGGTTCAGGGCGATTACCGTGTTGGTCAGATGCTAACGGCGCACCCAGACATCGCGAAAGTGTCGTTCACGGGCGAAACCGGTACCGGTAAAGCGGTAATGTCGGATAGCGCTAAGACGCTGAAATCAGTCACCATGGAACTTGGCGGCAAGTCACCAATGCTCGTGTTTGATGATGCGAAATTGGATGATGCGGTTTCCGCTTCGATGGTTGCCAACTTCTACACCCAAGGCGAAGTGTGTACTAACGGTACTCGTGTTTATGTACATGAAAACATCTACAACGCATTCATCGACCAACTTAAGACTCGCACTGAGAAGCTGATCATTGGTAACCCAATGGATATGGAGACTCAGATCGGCGCGTTGATTTCTAAAGAACACCTTTCAAAAGTCCTTGAAGCAATTGAGCTAGCTAAGCAGTCGGGTGCAACCTTGCTGACGGGCGGCTATCAAGTGACAGATAACGGCCTCGAAAACGGCAACTTTGTTATCCCAACCGTGTTTGTGGATTGCGAAGACAACATGCCTCACGTTCAGCAAGAGATCTTCGGCCCTGTGATGTCAGTGTTGAAGTTTACCGACGAAGACGATGTGATCCGCCGTGCAAACGACACCAAATACGGCCTTGCGGCTGGTGTGTTCACGCAAAACCTTTCTCGTGCGCACCGTGTTATTCATCAAATGCAGGCAGGTATTTGTTGGGTGAACACGTGGGGCGACTCACCAGCAGAAATGCCGGTTGGTGGTTACAAGCTTTCGGGTGTTGGCCGTGAAAATGGACCAGAAACTCTACTTCACTATACGCAGACTAAGAGCATTCTTATTGAACTTGGCGACTACGCCAGCCCTTATGCCTAACGCGTAACATTCAATTTTATGGGTTAGCTTAACAGAGCTAGCCCTACTGACTCATCTCAGGGAAATCAAAACATGGAACAACGCTACGATTATATTATCGTCGGCGCGGGTTCGGCCGGCTGTGTGTTAGCGGATAGGCTAACGGAAAGCGGTGAACATAGCGTTTTATTACTGGAAGCTGGTGGTACGGATAAGAGTATTTTTATTCAGATGCCAACCGCACTTTCTTACCCAATGAATACTGAAAAGTACGCTTGGCAATTTGAAACAGAGCAAGAGCCGGGTCTTGATGGACGCGAACTGCACTGCCCACGTGGCAAAGTGTTAGGCGGCAGCTCATCGATCAACGGCATGGTTTATGTTCGTGGTCACGCGTGTGATTTTGACCAATGGGAAGAAGAGGGCGCTGCGGGTTGGAACTACCAAGCATGCTTGCCTTATTTCCGCCGTGCTGAATCATGGAACAAAGGCGGTGATGAATACCGTGGCGACAATGGCCCTGTCGGCACTTGTAACGGTAACGATATGGAGCTTAACCCGCTTTACCAAGCGTTCATCGATGCAGGTAAAGACGCCGGTTACCCAGAAACACAGGACTACAACGGCTACCAGCAAGAAGGCTTCGGCACTATGCATATGACGGTAGACAAGGGTGTTAGAGCCTCAACCTCTAACGCTTATCTACGTCGAGCATTGAAGCGTTCAAACCTAACCTTAAAGAAAGGCATCGTGGCGCGTCGTTTCCTACTTGAAGCACAAGACTCAAATGGTCAATCGGGCTTGAAAGCGGTTGGTGTCGAGTTTGAAAAGTCAGGCAATACCCAAGTGGCAGTGGCAAATAAAGAAGTGATCTCTTCTGCGGGTTCTATCGGTTCTGTTCAACTGCTTCAGCTTTCTGGTATCGGCCCGAAAGCCGTGCTTGAAAAGGCTGGCGTTGAGCTGAAACACGAACTAAGTGGTGTCGGTGAAAACCTTCAAGACCACCTAGAAGTTTACTTCCAATATCACTGTAACGAACCGATCACGCTCAACAGCAAGCTTGGCTTAGTCAGCAAGGGCATGATTGGTGCGGAATGGATTCTGACTCGTAAAGGCCTTGGTGCCACTAACCATTTTGAATCGTGCGCGTTCATTCGCTCTCGCAAAGGATTGAAGTGGCCAAACATTCAATATCACTTCCTGCCAGCAGCGATGCGTTACGACGGGCAAGCCGCCTTTGATGGTCACGGTTTCCAAGTACACGTTGGGCCTAATAAGCCAGAAAGTCGCGGTACGGTTGCGATCACTTCTGCTGATCCGCATGCCAAGCCAGAGATCATTTTCAACTACATCTCGACTGAGCAAGACCGCCAAGATTGGCGCGATTGTATTCGTCTGACACGTGAGATTTTGTCGCAACCTGCGATGGATGTGTACCGAGGCGAAGAGATTCAGCCGGGTCTAAGTGTTACTTCTGATGAAGCAATCGACGAATGGGTTAAGCAGAACGTGGAAAGTGCGTACCACCCTTCATGTGGCTGCAAAATGGGCGCTGATGATGATCCAATGGCAGTGCTTGATGAAGAGTGTCGCGTTCGCGGTGTCGATAATTTACGTGTTGTCGACTCATCGGTTTTCCCAACCATTCCAAACGGTAATTTGAACGCCCCGACCATTATGGTTGCTGAGCGTGCTTCCGATTTGATTTTAGGTAAGCCAATGCTCAAAGCGCAGGACGTTCCAGTGTGGATTGCACCTGAATGGCAAGAGAAGCAAAGAATTAATAAACCAGTAAGAGAAGCGTAAGCCTCTGTTATTGAGATAAAAATAATAAAAGTAATAACCAAAATTAGTCAAAAGTCAGCAAAACTGCCCTGATTAGTATGAGTTAGGGCAGAAAAAGGAAAGATAAAAAGGAATCATTATGACGACTCAACATAAACAAACCGCTACAAAAAAGCCTTTAGCAAGCAATGCGTTAAAAACCAAGGCGCTCGCAACATTAGCCATCAGTTCATTTGCATTTGGTGCTAACGCTTCTATTGAACCACAGCAATGTGAAAACGTCCGCTTCGCTGATGTAGGCTGGACTGACATTACCGCAACAACTGCCGTTACTTCTGAACTATTAAAAGGCCTTGGTTACAAAACCAAAACCGACCTACTTTCAGTACCGGTGGCATACTCTTCAATGGCGAACGGCGATATTGACGTATTCCTAGGCAACTGGATGCCAACCATGGAAGCCGATATTGCTAAGTACCGTGAAGAGGGCACGGTTGAAACCGTTCGTGCCAACCTTGAAGGCGCAAAATACACGCTAGCCGTACCAAAATACGTGTACGACTCTGGCGTGAAAAGTTTCGCAGACCTAGCAAAATATGCCGACAAATTTAAAGACCGCATCTACGGCATCGAGCCGGGTAACGACGGTAACCGCCTAATCCAATCAATGATTGATTCTGACGCGTTTGGCTTGAAAGATTTCAGCCTAGTGGAATCAAGTGAAGCGGGCATGGTGTCTCAAGTATCTCGTGCAGCACGTCGTAGCCAATGGATTGTTTACCTTGGTTGGGCTCCGCACCCGATGAACAGCAATGTTGAGATGGAATACCTTTCAGGCGGTGACGACTTCTTCGGCCCTAACTACGGTGGCGCGAATGTTTACACCAACGTTCGTTCAAACTACCTGTCTGAGTGTGCAAACGTCGGTCAACTTCTACAAAACCTAGAATTCACTCTTGAGATGGAAAACCAGTTAATGGAAGAGATTCTTAACCAAAAAGTGAAGCCAGAAAAAGCGGCTCAACAATGGTTGAACAACAACCCTCAACAAGTTGAAGCTTGGTTAGACAACGTAAAAACGCATAAAGGTGAATCAGCGACTCAAGCCGTTACTGAATACCTAAAGCAAGTAAAAGCTTAGCTCTACCTATCTCAACAGCTACATAAATAATAAAGGTGGGCTTGCCAATTTATCGATTGGTTTGAAGTAGCCCACCCATAATAAAAGGCAATATTGTGAATTTTATTACGGAAAACAAAATCCCTGTCGGACAATGGATGGAAGCGGGTGTTGATTGGCTAACAATCAATGCAGCAGGATTCTTTGACGCTATTTCGATTTTTCTAGAAACCGTCATTATGTTTTTAGTCGATGTATTTAAGTGGATGCCGCCTGCACTGCCAATCGTGATTACTGCTGCGATTGCATGGTACTTACACCGTAAACCTTCGCTAGTGATCTTTGTGGTCGCGGCACTGCTGACTATTCTTAACCTCGGCTACTGGCAAGAAATGCTGGAAACCTTTGTTCTCGTCTTTGCGGCGACAACGATTTCCGTATTAATTGGCGTACCGGTTGGCATCATGGCTGCTCACCGTCCTTGGCTCTATACGATGTTGCGCCCAATTCTCGATTTAATGCAGACCGTTCCGACGTTTGTGTATTTGATTCCAACTCTGGTTCTATTCGGCTTGGGCATCGTGCCTGGCTTAATCTCGACCATTATTTTCGCGATAGCTGCACCGATTCGTTTGACCTACTTAGGGGTAACGAAAGTCCCTGAAGAGTTAATTGAAGCGGGTAAAGCCTTTGGTGCAAGTCGCATGAAGTTACTGCTCAAAGTTGAATTACCTGCGGCTCTGCCAAGCATCATGGCGGGTGTCACCCAATGTATTATGTTGTCGCTTTCGATGGTGGTTATCGCCGCTCTTGTTGGTGCTGACGGGCTTGGTAAACCTGTTGTTCGTGCATTGAACACAGTGAACATCTCACAAGGTTTTGAAGCCGGATTAGCGATTGTTTTAGTCGCAATCATCCTTGACCGCTTGTGCAAAACACCAAACCAGAAGGAAGCTTAATCATGTCTATCTCTCAGGAACAAAAGGCAATGGACGCGATTACCATTAAAAACCTTGACGTTGTGTTTGGTAACAAAGCCAATCAAGCGCTGGAACTACTCGACCAGGGTAAAACTCGCCAAGAGATCATCGATGAAACTGGTCAAGTTGTCGGCGTAGACAATGTGTCGCTGACGGTTGAAGAAGGCGAGATCTGTGTATTGATGGGTTTGTCTGGTTCTGGTAAATCATCTTTGCTTCGCGCAGTTAACGGCTTGAATGAGATCAGCCGTGGTTCACTGACAATCAAAGACGGTGACCAACAAGTCGATTTAGCACAGTGTGATGAAGCGACTCTGCGTCACCTTCGTACTCACCGCGTATCCATGGTTTTCCAAAAGTTTGCTTTGATGCCATGGCTTAACGTATTAGACAACGTGGCGTTTGGTCTTGAGATGCAGGGAGTAGCAAAAGATGTTCGTCGTGCAAAAGCGCGTGAACAATTGGAAATGGTTGGTCTAGCGGAATGGGAAACTAAATTCCCTCATGAGCTTTCTGGCGGTATGCAGCAGCGTGTTGGTTTGGCGCGTGCGTTTGCAATGGATACTGACATTCTATTGATGGATGAACCGTTCTCGGCGCTTGACCCATTGATTCGTGCTCAACTACAAGATGAACTGATCACGCTGCAAAATAAACTCAACAAAACGATTCTGTTCGTGAGTCACGACCTAGATGAAGCACTGAAGATTGGTAACAACATCGCGATCATGGAGTCAGGAAAGCTGATTCAACACGGTAAGCCTGAAGAGATCGTATTGACGCCAAAAACAGAATACGTAAAAGACTTCGTTGCTCACACCAATCCATTGAATGTGCTTAAAGGTCGCTCTTTGATGCAGCCTCTTGATTCACTGACGCAAGAGAATGAAAGCTGGAAGATCTGCGATTCTAAAGATCTCTGGATTGAACAGAATGAAGGTGCTTTATCAGTAAAAGGTGAATCTACTTTGGCGCTTGTCGAGTGGAGCGAATCTGACGACCTAACCGCGATCAGCGCGTCGAGTGTGGTCGTGGCAAGTCCGGAAATTGGCATGCGTGATGCGATTAAGCTCAAGCAGATCAGTAACCACCCAATTCTTCTGGTTGAAGACAACCAATTGGTGGGTATTTTGGATAACAGCGAGTTTTACAACGCACTAACGGGTAATTTTCAACTCAATAATGCCGCTTAGTGGTTTGAACTGAAATAATTCGTTCTCTAACGAATAAAATAGGTAGTGAGGTGTTCAAATCTCGCTACCTATATGACCTAACAGACTTTTTATTTACCATCAACTTCTCGCTTTTTCTTACCTTATTCGCCACTTTAAGGCTGAATATCGCTGCTCATTGTACAAAAGTGTTGCCATGCGCAAATTCAGAGGCATATAAAAGATTGAGAATAGTATGAACATCAGTACAATGCGGAAAAATCAATGAAGTAATTTATCAATTTACAGTGTAATTCGAGCTCACCTGACGTAAATAATCAGGACATATCATCGCTTCGACGCTGTAAAACCATTCACAGTATATTAGTACAAAGGTCTGCATCTTGGACAAACATGACGAAATCCTGGTCGCTATTCGCCAAATTATTCGCGCTATCGATTTACACTCGAAAAAGCTGAGTAAAGAGTATGGTTTGACTGGCCCTCAATTAATCTTAATGAGAGCAATCCAAGAAATGGGTAATGTGACGATCAAAGAATTGTCTAATCACACCAATGTAAGCCAAGCCACCACAACCACGATCATCGATCGCTTGGAACTGAATGGCTATGTACAACGTGTTCGCAGCTCGTCAGATCGCCGCAAAGTACACGCAAACCTGACTGAAAAAGGTCAAGAGTTGCTAAACAATGCGCCACCACCGCTGCAAGATAACTTCGTTAAAAAATTCCAAAACCTAGAGCCGTGGGAGCAAAGCTTACTGCTTTCTTCAATGCAGCGAGTATCATCAATGATGAACGCAGAAGACATTGACGCCGCTCCAGTACTTCAGCTTGAAGGCATTGCAAACGTAGCCAAGAGCTAACGTTAATTTTTAAATTGTTTTTTAGAACAATAACTTAAGTAATTATCAAATGGTCGCATTAAGCGGCCATTTTTGATCCTGCCATTTAAAATCTCTATTTGCCTTGCGTGTTAGTTACGCCTTCTTATTTTAAATTCCCCTGACTTTTTGCCCCGTTTGTAGCCGCCTCATTGGATTGTAATCAAAACTCCATTGACGATTCTCTGACAATAAAACACTAGACCGACCGGTCTGTTTTGTATTATTGTGTGCTCATCTTAACCACGAGGTGATGTATGAAACACGAATTGACGCCAACACAAATGACCATGACGTTGAACAGCATGCAGGGAGCTTTTGCACAGAAACCGATGCCAGCGATATCGGAGAGAATTGAGCAGCTGCTCGCACTTAAATCTGCGCTTATCGATTACACAGATCGTTTGTGTGTAGCCGTGAGTGAGGACTATGGTCACCGTAGCCGACAAGACACTTTGATGGCTGACATATTGCCTTGTATCGGAAATATTGATCACAGCATTGAATGTTTGCCTCATTGGTCAACATCTTCAATTCGTCATTCCGGACCATTACTTTCAACCTCTCGTGTTGAGGTGGTTTATCAACCCAAAGGCGTCGTCGGGATTATTGCCCCGTGGAATTTCCCGATCATGCTATCCGTCGGCCCGCTTATTTCGGCTCTGGCTGCAGGCAATCGCGCCATGATCAAGATGAGCGAATTTACCCCAGCGACAAACCAAGTATTACGATCGCTATTGGCGGAAGTATTCCATGCCGATGAGGTGTGCTTGATTGAAGGTGAGGTCGAAATCGCAGCCGCATTTTCGGCATTGCCGTTTGATCATCTTCTGTTTACAGGGTCAACCCAAGTGGGTCGCCAAGTGATGAAGTCAGCGGCTGATACGCTAACCCCAGTCACGCTAGAGCTGGGTGGAAAGTCGCCGGTTATCGTGGCAGAAGACATGCCGATTGATATTGCGGTAGAGCGAATCATTTATGGCAAGAGCCTAAACAATGGCCAAGTATGTGTCGCTCCAGATTATGTGCTACTCCCTGAAGATAAGCTTGAAGCCTTCATTCTGGAGTATAAAAAACAGTACCAATTATTGTTCGATGAAGGGATCTACTCTGAGAGTTTAACCTCCCTCATTAACCCTCGCCAATGTGATCGTATTGCTGGTTTATTGAATGAAGAGCAGCAAGCAGGGACACGAATCGTTGCTTGCCATGACGAAGCGATGGACTTAGACACTCATCGCTTGGTGACACATTTGATCGTTGAACCAAGCCTGTCATCCAAGGTGATGAACGAAGAAATTTTCGGCCCATTATTACCTTTGATTACGTATCGCAATGTCGAAGAGGCGTTTCAAGTCGTCAATAGCAAACCAAGGCCGTTAGCACTCTACCTGATGAGCTTTGATTTGAGTTTACAGGCTCAGGTGAAGCACCAAGTTCACTCCGGTGGCATGTGTATTAATGATTGTGTTTTCCATTTAGCGGTTGATGATGCGCCGTTTGGTGGCATTGGCGAATCAGGTCAGGGCAACTATCACGGTAAAGAAGGTTTCCTTACTTTCTCTCACGCCAAAACAGTCTTGGAAACAGGTTTAGATCATCGAGTTAAGCATCTGTTTTCAAAAGAAGACAACGAATTAAAAACAGCAATGATGGGCATGCTTGGCCAGTAAATCATTGTTGGTATGACATTGTTTATTTTTCAAAAAGTTATTTTCACGAAATTATTTTAAGAGGTTACTTTTATGTTGGAACGTTTTTTTGAACGTACGATCAAATCGTACTTGATGATTACCGGTTTCTTAACCGCTACGGCTTTTTCCACTTTCCTAGCGCCAGATTGGAGTATGCAGACGCTGTTCTCGTACAACGATACCATGATGGAAAACAAAGAGTACTTGCTGGGTACTTATCAACACTGGGGTGTGATGGTTGGCTGTATTGGTGTGTTGTTGATGTTCTCGGCGAAGTACAAATCGCTGCGAACCTCGACCATGATTTACAGCGCATTTGAGAAGTCGATGTTTGTTGGCATCTTCTTATACAACGTGTGTATCAACGATTATGAGTGGTTCTATGGCTGGAGCGGCGTGTTTGCGCTCGATGGATTTGTGACCGTTTATTCTTTGGTTTATCTGTACTACTACCTCACTAGAGATAAGAGTAAGGTCCCAGCTCACCTTCGTTAATCGTTAACCGTTTGTGAGTTGCTCAGGGTGAGCCAATGACACTCCTTTAATGATCAATAGCTTACTTATGATTACAGCCCGCACTTGCGGGCTTTTTTCGTTTTGGGGCAATGATCCATAAAGATCTTAATTGACATATCTTTGACATTCACACCCTAGACCGACCGGTTTGTTTTGGTTATTGTTTAGTCATCAACTAGAAATGAGGTAAACACCATGACAACCAAAAATTTTAACTTTCAACTTAAAACCATTGTTCATGCTCAAGAGAACGGCATTGAAAATATCCCTTCTCTGTTTGGTCGCTTAGGTGCGCAAAGAGTCGTGCTCTTTTCTGATAAAGGTTTGGAGTCTCTTGGCTTTGTTGAGCAGTTCTCGGCGTTGTTTGTAAACCAGAATGCGAATCAGGAAGCGACCCAACAAACTGTCCAGCTTGTTGGTGTGTACACCGATATCGCACCAGACGCGACTTGCGACAACATCAACGCAGCCATTGAGTTTGCAAACAGCGTCAATGCTGATGCGATCTTGTCTGTTGGTGGCGGCAGCGTGATTGATGCCTCTAAAGGTGTGAAATACGCATTTCATAAGAAGATAGATGACATTCGCACCGTGATTGCGGGTGGCGGTCATATGGATGTGTGGCCAAACAATGAAGATATTCGAGTGCCCCATATTGCTGTTCCGACAACGGCTGGTACGGGCGCAGAAGCTTCTCCGATTGCTGTTTTTTACAACGAACATGATAACATTAAGGCAAGCCTAGTCGCATCGGGATTGGAAGCTGATATCGCGATTCTTGATCCAACGGTGACCACTAAACTGCCTGCCCACCTGACTCGTTCTACCGCGATGGATGCACTAACACACGCTGTTGAAGCGATTGTCTCGCCAATGAGTAATGCATTCACTGACGCTTACGGCATTCAGGCTGCAAAACTGATTGTTGAAAACTTACCCTTGGCACTTAAAGAGCCAGAAAACCTAACAGCACGCGGCAATCTTCTTCAAGCGAGCACTATGGCGATCTCTGCTTTCTATTCGTCTTTGGGCGGCATTCCGATTCATAACTGTGCTCACGCCTTTGGTGCGATTAGCCACATTCCTCATGGCGATGCCAACACGGTACTGATGCCGGTTGTGATTGAAGCGCTGCCTGAATTCTATATGCCGAATGCGGCGAAGTTAGCTCAAGCGTTCTCGGTCGACACGACGGGAACCGATGAGATGGTTTACCAGAGAGTGCTGGATTTCTTAAACAACTTCCAAACCAGTGTCGGTGCGATGAAGCGTTTCAGCAGCTGGGACTTTGATGAGCAAGAGAAGAGCAACATTGCGGAAGCGATTGAAAAAGACATCTGTTTTCAGTTCTACCCAATCTCGAAACAGACGATTGAAACCATCATTGAGAAAGCGATTTAAGTCTCTGTCTTAATCGACTGAATTTTATGACCATTTAGTTCAGCCCCTGATTCACTCACAACTATTACTCGAGAGCCAATTATGAAAATTGAAAACGTATTGCTATCAAGCTTGTGCATCATCGCGCCATTCCTACTTTTCACCTAACTCACTCAACAGGGACGTTGTGACCTTTATTCCCGAGGAGGAAATAAATGATCAATAAACGTTTAACTACCGTGATTCTGACTGGTGTTTTGGCTGCTCTGTTTTTTGCCAAAGCAAGCGTTGGAAGAGAAAGCTCTAAGAACGCAGTCACCATGGATCAATCGCAGCAGCATCAAGATGTCGTGCAATTGTTGGATGAGGCTTACCAAGGGCAATTGGATGCCCAGCTCTCTGTCGCTTACTTATATCTGAGCGGAGAGGGCGTAGAACATAATGATGAAAAAGCCGCGGAGTGGTTCGTCACCGCAGCCAACAACGGTAGCCCTGAAGCTCAAACGCAGCTTGGGTTGATGTATATCTCTGGAAGTGGCGTTCAAGCCAGCCAAGCGGAAGCTGTCACCTGGATCGGCATGGCAGCAGCTCAAGAGTATGACCCTGCGCTCGACTTATTACATTGGATGTCGCAAGCCGCGCACTAATTCAAATCCTAACTCAGGTTAATCACAGAAAGGTTAACCTCAGAAAAAGTTAATTACTGGAAAAAGTTAATCACAGAAATTGGAGAACGTCTTATGCAGACATTCAAGAAATCTTTAGTGTTCACGGCAATGGCGGCGGCAAGCAGTGCTGCTCTTGCGGCTGAATCAGAAAAGCCGAATATTGTTGTTATTGTTGGTGATGATGTGGGCTTTGCTGATACACAGCCTTATGGCTCAGAAGCGGATACCCCAAACCTAATGGCGCTGGCTGAAGAGGGGGTTAAGTTTACTAACTTTCACGCGTCACCAACCTCATCGGTAACGCGCTCTATGATGTTAACCGGAGCAAACAGCCACGAGGTTGGGCTAGGCACCTTCGACTATGCCGTCTATCCGGGCGCGATTGGTAAGCCGGGTTATGAAGGTTACCTCACCAAGAAAGGGGTTACGGTCGCCACGCTGCTTGAAGAGAGCGGCTATAACACTTACCTCTCTGGTAAATGGCATTTGGGACACGAGGATGGCTTCCTACCTGACGATCGAGGTTTTGGAGAGAGTTACGGTATTTTAGCGGGCGGTTCGAATCACTTTAACCGAGATATGATGTTCCCGGCCAAAAACGCAGCAACAGCGGATGCGTTGCAAAAAGGCGATATTCCCGGTGTTGAAGTTGAGCCAACTTACCGCAACGGTGAAGTGGTTGAGGATAAGTACAAAGGTGAATACTCAGACCAAGTTTACACCAACGAGATCATCAAGATGATCGACAGCAAAAAAGATGACGGCAAGCCTTTCTTCGCTTACGTCCCATTCACCGGTATTCACCTGCCATTGCAAGCGCCTGAGTCTGCCTATCAAGATAAAGTCGATTACTACGTCGAACATGGTTGGGACTCGGTTCGAGAAGACCGTTTCCAACGCATGAAAGAGATGGGCGTGATTCCTAAAGAGGCTGATATTTCAGATCGTAACGCATTAAGCCGCCCTTGGGACTCGCTCTCTGAGAAAGAACAAAAGTGGTACGGCAAGAAAATGGCTGTCGCGATGGGCATGATGGAAATGCAGGACCAACAAGTCGGTCAGATAGTCGATTATCTGAAAGAAATCGGGGAATACGATAATACCTACATCATGTATCTGGCGGATAACGGCCCAGAAGCGGCGGATATTACTGGTGAAAATATCAGTGATTTGATCCGAACCTGGACTGCTCATCACTTCGATAATTCGACCGAAAACTTGGGTAAGGCGAACTCCAGTGTGTCACTGGGTCCTGAGTGGGCAAGCGCTTCAACCGGCGGCCTATCTTGGTACAAAGCTTACACAGCAGAGGGCGGTATCCGTGTGCCGTTTATCGTTAAGCCAGCCAAAGCGCTTCTAGAAGGTGAAGATGCGTTACAACCGGGAACTCAAACAGACGACTTATCCCAAGTGAAAGACATTGCAGCCACGATTCTCGAGATTGCAGAGGTAGAGCATCCAGGAACGGAATATCAAGGTCGAGAAGTCGCACCAATGAGTGGCGTGAGCTTGTTGCCTTACTTCAAAGGTGAAACGGCAGAGGTGCACAGTGCCGATAATGCGATTCCATTTGAATTGTTTGGTAGCGGGATTCTGCTAAAAGGTGATTACAAGATCATTCGAATCTCTACCGGTATGGGCGGTGACAGTGAATGGCACTTATACAACACCAAGAAAGACCCAGCTGAGCAACATGACTTGAGAAATAAAATGCCAGATCTGTTCCTTGAAATGGTCGCTGAATATCAAGAGTACGAAAAAGCGCAAAACATCGTCCCGGTTGATGAAGCGTGGAACCCGTTTGAAAACGTGAAATAGAGGAAATGAACCACTCGGCCAATCTAATGCCATCTAGCTTGGTTGGCCGATGAACACCGTGTAAAGGAATTACGAATTGTTTTTGCTAATACAATAACTTTTACATCGAGGCACTCTTCATGACGACACTATCGCTATCAAATTTGAGTTCAATTCCGCAGTTCAATGGTAAAGCACACAGCAAGCTTCAAGCGCTAGCAAAACCGATTGGGGCGGTGTGTAATATCAGTTGCACCTACTGTTATTACCTAGAAAAACAGCAGCTGCTTGAATACCCAAAAGGCTCTCAATATACGATGGATGAAGTCCTGTTAGAGCGTTATATCAAACAGTACATAGAGGGGCAGAACACGCCTGAAATCATCTTTTCTTGGCATGGTGGAGAGCCTACCTTGTTGGGGCTTGAGTACTTTAAAAAGGTCGTCGATCTGCAGAAAAAATATTGTCCTAGTTACAGCAAGATCAGCAATGACCTTCAAACCAATGGCACGTTATTGAATGATGCGTGGTGCGAGTTCTTCAAGAACAATGACTTTATCATCGGCGTGAGTATTGATGGACCAGAGCACCTACATAATCACTACCGAACTAACCGTGCAGGCAAAGGCACTTTTTCTCAAACAATGCGTGGCATTCGCTACTTGAAACAACATAACGTCGAGTTCGCGACTCTAAGCTGCGTGAATGATGTGACAGGTAAGTATCCATTAGAGGTCTATCGCTTTCTACGCGATGAAGTGGGTTCGAAGCAATTGCAGTTTATACCTGTGGTCGATCAGCGCGAAGCTCACACCAACAATAAATGGTTGATCAATCAACAAGCGATCATTCCTGTATCAGGCGAGGTTGAACCGTGGAGTGTCGGCTCTGCGCAATGGGGACAATTCCTCACTACCGTTTTTGATGAGTGGTTTGAACACGATTTTGGTCGGGTATTAGTGCCGTACTTTGAAAATTTTGTCGGCGTATGGATGGGCAGAGAAAGCACCATGTGCACCTTGAGTGAGATCTGCGGCAAAGGTTTAGCGGTCGAGCCCAATGGCGATGTGTACTCATGTGACCATTATGTATTTCCTGAATTTCAGTTAGGTAATATTCAGGAACAAGCACTTTCAACTTTAGCCTTTTCGCCAAAGCAGCAGCGTTTTGGGTTCGCCAAACAAAAGTCTCTGCCGAAACAATGCCAAGCCTGTGAGTTTAAATTTGCATGTCATGGCGAATGCCCCAAAAACCGTATCATCACAAGCCGAGATGGTGAGGCTGGGTTAAATTATCTCTGTGAAGGTTGGCTGAGCTTCTTCAAGCATATCGACCCGGTTATTAAGGGCTTACTCAAAGCCAATAATATTGCGTCTCGTCTGGGGTAGCGGAGTAGGTGTGAATGGATTCAACCAAGATTTAAGTTAGATAGAAGGCTCGCTAAATTGTGCGAGCCTTTTGGTTTTTGGTTTTTGGTAACGGGTATATCTAGTCAGCCGATTCTTGTGCTGGGTTCATGGAAAGAATGGTTTCATCCATGGCATTGTTTAGAATCGAACGGTTACGCTGCATAGCGGCCATGAGCGTTGAGCCAAGCCATAAACCATAAAGCGTTCGAGATAGCGACTCTGGCTCTGCGATAGTGAAATCACCATCGGCATTACCTTCTTCAAACAGCTTTGCCATACGCAGGATGATCTTTTCTGCACCTTCTGCCATGGTCGATTGCAACGGGTTAGCAGACCCAGATACTTCTCCCGCCAGTTTTACGACAAGACATTGGATATTGAAGTCTTCAGTCAGTTTCGATGCACACCAAAACTCGAAATAGGCTTTAACGCGATCACGACGAGAAAGCGACTCATCACTTAAAAAGTCATCCAGCTTAGCGAGATGCTCATCAAAGTAGTTAGTAAGAAGAATCTCACCAAAGTGTTCTTTGGATTTAAAGTAGTGGTAAAAAGAACCCTTCGTGCCTTCCGCTTGGTTGATGATTTTCATCAGGCCAACACCAGCAAACCCGTGTTCATTAATAAGGCTAAACCCTGCATCGAGCATAGCTTGTCGCATGTCTTTCATTGTTCTTACTCTTTATGCTGAGAATGAGGAATAGTGTAACCAGCAACATACCAACCGTCCAGTCTAGCGCGTTAGGACGCGGTCAATAATTGACTCGTTTAGTGAAAGTGAATTTTCTCTTATTGGCACTTCTAAGCGACAAAACTTTTTTCAAGATAAGCGCATGCTATAAAACGAAAATGACAACCTTAAAGAGCTTGTTTGGTGCCTTAAAATGACCAAATTGGGGTGTTTTAAGTTGCTGTTTTTGTTGGTTTTTAATTTGATGTTTTCTTCAGGTCGCAATGGTAGTCTTAGCGTAATTTCTTTAGGGGGCTAAATGGACACTAATAACAGCACTTACCATCACCACAGTTTTGCTCAGCAAGATTTATCAGAGCTTACATTTACAGCCTGCACGTTTATCCGTTGTGATTTCAGACGTTCGAACTTACGTGACGCAACGTTTATTAACTGTAAGTTTATTGAACAAGGCGATATTGAGGGATGCCACTTTGATGTTGCCGACTTACGAGATGCAAGCTTTCAGAATTGCCAACTGGCGATGGCGAACTTTAGTAACGCGAATTGCTATGGTATTGAGCTGCGTGAATGCGACTTGAAAGGGGCTAACTTCACTCGTGCTAACTTTGCCAATCAGGTAAGCAATAGAATGTATTTTTGCTCTGCGTATATTACGGGCTGTAATCTGTCATACGCCAATTTTGAACAAGCTTGTTTAGAGAAGTGTGAGCTGTTTGAGAACCGTTGGATAGGCACTTACCTTGGCGGCGCGTCACTGAAAGAGTCTGATCTTAGCCGAGGTGTGTTCTCGGAAGATGTATGGGGGCAATTCAGTATGCAAGGTGCTAATTTATGCCATGCTGAATTAGAAGGGTTAGATCCTCGCAAGGTAGACACATCGGGGATTAAAATCGTCGCGTGGCAGCAAGAGCAACTGCTTGAAACCATGGGTATTGTGGTCATGCCTGATTAATAGAAGCAGTGAGGTAGAGTGAGTCGATAGTGAACGCTGTTGTTTTGTATTATTAATGCCTGTTACACTATAGCTTCGCGGCTGCACATGTTTATATTCAGTTTAATCTAGAGAAAATTATGACTATAGAAAATGTGCTTCCTGAAGATTATGCAGAAATGCTTAAGGTTTGGGAGAATTCGGTCCGAGCAACTCATGACTTTATTACAGAAGAAGATATTGAGTTTTTTAAACCTATTATCATGGAACATGCGTTCCCTGCGGTTTCTTTGAAATGCGTTAAAAATGAAAGTGGTTCGATTGTTGGCTTCGTGGGTGTCCATGATGCAAAAGTTGAGATGCTTTTCGTTTTAAATGAAGTTCGAGGGCAAGGCGTAGGCATGGTGTTATTGCAACATGCGATTGAGCAGTTAGCAGCCACCAAAGTTGACGTTAATGAGCAAAACCCACAAGCGGTAGGTTTCTATCAGCACATGGGGTTCAAAATTGAATCACGCTCCCCACTTGATGACATGGGAAAACCATTTCCAATTCTGCATATGACGCTGTAAGCCTCGGTTGTCGTATCACTCGGTTGTAATCAACCACAGTCGCTAGAAGAAAAGCCCAAAGCTAATAACTTTGGGCTTTTCCGTATCTGGAGTTTCGTCTGACTTTTTATGCAGGTCGTTTTCATGTCGTGAGGCTGGATGAGTGAGTTAGCAGTTTGTTATGTTGTAAAATTTCAGTCGAATGGTGTTTAGATTTCATACGCGATCTTGGTCACTGATTTTGGCGTGTTACATTCCTTATTTTACGAATATAAACATAACCATTATCACAATTAATTTATGGTCAACCGTCTAGTTTGAACTCATATCTCATTTTGTCGTTTTAAATTAATTTTAGTTATTGAGTTCGATGTCAAACTTAAACTATTGACTTGTTTTAAATTATAAATTTGTTATTTAATTACAAGTTGAATTTGAGGGGTAACGCAGAAATATTCGATTGACAGTTATTTATAGGTGACTAAAGTCACGTTTCTTTGCCATTTCTCGATTCGACAACTTCCATTGATAATAATCCCAACAACAACGAACAAGAATAACTGGGATATATTATGCTTTATGACCTTATTGACCACGACTTAATTGATGTCATTAACCACTCTGAATATAAGTGGGAAGATGCAGTTAAAGAAACGACTCGTTATTTACAAGATAAAGGTTACGTTACCGATAACTACGCAGACGCGATCATTCAGTCAACGCATGATAATGGACCTTATTATGTTCTTTGTCCAGGCATTGCTATGCCTCATGCCCGTCCAGAAGCAGGTGTACTAAAGACTGGGTTGGGTATCCATGTTTTTTCAACCCCAGTTGATTTCGGTTCAGAAATGGGCCCAGCGAATGTCTTATTAACATTAGCTGCAAAGGATTCAGATACACACATCGAGGTTATTCAAGCACTTAGTGAAATGTTAGTTGATGAAGAAAACATTGCCAAGCTGGCGGCTTCATCTTCAAAAGCTGACGTACTTGAAATTATTAAAAGCTACTAAGAATAACCTTTGAAAATAAGGAATATACCGTGTCTACAAATATAAGAGCAAAAGTGCAATCTTTTGGTGGTCATTTGACTGCGATGGTATTGCCAAATATTGGAGCCTTCATCGCATGGGGCTTTATTACTGCATTATTTATTCCAACAGGTTGGATGCCTAACGAATATTTTGGTGAATTAGTGGGTCCGATGATCACTTATTTACTTCCTTTGCTTATTGGTTATACCGGTGGACAAATTGTCGGGGATAAGCGTGGTGCAGTTGCTGGTGCGATAGGTACCATGGGTGTTATCGCTGGCGCTGAGATTCCAATGTTTGTTGGCGCAATGATCATGGGTCCATTGAGTGGCTGGGTGATCGTTCAAATCGATAAACGCTTACAAGACAAGATCCCTTCAGGTTTTGAGATGGTGGTAAACAACTTCTCGCTAGGCATCTTCGGCATGTTGATGTGTCTATTTGCTTACGCGATTGTTGGCCCTGCTGTGACTGCTGCGAACCTATTCGTTAAATCGGGTATCGAAGCGCTTGTAGCAACTGGTTTTCTACCGTTACTTGCCATTATTAATGAACCAGCAAAAGTACTGTTCCTAAACAACGCTATCGACCAAGGTATTTACTACCCATTAGGTCTGCAAGCTGCGGCGGAAACGGGCAAATCGATCTTCTTTATGGTGGCGTCAAACCCGGGGCCTGGCCTAGGTATGCTTTTGGCTTACGCGAAATTTGGTCAAGGTCTAAGTAAGAAATCAGCACCAAGTGCAATCATCATTCACTTCTTCGGTGGTATCCATGAGCTGTACTTCCCATACGTGCTAATGAAGCCAATCATGATTGTTGCGATGATTGCTGGTGCGGCGACAGGTATTGCCACGTTCAACCTACTTGATGGTGGTCTGGTTGCTGGCCCTAGTCCTGGCTCGATTTTCTCTTACTTAGCACTTACACCAAAAGGTAGCTTCTTCGCAACCATCGCAGGTGTGGCTTCAGCAACGATTGTGTCTTTCCTTGTCGCAAGTGCAATCTTGAAAGTGAGCAAGAAAGAACAATCAGAAGACGAGTTTGAACAGTCGATAACCGACATGAAAGATATGAAAGCAGAGGGTGTGGTAGCAAAAGCATCAGCTCAGGCTTCAACAGAACAGCCAAAGGAAGCAAAGAACATCAAATTTATTGCCTTTGCATGTGATGCGGGAATGGGCTCAAGCGCCATGGGAGCATCGACTTTCAAACGCAAACTAGAAAAAGCTGGCTACGATGTTCAAGTTAAAAACTTTGCCATCGAAAAAGTCCCAACTGATGCCGATGTGGTGGTGACTCACGAGAGTCTAGAGAATAGAGCGATTAAAGCAACGGGTTTACCAGTAGTGACTATCAAGAACTTCTTACATGACCCTGCATTAGACAACCTAATGAACACCATTGGTCAACAAGCTTAATTTAAATTTTGGGGCCACTCAGTGGTCCCACTTTCGGAGAGAAAATCATGACTCAAACAACTGCTGCTGTTATCCGTGGTGAAAAAGATGTTCAACTTAGAACGTTCGATCTTCCAAAAATTTCTGATGATGAACTATTAGTTAAAAATATCTCAAACAGCATCTGTCTTTCTACTTACAAAGCTGCGCTGTTAGGCAGCAACCATAAACGTGTACCGGAAAATATTGCTGAAGTTCCCGTAATGACAGGCCACGAATACGCAGGTGTGATTGTGGAAGTGGGTGCAAACTTGCAAGACCGTTTTAAGCCGGGCGAACCATTTGTACTGCAGCCAGCAATGGGCTTGCCAACAGGCTACTCGGCAGGTTATAGCTATGAAACGTTCGGCGGCAATGCGACGTACTCAATTATCCCTAAAGTAGCAATCGACTTGGACTGTGTATTGCTTTACAAGAGTTCGTACTACGCTAATGCCTCTTTAGCTGAACCTATGTCATGCATCATTGGTGCGTTCCACGCAAGCTACCATACAACGCCTTACGTATATGAACATCAAATGGGCATCAAAGAGGGCGGCTCTCTTGCATTGTTAGCATGTGCAGGCCCTATGGGAATTGGTGCAATTGACTACGCGATTAATGGTCCAGTCAAACCAAGTCGAATCGTTGTCACCGATATTGACGAAGCGCGCCTAGAGCGAGCTGAGAGCCTAATTCCTGTATCAAAAGCAGCAGAGAACGGTATCGAACTGTTCTATGTGAATACCGCTAAGTTAGAAGATCCTGTCTCACACCTTAAGCAGCTGAATGATGGCAATGGGTATGATGATGTCATGGTGTATGCCGCGGTTGCACAAGTGCTTGAGCAAGCGGATGAGTTGCTAGGCAATGATGGTTGCTTAAATTTCTTTGCTGGCCCAACGGACAAGCAGTTCAAAGTACCATTCAACTTCTATAACGTTCACTACGAAGCGACTCACATTGTTGGCACTTCTGGTGGCTCTACGGGTGATATGGTCGAGTCTATTGAGCTTTCAGAAGCGAATAAAATCAACCCTTCATTTATGCTGACACACGTTGGTGGTCTAGAAGCGGCACCGCATACAATTCTCAATCAGTTAGATATTCCGGGTGGCAAGAAGTTGATTTACCCACATATCGACTTGCCGCTGACAGCGATTGACCAATTCCATACACTGGCAGAGCAGTCTCCATTCTTCCTGGAGCTTGATGAAATCTTGAAAGCCAATAATTACGTTTGGAATGAATTGGCAGAAAAAGCGCTACTTGAATTTTATGATGTGAGCTTAACCGTTTAATATGGTTCATTATTGTGGTGGCGAGCCAACCACCACAGCTTCATGAGGTAATTGATATTTTGTTGCAAGATGAATTATTGGATGCATTGGAACAGTGTGATTCCGCGACGAGTTTGATCGAAGCGTCTAATAAGTTAATAAACCAAAAACTGAAAAAGCTATTACCGAACGTGTTTGTTCAAGATGCTTTGGTGATGGAGTACGCCGTCGTACCTCTTTTAAAAGAAGATGGGCCTCTTGTGACAACCGACGTCGCCTCTAAATTGATGTTTGCGATGGGTAAGATCTCTTTGGAAACCTACGCAGATATTGGCTTATTCGACCAAATGTATGAATACACTAGTAAGCAATCGCAAGTACTGACATTTGGCGATGACATGGTTTACGACTTCATCAGTAATCAATCAAACCTCTCGAAAGGCAAAGATAGCTTCTACTTAGATTCAATTAACCAATTAAAATTCTCGTCATTCGATTCATTCACTCAAACACGTTACGAGTCGCTGATTAAAACAGTGTTGAAACTCTGTTGCGAGAACTTGTTGGAAAGTATTGAGAAAGAGATATTAGGATAAGGTTGAACATGAAAGTTTCCTTAAATGTGAGTGGCTTTGAAACCGAAGCGACATTCCCTGATAAAGATATTGAACAGATTCATAAACCACTGGTTGAAAAATTTACGCGACTTTTTGAGCAGAAAAAAGAGCGTACGATTATCTTTTTGTGTGCCCCTCCTGGCAGTGGTAAATCGACGTTAGCCGCGTTTTGGGAGCATTTGTCCCATCAACAAACCAACGTTGAGCCACTTCAGGTATTGCCATTTGACGGTTTTCATTACCCCAATGAGATATTGGACTCAAACTACATCGTTCGTGATGAACAGAAAATTAAACTCCGTACCATTAAAGGCTCTCACGAAACGTTCAACCTAACCTCGTTGATCGATAAGTTGAAACAGCTGAAAGTAAAAAATCCTACGTGGCCGTATTACGATAGAAATCTTCATGATCCTGTGGATGACGCAATCTCGGTAGACAAGGACATTGTCGTGATTGAAGGCAACTGGTTGTTACTGAACGAGCCTGTTTGGAATGGATTGCATGAGTTGGCTGATTTCACCATCTTCATAGACACCGACGCTAAGTTCCTCGAAGAGCGCTTAGTAAACCGCAAGGTGCGAGGAGGTACCACATTAGAAGAGGCGGTCGAGTTCTATAAAAATTCAGACTCAAAAAACGTCGATAAAGTGTTAGACCATTCTATTCCAGCTGACCTAACACTCTTCATGAGTCAAGACGGTTCGTTTCAAATCAATTAAACAATTTAGGAGGTCATAATGGAGATTGTTGTCGACAGCCATACTCATACATTGGCAAGTGGCCATGCCTATAGCACCATTATCGAAAATGCACTGGCATCGAAAAATAAGGGGCTAAAACTCCTTTGTACAACGGATCATGCTCCTGAAATGCCGGGAGCCCCCCACTACTGGTTTTTCAATAACCAAAGGATTTTGCCCCGCTTTCTGCACGATGTAGGTATCTTGCGTGGTGTGGAAGCCAACACACTGAACACTGCTGGGGAGTTGGATCTTCCTCCCTCTTCTTACCAACACTTAGACTGGGTGATTGCGAGCTTACATGAGCCAGTTTTCAAGCCCTCGACGAAGCAAGAACATACACAGGCGTTAATCAACGTTATTAAGAGTGGCAAAGTTGATGTGCTAGGGCACTTAGGGAACCCAAACTACAAGTTCGATATGGAAGCGGTTCTGCTGTGCGCAAAGGAGCACAATGTTGCAATTGAAGTGAACAATACGTCACTGACAGGCAAGAGCCGAAAAGGAAGCGATGTGCGATGCTCAAAAATTGTCGAGATCGGCAAGCGAGTTGGCGTTTACTTTTCTACAGGTTCTGATGCGCATTTCTGTGAAGAGATTGCTCATCTGGGTCTTGTAAAAGCATTACTTGAAAAGCACGGTGTGGAAGAAGACAAAATAATCACGACCTCAACATCCCGATTTTTGAACTTTTTATTATTGCGCGGTAAGAGTCGTATCGAAGAATTTACACACTTATATTAAGTGTGTTGCTGAGTTAATGATTACTGGTATCAAAAAGCCCAAAGCTAATAACTTTGGGCTTTTCCGTATCTGGTAACCAGCATTTTATAATGAATTTTTAAAAAGAGAATGCTTGGTGATAGAGAACTGATTGGTTGATTAATGCATGCCTGAGCGCATTTTGTCGGCGAGCGCAAAGAAGACAAAAATCACGAAGCATACTAGAGCAACACACAGTGAAGCTATGATTGTAGTTGCGTCTTTTGATATCAATGGAACAACGATAGAAGCTAATGCAACTAACATAACCAAGATATGAACGATTCGTCCGATGATTGGGTTTTTATGACAGAATGAAGCCCAGAGGTAACGCATTTTTAACACCAGTATAATATTAGTGGGTTTATTCTATTTTCTTAATGAGT
Source organism: Vibrio sp. 1CM24A (assembly GCF_023161725.1). Classification (NCBI taxonomy): domain Bacteria; kingdom Pseudomonadati; phylum Pseudomonadota; class Gammaproteobacteria; order Vibrionales; family Vibrionaceae; genus Vibrio; species Vibrio sp. 1CM24A. The sequence continues at coordinate 510,672 of NZ_JALNTS010000003.1, forward strand.
ATTTTGTAAATAACATTCTGTTACAAGAACCAGTAAATATGATCTAAGTCGTTTTAGTATAAAACTGATTAAATAACAGAAGGTTATTTGTATTATATAGAATGTTTATCATCTAAATAAGAAACATAGTATTCCGTATTCTTTGGAATGCTAAGTCAAATATTATTCAACTTTTTGTTTCTTGACTTAAGATCTCATTTACTGAGTATTTTATTAAGAGATCGTTTGCGTATAACCATTGATATCGCAAATGCCAACCGAATTAGAATCAGCCTAGAGCCTGTTATTCGTTTTACGTTATTTATCAAAGCGACGCCTCAAATTGAGAACGAAGTAATCTTGTGAGTTTTTCGGTTTGATATACTCAGTATTCATTCGATAAAGATGATGGAGATGATATGTCGAAAACCGCGAAGATCATTAATGAAGATAAGCTGGTAAAAAAAGCAGTTGAAGTCGGTTTTAAGATGGCAAAGCTACAAGGTTTTGATTTGCCAAATTCATCCCAACCGATAAAGGTTAAAGCGGTGTACTTGTTCCTTGTTGAAGTCAATCAGATCACACCGTTACCGGACGACAAGCTTGATGGCGCGAACATTAAGAAGCGTTTAGCACTCTGGCTTCATAAGGCACTGCCGGATAATGACCCGCTAAAATAAAGAAGTTCTGAATACTGGTGCAGTTCACCTGATTTGAACTGATGATTGGCAACCTTTCCCCTAATCTCACTTATTGTTTTAATGTACGAAAGCCTAGCGATTACTCGCTAGGCTTTGTTTTAAGCGTTACCTTTCAATAACTCGAGTAGAATTTTTCGCTATGGGTACAATGACATAGCTGACTTGTTGCCCGTTCACTTGTTTGGTTTGACTGCGGATGGCTTGACCATCTACGATTAACGTTGGGTAATCGCCATAGAACCATGCTTCCCATTCGAGGGCATGCTCAGAACGGTTGGTAAGCGTTGACTTCGTGAGCCCATCATGACGTAGGGTTAGCTCATGCTCACCCATTGGTAACTGATCCACACTTAACCATTCTATGTCATTGGTGAGGTGAGAAGCTGTCGACACTCGGTGCTCTGCGGCGTTTGGTTTTATGCCCATTAAGCCTTCAATCGTATTTGAAATGAATGTAAAGGATATTTCTGGGTAGTCACCATTGGTTCCTTGAGTTGGACGTTCGTGTGGCTCATCTTTAGTGTCCATTATGTACTGCATCCACTTCCATGCTTCGGCATTGCGATTATATGGAAAGTAGGTTTCAGGAATGTAGGTGTAGGCTTCAATATTGTTTGGTGCCTCTGGTGTGCTACCAATGCCATCGCCTAGATTGTTAGCAATGAAATCAAGATACCTGTTGTTTCTTTCTCCTGGTTCAGTGATGAGTTTCATCGGCATGAACCAACTATTCTCCTTACCAAAATCGTTTAGGCGGAGCCCATCTTTTTGAACAATGTTAACGTAGTTCTCTAGTGGTTTATTTGGATCTACGACGCTCCAGTCTTCATTAAAATAACGCTTAAGTTCTTGGGCTTTTTCTCGCCAGAGTGTGGCGTCATTATATTCTTCTCGTGCTTCTAACATTGCTGAGTAAGCGAGAGTAGCTTGGTATTGTGAGCCAATTCCGTCACCGGCTTCGATTGGAAACTCTCCTCGTTCGTTGTACGTTGCAGAGCCTTCAAAAATACCGCCATAACCTTCAGCGATACCATTTGGATCTTGGTCATCATGTAGCTCGATGTAATCGGTGAGAACCTTGGTATAAAACTGCCAGAGATCATCATCTTCTATATAGCGTTTGTCTCCTGTCCATTGATATTGCTTCCATGCCTTTTCAACAAATTCAAACTGTGCTGGCACTTCACGAACAAACCAATTGTCGTCATCATAATCAATAGTGTGTGGCGTACCATCGAAATTAATAGCCCATAGTGTGTACCACTTTCTTGACTCTGTTGAGTGCTTGGCGAAGGTTTTGAACATTGAGAAATTTTCTGGTTCAAGCCCTGCGATTTTTGCGCCACTTGCTTGGTGTAAGAAGTCTCTTGAGTAAAAGGCTGTTCGGTCAAAATAGCCAGCCCAATAAGATGGAATGTAATCTGCGCTGCCATCACCATCGTTATTGTATTCATCCCGGTTCACGAGGTCGTGTTGACCTGTCATTACAAAGCGCTGAGTTTTCTCCATAGCCCATTCGAAAGAGTCTTGAAGCTTCGTATTCGAAGAGGTGACCACCACTTGCTTTTCTTTCTCGATAGCCGTGATCGTCCACTGCTGTTCTTTATTGTTGTCATCTATCACTGCTATTTGTACCGGCTGACTGAAGTCGATGACATCACCTGTGTTGATAGACGAATAGCTGCCTTCAGAGATTAGGAATTTTCCTATGGTTAATGTGGTTAGATCTGTGCCAAACGGGACCTGGAACTTTATATCCCTAGAAATCTTATTAACGCTAGTGACACCGACTTGTTCTTGAGTTGAGAACTGAATAATTTGGTTGAAATGTAGAGGTTTACTTTTATTACTTTTGATTAACGCAACGCTGTCGACACTGACCCCTCCTTGGTTAGAACCTGAGAACCAGACTTTTAGCTGCTCGCCCTTTTCTAGTGGGATGTGTTTTAGGTTTTTTCGTTGATATTTGGTGCTTTGTTTTATTTTGTCACTCACTAATATTTGATCGGTGAGGTTAGTCATTGCGAGGGTGGCATCGTTTGAAGGACTAATAAAATACGCGGATAAATCGTAGTAGCCTGTCTCGGGAATCGTTACGATTTGACTGATGTGGTGATTCTTGCCTTGAGCGATACGACCTCGGTATTCTCCTTCATGAGTGAAGTCATTTTTGATATTAGAAAACCAATAGCTCCATCCTAACCCTTTATTTTCAAAGCTAGGGTTAGTAAGAATGTTGTCGTTTTTTTGTGCGTGTGCCCCAGCTGATAGCATGAGGGAACAAGTGATGGCAGAAGCAAGTACTTTGAGTTTCATACGGATCTCTTTTATTGGAAGTAGAAAGGCTAGTGAGGGGGGGGGGATGAACGTCAATGTGGTCGAAACCTCCATTGACGTCGCTTTATGATTTATGTTGCTTGTGCCGGTTCTGTCGGTTTCGCGGTTTCCCCTTTGCTTGAGCCATCATTTGTAATGTGATCGTATTTCTCGGTTAAGTGATCTTGAATCTTTTGGTGGTATGCACCGTTCAACTTGTAGAAGCGGAAGTAGATGATTAACGCAATGGCAAAGAAGAAAGCAGGTAGGCCGACCATGATGCATTGCATGCCGAAGACGGTTTCAGGGCTTTGCGTTACGTTGGGCACATAGTCAACTGCAGTGAGGGCGATACCGATAAAGAAAGCGGCAAATGCTGAACCTGCTTTTACGACCAAGGTTTGCACCGAGTAAGCGATGCTTTCACAACGAGAACCCAGTTTAAACTCACCATAATCGACCGTGTCTGCCACCATAATCACGTTCAGTACCCAGAACAGAGCGGTACCGATTTGTAGGAAGACGCCTGCCGTTGATATCAGCAGAATGCTTTGTTTGTCATACATGCCGACGTAGATGAGTACCGCGCTGCCTAAGATAGGGAAAGTGGATGCGCAGGCCCATAAAACTCGGCGTGAGAACATTTTCGCAAGTTTAGGGAACAACACTAGAGTGATAAGGTTCGCGATACCTGCATACGCCATGTAGTACGGGAATAGCTCTTCATTGCCGACCACATAAGTGAAGTAGTAAACCGCGAAGGCGGTAATGATGTTGGTCGCAAGGTTGTAAGACAACGCCATACACAGAACACTGGTCAGTTGGTCGTTTTTGTAGATAAGTGACAGTAGTTTTTTCAGTGAAACCTTTTCTTCAGGTTGAGTTGTGTCTAGGTTGGCGGTTGAATAACGTTCCTTCACATTACGCAATGTAATGAAAGTTGATACCAAGAAACAAGCGATCAACAAGAGTGTAAAAATCTGGAAGCCGAACCCTTTGTCGTCACCACCTACGTAATTCACAAAAGGCATCGCGATAGCCGCAGTTACAATCCAAGCTAGGCTAGCAAAGAAGCGAGGGTATGGGACGAGCTCTTCACGTTCACGCTTATCTAAGGTGAGTGTTGGAACCAATGACCAAAAAGGAATATCCATTAATGTGTAGGTCATGCCCCAAAGAATATAGGTGACAGCAGCGTAAGCGATTAGCCAAGGGCCTTCGATATAGTGAGCACTAAACACCATCAATAGAACGACTGAATTGGCGAGCGTGCCGATTAAAATCCAAGGCTTGAATTTACCCCAACGAGTGCGGGTATTGTTGACCAGCCATCCCATAATTGGGTCATTGACCGCATCCCAGATACGCGCGACGAGGAAAATAGTGCCGACTGCAGCGGCAGAAATACCGACCACATCGGTGTAGTAAAACATTAGGTACATATAGACGATGGTGATTGCGAAGTCTTTACCAAATGCGCCAAAGCCATAACTGAGCTTGGTATTCATTGAGATACTCATTGCCACTCCTTACGCCTCCTCTTAGAGAAGGCGTTAATATTCACGTTATTGTATTTTTATTAGTATGAAATTACTTGTTAACCCACTCTGGTAACCAACCTTGATGAGCCTCAATTAAGTCATCAACCAGCGCGTATATCTCTTCTATTCCAAGTACAGCGGCAGTATGAGGATCAAGCATCGCAGCATGATAAATACGGTCGCGGTTTTCAGTGAGAATGGCTTCGGTTAATAGAGTTTGAACGTTGATGTTGGTTTGCATCAATGCCGCTAAGTGATTTGGTAGGCGACCAACTTTGATCGGTTGCACACCATTCGCATCAACTAAACAAGCGACCTCAACACAGCAACCTTGCGGTAAGTTATCGATTAAGGCTTCGTTTTTAACGTTGCCATAGATGACGCTCGGTATACCTGTCCAGATAGAGTTCATGATGGTGCTAGCGTACTCATGAGATTCTTCAACGGTGATCTTATCGGCCGTTTTGAACTCTTGAAGATCCTTTTTCCAATCGGCAATTTGTTCGACACAACGTTTAGGGTATTCATCAAGTGGCACTTTATAACGTTCGATTAAATCTGGACGATTTGGCTTGATAAAGTAGGGGGTGTATTCAGAAAAATGTTCAGAAGACTCTGTCACAAAGTAGCCAAGCTTCTTAAACATCTCATAGCGGACTAAATTGGTGCAGCGACCATTGTGATAAATACCCGGTTTCGGTGCTTGGCCACTCTCAAAGGCTTCCAGTAGGTCAGGATAAATGTCGACGTACTTGCCACTTGCTGTTTTCTTCTCGAGGGTCAGGTAGTAAGCCATGTGGTTGATGCCCGCGCAGGTGTAGCGAAGGTCTGCGTAATCTAAGTTTAGGTCTCGTGCTAGTTCTTCAGCAGTACCTTGTACTGAGTGACACAAACCGACTTGTTTAATGTGCGGATACTTCTCGTACATTGCCCATGTGTTCATTGCCATTGGGTTGACGTAGTTGAGCATGGTCGCGTTCGGGCAAACCTCCGTCATATCTTCACAGACACTCCAAAGATGCGGGACTGTGCGCAGTGAACGCATTATGCCGCCCGGACCAAGTGTGTCTGCGATTGTTTGTTCCAGACCATGGCGCTTACACACCTCGAAATCGGTGACGGTACAAGGTTCGTAACCGCCGATTTGGAAAGCGATGACGACAAAATCTGCGTCTTGTAGCGCTTCTTTCTGATTTAAGTGACATGAAATAGAGCCAGTAGCGCCTGATGATTCCATCAACTTACTGACGACAAGATGAGACTCTTCTAATCGGGTCTCATCAATATCCATCAAGGCGACATGAGCGTTTTGTAATGCCGAACGGTGGAAAACGTCACCAAGAATGTTCTTAACAAAAATGGTTGAGCCAGCACCGATGAATGTGATCTTAGGGCTTTGCATAGTGGAATCCTTTATCTCTCTGAGTTCTTTGTTGATGCAGATAAATTACACCTAGAACCCATGTCGATTCGTCTCAGATAATCTAATAGCTCTCCTGTTTTCTAATATTTTTAAATCACTAAATAGAAATCTTAGGAAATGGGACAACTTGCTGGCTTTTAAGGAGAGAGCTTATGCAATGGAGCGAGTTTTGCACTTAAGATACTGACTCTAATCACATCGTGATGATCTTATGAATTGGGGTACTACAGCTCTATGATCGCCTTCAGAGTTTTATTATCGAGGAACTGTTAAAACTCAGCTATACGATTTCCTAAGGAGCGAGATATGCCGCAATCAGCCCCAGATACGGTGAGAATTATCACTTTAGATAAGTACTCATCTGAGACCGTGTCGGTAAGTCCGCTTTCTCTCTATTCTTCCTATGAGAAAATCGATATCGAACTCAGAGCGCCTCACTCCATGCCGGGCTATCACTGGCATGGTCAAGTTGAGGTGAATATTCCCTTTGGCGATGATGTGGAGTACATCATTAACGGCAGTCCGGTTGTGGTTAAAAGCGGATCGATTGGCTTGTTTTGGGCATCGGTACCGCATCGACTTACCAATCCAGGTCAATGCCATAATATGGGGATCATTAACATACCGATTCACCATTTTATGTCGTGGGCTCTCAGTCGGGATTTTATCAATCAGATAACTCACGGCAGTGTATTGCAATCGAATTCCTGTTCGTTGATCAGTGAGTTTGAAATCTCCCGTTGGGCACAAGAGATAAAGCATTCATCCGAAAGTCGTCAGCAGTTGGCTATGGATGAAATTGGCTTAATGCTTAAACGAATCTGCCTTGATGGTTGGCAACAGCTACTGGTAAATCGACAGGATAAGTCGACCAAGAAAGGGGTATCAAAACACTCCCAATTCTATGTCAGCCAGATGTTGGAATACATTGCGACTCACCATAATCAGCCATTAACCGTTAAAGGTATCGCTGAACATATCGGATTACATAGCAACTATGCGATGAACGTATTTCAGCGAACGATGCAGATGACCATTAAGCGGTACATTACTGCGATGCGCATCAACCACGCTCGTGCTTTGCTGAGTGATACGGATAGAACCATTCTCGATATATCACTCACGGTGGGCTTTAATTCGAGCAGCCGATTCTATGAAACCTTTCAAACGTACATTGGCGTCACGCCGACTCAATATAGAAAATTAGCTAGAGAAGATCACCGATGGAGCAGTCATGGGGCCAGCCCGCTATACGACCTTGAGAAAGGTGCGTGTGATGGGAAAAGGCCGTTAACGACGACGGACAGTTAGCGGTATTGATACAACTCGATAAAAGAAAAGCCACAGCGTTTGAAGTGACCCCATAAAGTTGGACATTTCTGTTAAGCGGCTTTCAAGGCCTGAGTTCGATATTCTATCGGAGTCAGG